>JADLCR010000007.1 GCA_020847095.1 Oligoflexia bacterium | reverse complement strand
TTATTTGCTCCGTGGTGCGCTCTTGAATTTGCTCTTTTTGTTCATTGAGCTGTTTTTGGTACTTATCGGACCACTTTTCATGGGATTCGGTGAGCTCCTTGACGTGTGCATTTTGAGCTTGAACCCGATTTCTCAAATTTTCAATTTGTGAAGACGTGTAAGTATTTTGCTTTTCTTTTAGTTCTTGAATGTAAGTGTCTTGACTCTCTTTTCGCTTTCTTAATTGTTCATACTTTTGATCAAGACGTGAATCCACTGCTTGCACTTGGGCCGTTGCCGCGGCTTCGGCATCATGAATAATCTGTTGATTTCGTTTTTGAATATGGCTGATTGCCGCTTGACCGGCGCGTTCTTCTTCTTGAACCTGTTGGCGATGTCGATCCCGCAGGGAGGTGAGCTCGTCTTCCTGTTGGCTTTTCATCTCTTGCTTTTGTCGATCATGGGAATCTTTAAGTTTCGTTAGATCCCGTCTCGATTCTGCTGGCGTTATTTCAGCCATATTCCCTCCTGGAATACGCTTTCTAAAATAATATCACAGACAGTCGGATTTTGGTTAATTGGACGCCGGCGATCTCAATTCGCTGGACTTTGGGAGGTCTGCGGCAGGAGCCTTTGGCTTTTTGCAAAGGGGAGTCATTTCGTCAGTCCGGCCTCGGCACATCCAATGATCGACAAGGCGAACAGATTCCTTTGGGTAGATTTTGAAGTAATCCGGGTACTGAAGGTGGTCAAGGGTCGTGAGAACCATTCGCTCGGCTTTATCTTGAGGCTTTTGCTTGATTCCTAGCTGATACACACGATACTCGGCCCAGACCCCGTGACCAGAAACAAACACAATAATGCCCAATATAGCCGATCGCATAATTGATTATCGGCTTTGGCCTAGAAGTTCTTTAGAGTGAAGTCGGGCGCAGAACTAGTGTTTTAAGGCGCCTTGTTCGTAAATGGAGTTTTCGACAATATTGAAATAGGTTCTTAAAAGAAGTTCGTGAGTGTCTTGATCGAGACTTTCGAGAAACGCCTTTTTGGCGGCCAGTGATTCTTTAGCTATAAAATCTGAAAGTACCTTTTGAACTTTGTTTACATTCTCGAAGGTAAAAAAATCAATTTCTTCAGTGGGGCGGCTTAAGACTTTACGAATCATGGCGTTGTCAAAAAGTACGTGAATCCCTTGTGCCGATTGATTGAACAAGTACTCCACTTCAGCCATTTGGGACTTGCTCAAGTACACCATCAGGGATCCGCCTCCTTGCGGAACTGCACATACTCTATTTTAGGGAATTTCGTTGTATCGTTGCAAGAGCTGGCTATGATTATGTCGAATTAAGATTTCATTAAGACAAAGGTCGAGTTTTGAGCAGACGGGTCATTTTCGAATATTGCAGTAATTGTGGAGCCAAGATCGTCGACGACAGTTCGGCTCTTTTGGTCGATGACCATAACGACCTCATTTATTGTGGGGATGCCTGTGCTCGAGAGTACTTTGAAGACACTATCCAGAATTTAAGAAAGCTCTATCTATCGGCTCGATCCGGTGGGGATGTGCCGATCTCGGAATTTTCAAAATATGAGAAGTATCTCACCCTGGCTCTTACAGAGCCTGATGAGGTCTGGGATCAATCCGAAGAATCTGGCGATCATCCGCTCTGCGCATTTATTGGTGAGTTTTTGGACGAAGAAAGGCGCCTTTATTATTTGGCATTGGCGTATGTCAGTGACGGACAGCCGAGCTTTGTCTATTTTCACTTTCCGACTTTTGATGAAAAACTGGTGGAGCAATTTCGTCATGGGCGACTGATTTTTGATGGAAATGAGGGCGAAGAAGAGCCGATTTTGAATGATCTCGAGATGAATGAAGAGAACGTGGCCTTCGGCCTCTATCAGGAAATGCTTGGAAATCGCATCACGGAGGACATCGATCCGGAAGATTTTCAGGATTATGCCGAACTAAAAATCAAAACCCTTGAGAACCCTGAAGAGATTTGGCAGGTAACCGATTCCGATGGCATTACCTTTCAGGTGTTTATCGCAAGTTTTTTTGATGGTGCTGAAAAGGTTTTCTACATTCTTGTTTGTGTTGAAGACGAAGCTAACGAAGCCATCATTCCTGTTTTTGGCTTTCCGACGGTCGATATCAAGATGGTAGAAAGATTCCGAAAGGGTGAAAAAGTAGAGCGGGCCTCAGTGGGGAACTCTTAAAGGCTATTGACTCGGAAGGGCATGTGGAGACATTAAGGCCTGGCCAGTGTCTTTTTGGTAAACGCCGCCACCCAAATCTTTATCTTTATAAATAGCGAAATAACGATCAAACGAATGAAATTGAACCTGGAACTTATCTCCAGTTTTAGAAACGCCTTGAACCGATTGAAGGCGCCAACTGGCGGCCATGTTGATGTTTGTGGGATCCAAGTCAGTAGACTGGGGAGCCCCATAAACCGTAAAAACCGCCGCAGGCTTAACGGGCGCACAAAGTTCCATTAAATAGGTGTTTGATCCGAGCGGCTTTACCGAAAGCTGCATTCCTGAGTCTACAAAGGTGGCACCACAGGTTCCCGGTGTGGAGTCTTCTGAGGAGCCGCAGCCCATGATTAATAGCAAAGCTAAGATAAAGTTTGGTTTTACCAATTTCCTAATTTTTAGAAGCATAATTGATTTGCAAGAGCACCAAAATCCAAATTGAGTCCTAGGTCAAGGGTAAATGGGTGGAGGTTGATCAGACTTGGTAAGCGCTTTTTGAATTGAGCCGGATCCGCTTCAAATTTGGGGATTAATACATATTGAGGGGTGCTTGAGGCTGGAGAGCCACCAATGACAATTTCTAGGGCTTCAAACCCTCTTGTGTTTTCTATAATAAAAGTAGGAAAAGGCGAAAGGCCGCCTTGCTGTAGGGCCTGAATAAAGCTGGGATTGAGAAAACCCGTTTGCATTTGGTTAAGAATCTGAATTAGAGCCGGATTACGACTTAAGACTTCTGCAGAGAGATTAAACTGAACCAATTCGGCTGCGCCTGTCGTAAAGCTTACTTTTCGAATCTTAATGTAGGCCGTATTTGGAAATGAAAACCATGAATTCGCAATCTCAGTGATCTTCATGGAGATCTTGTTGTCGTCCCAAACGGAGCCCTGCTGAATATTCTTGATAGTGCCTACAAAAAATGTCGAATCGGGAACGCTAAAGCGATTGCAATAAGCTGTAGGCGATACGCTGGGACCAGTGGGAGTTTGGCTAGAAAACGAGCGTGTGTACTTAGACGCTGTTGGAACAGCCGAATATCCACATCCCATGGTTGAAACCACGCAAATCAAAATTGAAAGCTGAAGCCCAAGAAATCGGTCCATGCTACCACCTCACTACTAAGTAAGAGCAAGTGCCGTGCCCATTAGGGGGCTAAAAAAATCAATAGATTCAGATAGTTATACAATAGCAGCTCTGTCTTTGACGTTGACACTGAGAAAGGGTCAAGTCACCATAGTATGAAGTTCAGACAATACAGAGGTGTTACATGAGCAAATTCAATCACATAGCGAAATACGTAGGTGCAGGCTTCGCATGTCTAGTTTTCATACAGGGATGCACCCATGGATCGAAGAGAGAACTTCCTCCAGCGGCTGCGGTGAAAGAGCCTTTGCCTGAACCTCTTGAAATCCGATTGAAAGGAACCGTGGGAGTCACCGACAAATTATCGCATTGCTATGAATCCATCACCACGACGTTTTCAAATAACGAAATTCGACATAAGCGAGTAGAGTCAGCTGTGTTCAAGAGTCAAAGTACGGTTTCGGCGCTAACCCCAAAGGGAAACCTCCAGATTACATTGATGGTTCACGACAAAGACGGCAAAATTGATTTGCGCGATTTAGCATTCCCTGAAGTCGGCGAAGTTTTGGATTTGGAGCTGACATCATCGGGCCAAGTTTTAAAGGCTGGAGCATACCCAAAAAATTCAATTTTCTTTTTGGATCCTATACCGATGCCGCCAACGGCCGTTAAGAAAAATCAAAGTTGGAAGAGCATTCAGACTTGGGTATCTCAAGCCGGGGGATTAACTCTAACTGCGAAATTAAGCGCCAAGTGGACTCGGGATTTTGACTGTGGATTGGAATCATGTGTCTTGGTTGAAATTAAAGGGACTGTTGGGGTTCCGAAGCCAAGAAAAAATCAGGCCCAGTTTGATCACGTGATCAGCGGTCGTTACCTGTTCGCCCCAAAGAGTGGTCGTCTTGTGTGGTCGGAGTTTGAGTCAAAGGAAAACCTGTCTTCAGGGGTAGCTCGAGCTGAAGTCGTTTCTCGTATGCGATCGCACTTGCTCGAGCCAACTGGGTATCACATACCAAGTCGTGAAGCGCCCGTTTGTCCTTTCTGAACCATGGAAGCATAAAACCAACCATGTAAGTCCAGCTACTGAGCAGGTAGGCAAGCGAGCGCCAATAAGAATCGATCAGCGAAAGTCTCTTCCCAGTGGAGTTTTTAATGATCACCAGACCCAAAAGATTTTTGCCTAACGTGTTTCCGAATAACCCTACAGATAAGGTGAAGTAACCCAAAAAGAAAAACCCTCCGCAAAACTGCGAAAGAAAAAGCTCCATTTCAAAGTCAGGCTTATGGCCGAGCTGGAAACATGCCCATTCGTAACCCTCAAGAAGCGCAAAACCGATCGTCAGCTGAAGAAAGGCCACAACAAACAAGTCTATTCCAAACGCAACGGTGCGCGCGTAGAGACTGACGGTCTTATTCATGACATCTCATTCGGAAGAAGCTAGAGGAAGGGAGAGTCCAGAAAGGTTGGCCCGGTCAAAGGTCGGCGATTTTAATCCAAGTCACGCCGTCGCCACCAGAGTCCTTATCTCCTGCTTTCCAGGAGTCCACATAGCGGCTTTTTGATAAGTGCTGGCGAAGCGCTTTTTTTAACTGCTCAGTTCCGAAGCCGTGAATTATTTTAACATGGTCCTTTTGGGTGCGAATGCAGTCGTCAAGCCACTTTTCGAGCCGAGAAAGAGCTTCGTCAATTCGATTGCCGCGCAAATCCAAGGTTGAATCTTCATCAGAGTCAAGGCTCTCAAGGTTGGCCGGTCGCCGAATGGAGGTCGTGGGTTTGGTTTCGGAAGGTTGGGATGCCGTTAAACTATGCCATGGAAGTGCAACGCGCAGGCTATCAGCCAAAACCATCACCTGGCCCTTGTTGTCAGGAGCACTTTGAATGACCACTTGCCTTCCCAAGCGGCTTGAGTAAACCGGTGAACCTGGAGGGAAGGCGGTTTTGAATTCCTCAATGGTTTGGGGACGATTGGCCGTCGAGCGCCCTTTAATTATCTCCGGAAGTTCACCACGAATATCAACCAGAGTTTTATCGCGCAACCGCTGTTGTCTTGCTTGCTCGATGAGATCTTCAACTTTTTTCTCAGCCTTTTGCAGGGCCTTTTCGAGCCATTTGTCTCTTTGTTCGCGAAACTTTTTTACCAGCTCCTGATAGATGAGTTTTGATTTGTTGGCTTCATCACGATCCGAAACTGTTTGGGCCTTTAGCTCTAAAATTTGGTCCTTGAGAGATTCAATTTCAGATAACTCCTTTGATTTTTGGAGGCTTTCTGGCGCTAAATAGGCCAGCGCCTTTTTCAAAACTTTTTGAGGAACTCCAAAACTTTCAGCAACGGATAGAGCTAAACTTCGTCCCGGAATTCCAATGAGTAATTGAAACGTGGGTTTATTTGTTTTGCGATTGAACTCAAGACTACCTTGAACAATGGGATTTTCTGTCGTCCATTGCTCTTTAAGAGGACCCAAATGACTCGTGATGATAGCAAATACTTCTTGCTCGCAAAAATGATCGATAAAGGCTTTGGCCAACGCCGCTCCTTCTTCAGGATCAGTGGCCCCACAGATTTCGTCAACCAGAACTAAAGTTTCGAGGCCCTGATGTTTGGTGGCGTTACTGACTCGTTGAATATGAGAGCTGAATGTCGAAAGATGCTCACCAACGCTTTGCAAATCACCAACAACAGGATCGATTGTATTTAATAACGGTAGACTAGATTCAGCTTCTGCGGCAATGGGAAGTCCCGAATTGGCCATTAGGCAGGCAAGCCCAATTGACTTTAAAAGTACGGTTTTTCCACCGGCATTTGGCCCCGACAGAATGAGTATCCTCTTCTGGGAGTTTAGTTTTACAGTGTTTGGGACTACATTTATTCCTTGGGCCATTAAAATGGGATGGCGTACGCCCACCAAATTAAAATCTCCTTTGGTGGTGAGCCTTGCGCAATTGCCTGAAATGGATTTTGTGAATTTCGCTTGAGCTAGTCTCACATCGAGAGCCGTCATGGATTCGGTGGCATTTTTAAATAACGTCAAATGACGGCCCAGATAGTCGCTCAACTCCTTTAGAATTCTCAAAATTTCCGCTTCTATAAGAATTTGGGTCTCTCGTAGCTTGTTGTTAAGAGGGACAACTTCTTCGGGCTCAATAAAAACCGTCTGTTTTGTTTGGCTAGCGTCGTGAATGAGCCCTTTGACATCGTGCTGACTTCCACTCTTGACAGGTATGACCATTCGCCCTTCACGATTAGTGACGTAACGATCTTGAAGATACGCCTCCATTTGTCTTTTCGAAATGACCTGATCTAAGGTTTTTGAAATATCTCGCTTTAACCGGCGTCGCTCATCACAAAGGGCCGCCAGGGTAGGAGAAGCATCTTCATTAATTTCGCCTTCTGGTGAAATCACATGGTTGATTGCTGACAACTGATCTCGAAATTCGCCAATTCCTTTGTTGAGACTTTCAAGCCATAGGCCCTTTTTGCCTTTAATAATATTTTTTACGGATTGTGCTCCCGAAGCCATTTTTCTGAGGATGATTAATTCACTTAATTCGAGAGACGCGTGTTTTTTGAGGCGCTCATAGATCGGCGCTGTAAAATCGATCGCTTCGAATGAATATTGATGGATCTGATCGATAAACTCTTGGGCCGCTAAAACCTGATCAAAACTTTCATGAGCTTTGTCTATACTTTTTAGGAGCTCAACTTGAAGGCAAAGTTTTTTTCCGGCCTCTGAAAAAGCGTTTGACGAAATACGATGGAGAAGTTCAGGCCAATCAAGTTCTTTAAACATTACGATAAAACCAAATCCAAACAAAAAGTCCTAAAATCAATGCGCCATATATAGCCGATAACCACGGCGCTAAAAAGGAAAATGGAGTCGGACTCGGATTTGACTGATAGGGCACTTCAAAACCCTCAGCCCACTCAATATTTTGAGGAGAACGGGCCATGAACTGCCCCGTTTCATCAACTATGGCCGAAATACCTGTATTCGTGGCCCGAATCAGTGGAACTCGGTACTCAATGGATCGGGCGGCCGTCATAATGAGATGCTGCTGCGGTTCGAAATCCTCTCCAAACCACGAATCATTGGTCACGTTCACAAAAATCTGAGGTCGGCCAGAAGCGTAAGAAGAGACATACTTTGTGTCGAGGCCTTCGTAACAAATCATTGGAGCAAACTGAATTCCCGCTAAGGTGAAAATCTTGGGCCCTTCGCCGCGCCCGAAGTCAGAGATTGCCGGAATTAACTTTTTCAAAAATGGAAACCATTGGGCTCCCGGAAAGTATTCGCCAAAGGCCAATAAGATATGTTTTTGGTACCGAGCTATAACCTGACCATCTTGATCGATGGCAAAAACAGCGTTGTAGTCGCGACCTCGAATTCCTGGGTCTTGAGAATATCCGCCGACAATAAAATGCTTTTGAGTTGATTTGAAAAAATCAAGGACTCGTGACTGTTGAGGCATGGAGAGAAACTGTGGATCTAGTGGAATTGGTAGAGCGGTCTCAGGCCAAATCACCACGTCTGTTTGGGGAAACTTAAAAAGTCCCGCTTGGGTGATTTCCAGGTCTTTTGCGATCACGGGTTCTTGAAACTGTGCTCCGCGTTCGGCAAAAAATTTATCGTAGTTTCCGATGTTGGGTTGGACCAGCAAAACATTGAGCTTCTTATCGGGCGAGGGCAAGCGGTTGGCCCAAAATCCGCCCGCCATTTCTAAACCGAAAACTCCGATGAGGAAAACCAGCAAAGGTCTAGACCAGCCTCGCTCGGGAAAATGGTCGAGCGATAAGGTGAAGAGTGCGTTAAATCCCATGACGACGAGACTTAATAGGCTAAAGCCAATGAGATCGGCCAATTGGGCCATTTTTAATTTGTTAAATAAAAGGGGATAGCCCAAGTTCCATGGAAAAATCATTGGGTAAAACCATTCCGCGGCTCCGGTCAAAATGACCAAGGTTAAGAGCGTTTGCTTTCGCGAAAGTGCCAATCGATTCTTAATGACCACGGCAAGAGACGCTGCAATGGGAAAGTGGAGACTTCCTGTGCAGCAAAATAAAACCAAAATCAGATAGGATATGGATTTCGGAAGATGTCCGAATTCGGAGGCGGTGTGGCTGACCCAATTAAATCCAATAAGTGACAAGAAAAATTGGGCGACAAATCCTGCAAAAAAAACTTTTTTCCAACGATTTTCGTGCAAGCTGAACAGCCAAAGGGGGCTAAGGCAGAAAAACAATGACCACGCTGGAAACGGAGGGTAAGACGTTCCGATTAACAGACCCGAAATTAATCCCGCTACAGCGGGGCGCATCAAAAGGCTTTTCATTATTGTTTTCCAGTGCTTTAATAACAATAGGGGGAAATGGGTTGTGAATCCAGTCCATGTTAATTGCCCACAGTGTCAAAAACCGTTTCTAGTAAAAGCCACCGAATTGAAACCGGGGCAGGCTCAATTTCGTTGCACGTCTTGCCAGGCGGTGTTCGCCTTCAATTGGCCCCAGCCACCCGGAGTACAACGAGTGGTTGCCCAAGTACTCGGGCCCGAAGCATTTCGGCCGGCCGCTGAACTCCCTAAAGCTCAAGCAAGTGTAAATACGGCGGAGATGAAGAGTCGCAAGCCCTGCCCGCAGTGTGGGGTTAAGGCATCGATTGAAGCAAAAGAGTGTGCGTCTTGCGGAGTTGTTTTTGAAAAAGTGAGGCGGCTTAAGCCGCATCCTGTGATGCCACCCGCTGGCGCCGAAGTGAAAGCGGCCTGGGAGTCAGTTCGCGCCCAATTCATAGATGAAAAGCGCCACCAGGATTTCATTCAGATTTGTTATTTGAGAGATAACCTACCCTATGCGAGCAGCCAGTATAAGGCGATACTGGACGTCGATCCAAACAACGACATTGCCCAGCGAATGCAAAATCGAATTATTCAGCTGGCGGCCGTCACTTACTTAGAGGCTCAAACAAAAGAAGTGAATCAAACGGGCCTTGGGCCCGCCAAGATGGGTCTTGTCATTGGAGCGGGACTTGTTGTGCTTGGATTTATGCTCCAAGGCGCAAAAAGCCTGGTCGCACTGGGAATCAGTGTTTGGGTGTTTATCATTGCCATGAGGAAGTTAGCTTAGAGGCGGCTCTTCTCTCCAGCACCCTTTCTTGTGGGTTCTGGGGGAGGTTGTTGCTGACTTAGTTTTGTCGATGCTCTTAGGGCCTGCACTAAATCAGTAAGCATCCCCGCATTTGGTCCATTGTCGCCTTGCTCACGAGCCGAGCTAATAACACCAATGGAGTTATTAACATTGCCTACCGAGTTAATTCCCGTCATGGCCACGTTGGGCTGTATAGCAAGGGCCGCGTAGCTGTTCAGTTTGCCTGAGGTTGCTGTTTTTCCACGAAGCTCGGTCATTTCGTCGGCCGTACTCATGATTTGTCGCTTCACTTGCACATAGTTGAACTCATTATTATGAGACAAGATAAGTGCCGCGACTCCGGATACGAATGCGGTGGCTTGTGATGTTCCTGTCATTTGACCAAATTGACCATTAGGAAGTGTGGAATAAATATTTTCACCGGGAGCCGCGATGTGCACCGATCGGACTCCATAATTGCTAGATGGCAGTACCTGCGCAACCGCATTGATGGCGGTTACCGAGATAATGTTATCGAGAGAATAATCCGCTGGGTAATAGGGAGCCACATCTGAGTTTGATCTTTCATTGCCAGCAGCGGCCACAAAAAGGACTCCGTTGTCCCGGGCGAACTTAATGGCATCAAACTCATCGTCATCGGGTTCAGTTCCACCACCGGAGTAATTGATGATTTGAGCTCCCATTTTCACGGCGTAGCGAATCGCACGCACGGTGTTTTTGAGGTTGTCATTACCCTTTGAAGTTGGGTCATAATACTTAAGGGCCATAAGGCTGATTTTGGGGCAAACGCCACTTAATCCAATTCCGTTTCCGCCTACGGCACCGATAATTCCAGCGATGTGTGTGCCGTGACCATGATTATCAATGATGATGGCCTTGTTATTGACGAAATCCCATCCATTGACGTCGTCGGTATAACCATTTTTATCATCATCGATATTGTTAGTTTTTTTATCGCGGCCTTGTTCGTCTATGCCGATTTCACCGGGGTTGACCCAAACGTTATTGGCCAGATCGGGGTGAGTGGTGTCGACACCGGTGTCAACGATGGCCGCTATGACTTGACGATTTCCAGTCGTGATGGCCCAGGCCGCGTCCGCTCGAATATCGCTTTGGCCTCCTGTGCCCATAAGGCCCCAATTTTTGAGTACACTGGGATCATTTAAAAGAACCTTAGACTCACCTTTGCGCGGGACCATGAATTTGGCCGTACCTAAGCTCATCATACGGGTCGTGCCCTTTGAAGAGCCTAATGACCATTTTGAGGCCATTACGGTGGCCATAACGAGGCCGCCTATAACAAAGCTAATGGCGGCTAATTTTAACTTAATACCCAACATAGTTCGTCCCCTTGTTAAGCGTTTCATGACTGCTTAAAGAGCAAGGACGGTGCCTAGGCTAGTTATTATAACTACCTGAAATTACTTATAAAAATATGAGTTTTGATGACTAGAACTTCGACGGATGGAGTCCTTCTAGCCACCATTGCGGAAACCCGATTGAAGACTGACTCGATTCGAGGCGGAGGTAGTTTACGAAGTTGCGAAGGACAAGTTTCACATAGGTGCGAGTTTCTTCATAAGGGATATCTTCGATAAATTCTATGGGGTCCAAATGGGCTCTACTTTTGATCCAGCTTTTGACAGGTTCTTCGCCGGCGTTATAGGCGGCCGTGCTCAAGATCGGCTGGCCGTTAAACTCGTCTAAAAATTCGCGCAAATGCCAAGCTCCAAGAAGGGTGTTGATTTCGGGCTTAAAGAGACTTTCTTTTTGATACCCCTTAATTCGAAGCCTATGGGCTAAGGGCTTCGCGACTTGAGGCAGTAGCTGCATAAGTCCGTAGGCGTTTGCGGGGCTTACAATTTCAGGATCGAAACTCGATTCCTGCCGAGTGATAGCCAGAATATAAGCTCTCCAAACCCCGGCCTCGGTGCTCGCTTTTTGTGTTTCGTTTTCATAAGGGTTGGGAAATAAAAACCAAGAAAATCTTTGAAAGAACTTTTGCCTATCTTTGAGACTGGCAAAACGATTGACCCTCGAAAAAACCGGGGCGTAGAGGTCTGCCCTTCCCCATTCAGAAAGCTTTTCCCAGCTTGACGACTCCAGAGCATTGAATGGAGCTTCAGCTTCGAGTAAGTTTTGAGCGAGATCCGTGCGTTTGACTTCAATAAGCAAATCTAAAAGCAGACGATTTTCAACACTCAACTCCCGTGAGCGGTCTTCAGGCTCTGGCTTGAGGCTTTTTAGTTCCACATTCAGTTCTCGAGCCGCCAAGATCCCGTAATAATTCATGGAGTCGACTTCTACGAGATTTTCATAAATTTTTCGGGCGGCCTTAGGTTCTCCAGATTTCTCAAGGCTCTTGGCCAGCCAGAAGTTGGCTTGCGCAAGCTTTCCGACTTCTGTTTCTATGTCTAAGATTTTGTTAAAGGCTTGCTTTGCCTTTTCCCAATTGCCGGCTTTGAAATGATTCCAAGCCAATGGCCATTGCCAGGGTTCGGATGCTTTATTTCGGCTTTCCTCGCTAAGCTTTTCAAGCTGCGCTAGAGCTGTTTGAGATTTTCCTTGTTCTAAGTAAATGAGAGATTTTAGAAACACTGATTCTGTTGAAGGTTGTCCCAGCTTTTGTTCGGTTTCTCGAATGATTTTAAGCGCCCTTTTGTCGTTGTGATTGGTCCAGTATTGGCGGGCGAGACCCAGGCTGGCCATCAGGTAATCTTGGCGAAGCGCATTGGATTGGGCCCATTTTTTTTGAGTCGTTGGCAGTTTTCTAAGTTTATACAAGACAGTCATGAGTTCAGACTTTTTTTGCTGTGACTTCAGGGCATTTCTTAACCCATCCAACGCTGCCCTATTTGAAGAGTAGTCAAGTCGCTTTGTCAGCGCTTTACGAAAGGCAGCTTCGGCCAGCTCAAACTCAAAACTCCTCAAAGCATCGGCACCCACTTTTATCCAATCCTGAGGGAGCGGCGAAAGGCTCGGAGATAGTTTGTAAAGAACCTCTTCGATTGGCTTATGTTTTGGGGGCGATTGCTTTAAGCTCCACGAAAGTTGTTCCTTTAAAAAGTTGATCCGGTCTTTTCGCATGGGAATAATTTCCGCAAGCTGAAGAATCAAGCTTACGGCTTCAGGAGCATCCAGCTTTTTTAATAAATTCACGTGGGCTTCTGTCGAGATCCGCTTATGAAGCTGAGTTTGACTCCAACGACTGGTTTTTGAATCTATGAGGGTCTTCCACTCTAAAGACTTGATGATCTGGGGGGATGCGCATTTTGAGAACTCGAAAAAGCTCAAAGAATCCAGAGGCCAGTCTTTTTTAGAGAGATCAAAAAAACTCCGGCAGGATTCTTCGTTTTGGGATTGAGTGTATTTCTTGAAAAGTGCGACATTTTCGCAGTGGGGGTCACAACCTGGGTCAGAGTTTGCACGGATCGGAATTAGCCAAGTGGTGAGTGCAATTTGGACTGCTGCCAGAGCCGCTCTTTTTCGTCGAGGGGAATCGACTTGAAATCGACTCCCGTTGATTTTGCATGCTCCAGCATCCAAAGAAATCTCTCCTCGAATTTATTGTTAGCTGCCCGCGCGGCTGTTTCAGCTTCAAACCCAAGATGACGGGCGAGCTGTGCAATGACAAAAAATAGATCGCCAAGTTCTTCAAATATATTTTCTCTATCTTGATTCTTAAGGGCAAGTCTAAGTTCTTGGAGTTCCTCATCGACCTTAGTCAAAACTTCTGAGGGTTGTTGCCAGTCGAAATTCAGATCTTTGGTTTTGTTTCCAATTTTATGAGCACGTGAGAGAGATGGTAGAGCCTTTGGGAAATCAAAAGGCCCTTTTTTGGCTTTTCCAGCCTCTTTGTCTTTCATTGAGTTCCAAGACTCTAAAGCTTGATCGGCCGAAGAGGCCTTTTTGTCCCCGTAGACATGAGGATGTCTGGTGATAAGCTTTTGGCAAATGGCTCCTACAACGTCGTCAAAGCTGAATTGACCAAGCTTTTCGGCCATGGCGCTTTGAAAAATCACCTGCATCAAAACGTCACCAAGTTCTTCCTTTATATTCTCCACATTCTTAGATTCGATGGCTTCTGCAGCTTCATGAGCTTCTTCAATCATGTTAGGAACGATGCTTTGTGGTGTCTGACTTTTGTCCCATGGGCAACCCTCTGGCGAGAGCAGGTCCTGCATAATCTTTCTGAGTGAGTCGATGGACTTTCGGTCAGTCGGGGGAGTGAGCATCGTGGTCTCCTGGATTAAGTGCCTGTTATAAAATCAGTCAGTTTTTAGCCTAAATAGTCCGAAAAGTCGAAGGGTGCATCAATGAATATTAGGCCGCTTCGACCAGATCAAAAAGACCGTAAACCCACGAGATGGAGTTATCAAGACAGTTCAGAGAACTTCGTGGGTTGGGTTAATAGTTTAGGGATCGAAAAAACCCTTTTAGGTCAAGCCCTGCTTTTTCTTGATCAAAAGATTCAACTCAAACGCGGACTTTTGCTGCTCATTTACTTTATTGGAATTTCCTTCTTCATCTCTTGGGAATTAGATCGAAGTTTCTCAGGGTATAAAGAAGGGGACCTTGCCGTTTCGGATCTTCGCTCGCCCATGACACTTTCGGTCATTGACGAAGAGCAAACGGCGTTAAGAAAGCGCCAAGCGGAAGAGTCGATCCCACCTCTTTATGACTACGATGTAGGTTCGGTTGACCGCATTATCGCCGATTTTCGCCAGACCATGCGTCGCTTTCGATCAAAAGCCGGAGATCTAAGTGATTTTCAGGATGCATTGGGGAGACCCCAAATACCTCGATCTGCGTTTTTATGGCTGCAAGAAAATGGATTTCGAACGTCAATTGAGGCGGCTGTTGTCAGAAATTTGGAAAAGTGGCAGGGGCTGCGAATTCTTGAAGACTATCCGTCAGGACGGTCGGGGCGACTCATCGCGCGTCTGTTAGAAGATGGGGGGCGAGGCGAAGAATTCTTAGTTGATGTTTCGTCGGTCGTCTCGGTGAGTGAGGTGAGGCGCCAACTCGATCATGAATTAATTAAGGGACCGTTATCAAAAGTAAGAGATCTTGTTCATCTCAGAGAATTTGTCAAAAGTCTGGTGATAGCCAACTTTTCTCTCAACAAACACGAAACCGAAGAACGACGCCGACTTGCCCGTGAAGGGGTAGAAGAAGCTCGAATTCAAGTTCGAAAGGGGCAAGTGATTGTTCGGCAAGGAGCACCCTTAGGAAAAACCCATTTACTCATTTTAGATGAGCTCGCGCATAGGCAGGTTTCAAAGAAGAAAGATTTCGTTTCGCTGATGACGGCGTTTTTCTTATTCGTGATCGTCATTTGCTTTTTCGTTTTGGCGGACAAGCTCTCGGGAGGATTAGATTTAGAGCGTCGGGACTTCATTTCTTTGGGCATTACGCTTTTTCTGGTCATTGCCATGGCGAAAGTTGCGGTCTTTTTAGGTCAATCCGTTTTCGTGGCACGATTTCCACAGATTCATTCTTTAACGTATTTCTATTTAGCTCCGCTCGCTTCTGGAGCCATGATCATAGGCCTTACGGCGCCTCGAATAGGAGTCTTATGGCTTTATTCGATGGTTTCTAGCTTGGCTCTGGGCCTTATCATCGACCGCAGTCTCAGTGTGGCCATTGTGGCAATGGCCGCAAATCTCATGGGTGGGCGATGGGTTCAGGGGTGCTCGCGAAGATCAGATTTCTACGTTGCCGGAATTAAGACAGGTCTTATCAGCTCTGCGATGATTTTACTTTCCCAACTCATGGTACAGGAAGAAGCGGTTTCGGGAGCGGCTCTTGCGTTTCTAGTTGGAGCGGGCTTTTTTGGTGGACTATTTTCTAGTTTGTTAACTCTGATTCTCATTCCACTTTGGGAATCGGTTTTCGTTTATACCACTGACGTACGCTTATTAGAGTTAAGCAATCTCAATCATCCGCTGCTTAAAGACATGATTGTCAAAGCCCCGGGCACCTACCATCACAGCCTCGTTGTCGGAAATATGTGCGAGGCCGCCGCCGAGTCCATTGGGGCGAATCCACTTCTGGCAAAAGTCTGTGCTTATTACCATGACATCGGCAAAACGCCTCACGCCCAGTATTTTATTGAGAATCAGCGACCCGGCGAAAATCGCCATGATCAACTTTCTCCGGCTATGAGTAAGACGATCTTAGTCGCTCACGTTAAAGACGGCGTTGAGCTTGCCCATAAATATAAATTGGGTGGGCCCATCATCGACGTTATTGAGCAGCATCACGGTACGACGTTAATTAGCTTTTTTTATCATAAGGCTAAAGAGTTTGAAGACAGTGAAATGCACGAGTTTTCTGAAAATGAATTTAGGTACCCCGGTCCTCGCCCCCAAACTCGTGAAGCAGCACTTTGTATGCTTGCCGACAGCATTGAGGCCGCAGCTCGCACTCTTGATGAGCCCACGCCAGCGCGTCTTCAAAACATCGTCCGCACGATTGTTCAAAGAAAATTCCAAGACGGACAATTAGATGAGTGCCGACTCACTCTCAGGGACTTATCTCAGGTTGAAGAGGCGTTTTCTCGAATTCTCATGGGTATTTATCATCAGCGCATCGACTATCCAACGGCCACTCCCTCAGGGTCCAAAAAGGCACAAAACGGCAATCCTCAGTAGCCAAGATTGGTCAATAATGGCATCTTGGTACCCGTGAACACGGAGATCTGTTTAAAAATCCGAAAACCCTTTCCGGTCAGTGAGCTTCGGCGTGTGGTGAAGCTTCTGATGAAGGAATTTAGAAATCACCCGCGGCTCAAAAAAGCAGTGCGCGATTCTCAAAACGATTGCTTACTGCGAATCGTCATTGTGGGCCGAACTTTAGGGCTTAGACTCAACGCCAAATTTAGAGGAAAGAATTATCCAACGGATGTTTTAAGTTTTCCGGTTGACACCTCTCATGAAGGATTGGGAGAAATTGTGCTTTGCGCTCCCGTACTTGTATCTCAGGCGAGAAGGCACGAATTGCGATTGGAGCAAGAAGTTGCTTATATGCTCATTCATGGCTTTATGCATTTACTCGGATTTGACCATGAAAAGAGCCAGCGAAATGCTAAGAAGATGTTTAAGATCCAAGATCGATTATTTGAGAAGTGGTGTATTAAAAGGAGATAGTTCATGGCATTAACAGTTGAAGGACCGGAGTTCCGGCAAAAGTTAGAAAAATTAAAGGTCCGAACCGAAGAGCTGCGGAGCTATCTTTGACGTCGATTCAAAGCGACAACGACTAAAAGAAGTTTCAGACCTCGCTGAAAAACCTGAGATTTGGAATAACCCAAAGGAAATGCACAAACTCCAAAAAGAAAAGGCCGTACTTTCAAAACACCTCGGTGAATTTGATGGCCTTGTTCAGTCTGTTGAAGACGGACTTGTATTGCTCGATTTGGCAGTCGAGGGTCAAGACGAGGGCAGCTTTGAGGAAGTCAAAGAAACTTACTTGAAGGCAGAAAAACTTGCCGACGATCTGGAACTTAAAAAAATGCTCAGTGGACCAATGGATTTGAACGGTTCGTATCTGTCGATTAACGCGGGCGCCGGAGGAACGGAAGCTTGTGATTGGGCGGGAATGTTGATGCGGATGTACCATCGATGGGGCGAGGCCCACGGGTATCGCGTAGAACTCTTAGATATGACACCCGGCGAGGGCGCTGGAATCAAATCGTGCACCCTTAGTTTTGATGGAGATTACGCTTTTGGATACCTCAAAGCCGAAAACGGGGTTCATCGCCTGGTGAGAATTAGCCCTTTTGATTCGAATGCGCGACGTCACACAAGCTTTGCTTCTGTGTTTGCTTACCCTCAAGTTGAAGATGACGTTGAAATTGAAATTAAAGAAGCAGATCTTAAAATTGATACTTATCGATCGGGCGGAGCCGGTGGGCAGCACGTGAATAAAACGGAATCGGCAGTAAGAATCACGCACGTTCCAACAGGAGTCATCGTCGCCTGTCAAAGTGAACGGTCCCAGCACGCCAATCGCGACAAAGCGATGAAAATGTTAAGAGCGCGTCTCTATGAAAAGAAAATTGAAGAACAAAACAAGGAGCGCGATAAAATGAACGCTTCTAAGAAGGCCATCGAATGGGGTTCGCAGATTAGAAGCTATGTCATGCAGCCTTATCAACTTGTTAAAGATCATCGAACCGATTTCGAAACAGGAAATGTGGGTGCGGTTATGGATGGCGGTCTCGACGACTTTATCGTCTCTTACCTGAAGTCCCAAGGCGATGTTTGAGCTTTGGGTCATTTCTAGATACATATTTTCTAGACGCGGAGGTTTTTTTACTCCGGTCTCTGTCCTAGCGGTGTCGGGGATGATGCTGGGAGTAGCGGCTCTTGTGGTTGTTATGGCCGTTGTGAGCGGGTTTGAGTCGACACTTCGAAATGCCATCGTCGATCTTGTCGGGCATGTTTATATCCTGAAGCGTGGAGCCGCACTCGAGCCCTTAGAAGAAATGGAACCAAAATTAAAAAGCATTGCTCCTGAAATCAGGGGCCTCACCCCATTTGTTTACGTCGAGGGGATTTTAACTAAAGACGGCAAAGTCGGTGGAGTGGCCGTTCAGGGATTGGATTCGGTGGCTGTTGATCAAGCCCTAGGTGTCAAAAAAAGACTGGTTGAGGGGAGCTTTGTTATAGAGCCCGATGCGCAAGGAGTACCACAGGCCGTGATAGGTCAGGCCCTCAAGAGAAAATTTGGTCTTAAGGTCGGAGACCTTTTTTCGGTCGCACTTCCACGTACGAGCGCTCAATCTTCCAGTGGCGGCTTTAAAGCTCGGGTGGCGAGATTCAAAGTGGCTGGAGTTGTTGATCTTGGGATGCACGATTTTGATAAAAGATATGTGCTGACTTCGGCGACCAGTGCCCAGAACTTGGGAGGATTGGGCAAACGGTACTCTGGCGTGAGAATCCGCATTTCAGAGGCCGGCTTGGCCCAGGATGTGAGCTTTCGGCTCTCTTCGGAACTTGGAATGGGATACGTTGTTCGTGATTGGGTTGATTCGAAAAGAAACTTGTTCGAAGCGCTTCAAATTGAAAAAGTCATCATATTCATTGTCGTATTGTTTATAACCGTAGTGGCGTGTTTCAATATCGCCAGCAGCTTGCTCGTCACTGTGCTGAGGCGTTTTGGGGACATTGGTATTTTCAAAGCCCTAGGAATGCCCCAATGGAGAATTATGCGACTGTTTAGCTATCAAGGACTTGCTCTTGGAGCCGTTGGAGCCTTTGGGGGCGTCGCTATCGGCCTTTTGGTTTGTTGGCTCATTGTTTCTACCAACATTATTTATGTTCCCTCGGAAATTTATAACATTGATCATTTGCCAGTCGAAATACGGATTAAAGATGTGTCTTGGATTGTGGCTGTAGCGATGGCGCTTTGCTGGATTTCAACTCTTTGGCCGGCCAAGAGGGGCGCATCTCAAGCAGTCGTTGAAGGGCTCAAATATGACGAACGATAAATCGATTTTGATTTCGGCAAAAAAGATTACAAAAGTCTTTAGAGCGCAAGGCAGTCTCGAAGGGCTCGAAGTCCTAAAATCTGTAGACTTAGATGTCTATCGTGGAGAAGCCCTTTGTATCATGGGAAATAGTGGGGCGGGAAAGTCGACCCTACTGCACATTCTAAGCACCTTAGACTCTGCCACCATCGGGCACGTGCTTTTTGCGGGGCAGGATCTATCCAAACTTAGTCAAGCGGCCCTAAGTCAGCTTCGTAATCAAAAAATGGGTTTTGTTTTTCAGTTTCACCACCTTCTTAACGAGTTTACGGCCCTTGAAAATGTGATGATGCCCTTACTCATTGCGGGGGAATCATTTTCCAACGCAGCGCGATCAGCCGAAAAGATTCTCAATGACTTAGGTTTAAAGGATCGCAAATCCCATCGGCCGAGCGCCTTGAGTGGCGGTGAGGCTCAGCGTGTCGCCATTGCGAGAGCGATTGTGCGCGAGCCCCAGGTCATTTTCGCCGATGAACCGACTGGAAATCTTGATCAGAAAAATGGGCAGATCGTTCAAAACGTCCTTTTCGACCTCAACCGAAAACGCGGAGTCACTTTAGTCGCTGTCACCCACGACTTTGAGTTTGGTCGACGGTTCCCTCGAGTTAAGACGCTACGCGACGGACAGTGGTTCTAATCCGCAATTGTTTTTGACAAACATGTCTCACCTTGCTAGCATGTGCTGTTTTTTGTAACTATATGAAATTGCTGAGGAATTAAGTTTTGATACGCTCTCTTCGCTGCGTAGTCGTTATCTTCTTGTTAATTTTTGGCGTACCCATGCAATCGCATGGTCAAACTTCAGGAATTAAAACAAAAAAAGCGACGACAAAAAAGACTACGTCATCATTGAACAATCAGGCTCAGCCGCCTGTAGCAAAGCGTGCATCCGTTGTTTATAGCGGACAAGTTTCTCGCATCACAGTTACCGGAAATAAAAAAATCGAAGCCGATGCCATAAAGGTAAAATTGAAATCAAAAGTGGGAGAGCCGTTTGATCGCGATTCGGTTCGACAAGATGTTCAAAGCGTCTATGACATGGGCTACTTCTATAATGTACAAGTCGAGCGCCAAGTTACTGGGGCGGGAATTGAGCTCACTTATCAAGTCACCGAAAAACCTTCGATCGTTGAAGTCACCTTTAAGGGAAATGATCGCATCGATAAGGATGATTTGGAAGAAGCCGCTCAGCTAAAGTCGTACACCATATTGGATCACAATAAACTGCGTGAAACCGTCGATAAATTGAATAAACTTTACGAAGAAAAAGGTTTTTTTCTGGCGAGAATTAAATATCGCCTTGAAGACGTTAAACCTAACGAAGAAGTTCGCGTTGTTTTTGACATCAAAGAAAATGATAAAGTTCGCGTTAAGAAAGTTACGTTTTTAGGCAATCGGGCTCTGACTGATACAAAACTAAAAGGCGCCATGCAAACTCAAGAGGGCGGCTTTTTTAGTTGGATCTCTGGTTCGGGCTCTTACAAACAAGATGTTTTTGATCGCGACGTTAGCATTCTAAATTACCTCTATTTTAACGAAGGATATGTCCAAGTTAAAATTGATCGTCCCCAAGTTTATGTGAGTCCCGACAAGAAAAGCATTTCAATCACAATTCGAGTTGAAGAGGGCGAACAATTTAACGTTGGAAAGGTCGATTTTGCCGGTGACCTCTTGTTCACAAGAGATGAACTCTATGAAGCCACCGAGATCCATAAGTCGACGGTCTTTGTTTATGAAACCCTTCAAAAGGATTTAAAATCCCTGCAGTTCAAATATGGTGATTTAGGTTACGCTTTTGCGAACATTATTCCAAAGACTCAGGTTCGCGAAAAAGAGCGACTTGTTGATATCACTTTCGAGATTGAAAAAGGACAGCTTGTCTATTTCGGGTCCATTATCGTGACGGGCAATTCGAAAACCAGAGATAAGGTTGTTCGTCGTGAGCTCAAAATCAAGGAAGGTGAGCTCTACAATGAAACGCGCAAGAGAAAATCAGAAGAAAACGTTAAGCGGCTGGGATATTTTAGCGAAGTCATTTTTAATTCATCTACTCCGGTTGAAAATTCAAATGTTTTAAATTTAGACATTCAGGTCAAAGAGCGAAGCACGGGCACTCTCAATATTGGAGCAGGATTTTCTACGGCCACAGGTTTCTTGTTTAACGGTTCCGTAAGTCAGGCCAACCTTTTTGGTAAGGGACAATCGCTTGGTATTTCACTCAATCTCACAGAAAAGGGTCAACTCTATAACTTGAGCTTCACGGAGCCCTATTTCAATGACACCGAATGGTCTGTAGGTTTTGATCTTTATAAGCGGGACAGCGATATTGGCAGTTACCAAGAGCATAAACTCGGCGGAGACATTCGGTTTGGTCATCCCATTGGGGAATATTGGAACGCCTACCTCACTTACAAGTTAGAAAATACGGACATTGGGGTTTTAGACGGAATCGACAAAACCTTATTTAACGATACCTATGTCGACGGGGTGACCAGTTCGATTACGGGGTCGGTTGTCTATGATCGTCGAAACGATCGGTGGTCTCCAACAAGTGGCGGGTTCGCAAGTCTCGCTGTCGAACATGCGCCTTCGGTTTTGGGAAGTAAAAAACTGTTCACAAAAGCTTTGGCAAACGTTCGTTATTATCAAGAATTGTTTTGGGGACTCGTGTTTAGGAACAACTTGAATTACGGACTCATATTCGCCCCTCCGGGATCAGAAGTCGCATTCAATGAGTTATTCCTTTTGGGTGGGCCTTACAGTCTTAGAGGTTACTCCTCATTTACGATTGGTAAAAAGCGCTACGCCTGCTGCCGACCTGTATCGTCGAGTTCGCCAAACGGGCTCTATCCAATTGTTTATGGTGGCACTCAAGAAGTGTTTTACCAAGGTGAGATTGAATTTCCTTTGATAACCGAAGCGCAAATCAAAGGGGTTGTTTTCTATGACATTGGTCAGGCAGAAGACGCTATTATTTTACCTGAGCTTCGACAAGACGTCGGTTTTGGATTTCGATGGTTTTCACCAATCGGTCCGCTGCGATTTGAATGGGGGTTCCCCATTCAGCGGCGTGAAGGCGAACTGTATCAAAACTTTGAATTTAGTATAGGATCACCATTTTAATAAGGAGAGGGACGATGAAATTAAAAATGATGTTGGCAGCGGCCGTAGCCTTGGGCATGAGCGCAACCGCACTTGCTGAAGTTAAGGTTGGAACAATCGACATGCAGAAGGCGATTCAAACCACCGAAGCCGGGAAAAAGGCAAAAAAGGAATTAGAAAGCGAATTCGAAAAAAAGAAAAAAGATCTGCAAACCAAAGAGTCTGATCTCAAGAAAATGAGTGAAGATCTTCAGAAGAAAAGCATGGTCTTGAGTGATGAAGTTCGACAGAAAAAGCAGCTCGAATTTCAGGAGCAAATGGTTAAGTACCGTGAGCTGGTGGGTAAAAGTCAGATGGAAATTCAAGAGCGCGAAAGAAGTCTCACTCAGCCGATCGTTGAAAAGCTAAGAAAAATTTTAAGTGAGATTGGCGAAAAGGACGGTTACACCGTCATTCTTGAAAAAGCTGAAAACTCTGTGATGTGGGCTCCCAAAACCCTTGATCTGACAGACCGGGTTGTAGGCGAGTTCAATAAACGAAAGTAGTATTGTGAAGCTAACGGCCGCACAGATCAGCGAAAAATGCGGTGCCGTTGTCAAAGGCGATAGTACCTTTGTCGTTACAGGTGTGGGCGATCCCAAAACTGCGGCCCCTGACTTTCTTTGTTTTGCCCATGCCGAAAAGTATTTAGCGGCGATTGAATCGAGCCCGTCGCAGATCTGGCTGATCACGCAAGATTTGTTTGATAGGCTCTCTCAACGCTCGAAGGACTCAAAGACATTTTTGATTACACCAAAACCTTACGTGGCCTTCGTACAAGTGGTTAAGCACTTTCATCCCCCAGAACCTGTGAAATCGGGAATTCACCCCCAGGCATTCGTTCACCCCGAGGCTCGAATACACAAGACAGCTGAAATCGGCCCTTTTGTATTTGTTGGTGCAGACTCAGAGATTGGGGCTGGATGTATTTTGAAGAGCGGGTCCTATGTGGGGCAACACGTCAAAATTGGTGATAACTGCTTAATCCATGCAGGGGCAAGAGTCCTAGATTACTGTGTTGTGGGTCATCGGGTTATCTTGCATCCGGGAGCCTGCGTTGGCGGTGATGGATTTGGATTCATTCCTCATGAGGGAGCTCAGTTGAAGATCCCCCAGGTGGGAAAGGTCATTCTTGGCGATGATGTTGAAGTCGGATGCAATAGCACCATTGATCGGGGAACGGTTGGTGACACTATTGTAGGCGAAGGAACAAAAATCGATAATCTTGTTCAAATAGGGCATAATTGTATCATTGGTAAGCACAACATTTTGTGCGCCTTTGTGGGGTTATCAGGTAATACGACAGTCGGTGACTATTGTTTGTTTGCAGGTCAATCTGCAACAAAAGGGCATTTGAAAATTGGAAGTTTTGTTCAAATTGGTGGGCAAACCGGCGTCTCAAAAGACTTGCCGTCAAAAGTGAGTGTTAAGGGCTATCCGGCCCAGCCAGTTACGGAGTATCTCAAAAACCAGGCCTTGGTGATGAAGCTTCCGGAAATTTATAAACGCTTGTTGTCGATTGAAAAGCTTGTGAAGGGAACCAACGATGCAGAAACAAATTGAAATTGAAGGCATCATGTCGATATTGCCTCATCGCTACCCATTTATTTTGGTTGATCGGGTAACGAAATTGGATCCACCGCCACATGCGGCAAGTTGGGTAGGGCGAAAAGGCGAATCGATTAAGAATGTAACGATAAATGAAAACTTTTTTACAGGGCATTTTCCTCATCGTCCAATTATGCCGGGAGTTTTGATTATCGAAGCCATGGCACAAACAGCAGCAATCGTGGGAAATCGTCCGGCGAAGCCCGGTGAAGTGCAAGATGTATTGATTGCCGGCATCGACAATGCACGATTTAGAAAACCCGTTATTCCGGGAGATCAACTTAAGATCAAAGTAGAAATTACTAAAGATCGTGGCTCCATTTTTCAAATGCATTGCGAAGCGTTTGTTGACGAAGAGTTAGTAGCGGAAGCCGACTTATTGGCCAAATCCCAACCAAAACAGGTGAAGAGTTAATTGTATGATTCATCCAACAAGTATCGTTTCTCCTAAAGCTAAAATTGGAAAAGACGTCGTGATTGGTCCGTTTTGCCGAATTTATGACAATGTCACAATCGGTGATGGCTGCTTTTTTGACAGCCACGTGGTGATTGGAAGTCAAAATGGCGAAGTGACCATCGGAAGCGAAAATAAATTTTATGGTTTTTCGCTCATAGGCGGTCCACCGCAGGATTTGAAGTACAAAGGGGAGCCCACCAAACTTGTAGTTGGCGATAAGAATACTTTTAGAGAAAGCGTCACCGTGAGCATTGGAACCTCAACGGGCGGCGGCACAACGATGATCGGAAGCGGCAACTTATTTATGGCCTATTGCCACGTCGGACACGATGTTCTCATCGGAAGCAACAATGTCTTGGCGAATCTATGTCAATTGGCCGGACACGTGGTGATGGAAGATAAAATCACCTTGGGAGCCATGAGTGCAGTGAACCAGTTTGTTCGCATCGGAAAATATGCCTTTGCGGGCGGAGCTTCGATGATCAACAAGGACATTCCCCCTTACGTTATTTGCCAGGGCGATCATGCTGTTATTAGAGCTACAAATAAAATCGGTCTTGAGCGTGCAGGATTTAATGAAGAGCAAGTTTCTAATATTAATCGTGCTGTGAGAATTTTGACCAAAGGCGGAGGAACGGTGGAAGAGGCTTTGTCTCGCATTGCCGATGAATGCACTTGGACTCCGGAGATTGAATATTTTGCCGCATTTATTAAGGGAAGTAAGCGGGGCTTGGCCTTATGAACAAATTGAGAGCGGCCGTTATCGGAGTTGGCTATCTAGGAAGATTTCACGCACAAAAATATAAGCTATTAGAAGATGTAGAGCTTGTTGCCGTTTGTGATTCCAAGCCGGAACGGGGCAATCAAGTCGCTCAAGAGCTCGGTGTACCCTATGAACCAGATTACAAAAAACTGAAAGGGCGCATTGACTTAGCAACAGTTGCAGCCAGTACCACTTCACATTTTGAAATTACCCAGTGGCTTGTTGAAAACGGGATTCATGCCTTTATTGAAAAACCTATGACCGTAACTTCGGCACAAGCAGAGGTTTTGGTAGAATTGGCACGAAAACATCAGGTTTTATTGCAAGTGGGGCATGTCGAAAGATTTAATCCGGCCATGATTTCAAGCCAAAAGGTTTTGAAAAATCCCCTTTTCATTGAAGTTCATCGACTGGCGCCATTTACTCCAAGAGGAGCCGACGTAGATGTGGTGCTCGATCTCATGATCCATGATCTTGACGTGATTCTCACTTTGGTAAACTCTGAGCTAAAATCTGTTTCTGCCGTTGGTGTGCCCGTTTTAACCCCACTAGTAGACATCGCAAATGCCCGGTTGGAGTTCAAGTCCGGGACGATCGTCAACGTAACGGCAAGTCGCGTTTCGCTTAACACCACTCGCAAGTTTCGCGTTTTTGAAAGAGACAAATACCTTTCCATTGATTTTGGAAAAGGGTCCGTCGATCTCATGGAAAAAACCGGCGACTGGTCTGGCGGAATTCCGCCCATTAAGCACGAATCTTGGAGTCTTGAAAAAGGTGATGCTCTCTTGCAAGAAACCCGGTCCTTTGTAGATTGTGTTCGAAACAAAACAAAGCCCATTGTTTCGGGTGAAGATGGTCTGAGGGCCTTGCAACTAGCTGAGCGTATATTGGAAGACATTCGTGGGCGAATCAGAGACCTTAACTAAAATCCTTATTGTAGCCGCAGAGGCCTCCAGTGAGCTTTACGGCGCCCGAATCATTGAGGAAGCTCGCCGTAGGGGGCATCGCTGGCAATTTATCGGAATTGGTAGCGCTGGCATGCAGTCTCAAGGCGCCGAGATCATCGAGCGCTCGGAGCGAATGGCGGTCGTAGGACTTGCCGAGGTCTTGAAACATTTCAAAGTGATAAAAAACGCATTTTATTCGTTATTGGCCGTGGCCTCAAAAGAAAAGCCCAACGCCGCACTTCTGATGGATTACCCGGATTTTAATTTACGGCTAGCCCGTCGCCTTAAGGCAATGGCCGTTCCTGTCGTCTATTTTATCAGTCCGCAAGTGTGGGCATGGAGACAGGGGCGTGTTCATCTTATTAAAAAAATTGTATCTAAAATGCTCGTCGTTTTTCCGTTTGAAAAGGAGTTTTATCAGCGATTTGGAGTGGATGTTGAGTTTGTCGGACATCCACTTCTCGATGAATTGGAGCGCGCCAAACTCAGTTCGGCGCAACGAATTCAAGAGCGACAAAAACTTGGATTTAAGCCAGATGACTTTGTCGTGGCTCTCTTGCCCGGCAGTCGGCACTCAGAAATTAAGTACATCCTCGCAACTCAAATTGAAGCCGCACGTAGGCTTCAGGCCGCGCGGCCATTGGTTAAGTTCGTTTTGCTTGTGGCTCCAACCTTGGAGCTTGAAGAGATTCGAAGCCTCCTTCCTTCAGATCTACCTGAGAGCTTTAGGCTCGTTAAAGATGAGCCATTTAAGATCTTGCAACTATCTGAAGCGGCATTAGTCGCTAGTGGAACTGCGACGTTGGTGACGAGTTTGGCTCAAATCCCCATGGTTATTGTCTATAAAATGAATCCTGTTACCGGATGGCTTGCTAAGTACTTGGTTCGAGGCCCGGCTTTTTTTGGAATGCCCAATTTGATATTGGGGGGGCGAGTGGTTCCTGAGCTGTTTCAAGCTGAAGCTTCTGCGGAAAAGGTGAGCGAAGAGTTGACTCGCTATATCGATGACAGTCAATATTATATAGAAGTTAAAGAAAAGCTGGCTTCTGTTGGTCAAAAGCTTGGCGGCGGTGGTGCTGTATCGCGCGTGGTTGATGAGCTTGAAAGGCTAATCAAATGAACTTTTTGTGGTTTCCGTTTGTAACCATGTATGGATTTTGTGCGTTCTTGCACCGGTGGTTTTATGAAATAGGGCTTCGAAAAAGAATCCGACTCACAAAACCTGTGGTGAGCGTTGGTAATTTGACTGTAGGTGGAACAGGCAAAACGGCCGTCATCGATCATCTCCTTTATGATTTGGAATCTAAGGGAGTCAAAGTTTGTGTGCTCACGCGAGGCTACGGTAGAAAATCTAAGGAAACACTCATTGTGGATTCGACTCATTCGGCCGACGATGTTGGCGACGAACCACTTTGGCTTTATCAAAGGCACCCTCAAACCAAAATTCTTGTCAGTCAAGAGCGGGCCCAAGCCGCAACCACGATAAAAGATGTGGATTTATTTTTGATGGATGATGGGTTTCAACACCATGAATTAAAAAAGGATTATGAAATAGTACTTTTAGATACGACTCGCCCAACATGGCATTACCGGTTACTCCCGCAGGGATATGCTCGAGAATCTTGGGACCAGCTCCGCAGGGCGGATATTGTGGTGCTGACCAGAGCCAATCAAGCCGCTGAAGAAACTATCGAAGAATTGGCGGACAAGCTTTTTAAATTGGGAATTATGGATATCACTTTGAGCTCTATTAATTTCGAACATTGCCAAGATATTCTCACCCAAAAAGAAATTTCCATTGTCGGGAAAAAGTGTCTTTTGGTTTCTGGGATTGCCAACCCTGAAAGTTTTGAAAAGCTCATCGTGGATTCCGGAGGAGTGGTCGTTCATCATGTCAAAGAGGCCGATCACGCGATCTTTTCGATGGATACCATTAGCCGTTATTTTGAGCAGGCCAAACAACTACAGGCCGATCAAATTGTTATAACTGAAAAAGACGCTGTCAAATGGAGATCCTCCTTAAAAGAATCCCTGTCTTTGCCAATGAATGTTGGTGTTTGTTTAACGGCTTTGTCATTCGAACCTCCTCTTGAAGGTGTAGCCGATGCGGCTAGCCATCACTTTACTTAATATTGTCAGTCGCATCATTTTAGTCGTTCCGAGAAACACTCAAATTGTTTTCGGGAATGTGTTGGGATTGTTTTGGTTTTATGTCGTACCAATCAGGCGCGCCGTTGCCATCGAAAATATTAGTTTGGCGTTTCCGGAATGGCCTCGTTCAAAGGTGCGCAGTCTTGCATTAAAGAATTTTCAGAATTATGCCCTTGGATTTTTGGAACTTCTCATGATTCCGGGATTTAACCGGGCTGTCTTCGAAAAACTGGTCGTTGTTGAAGGTTGGACTCATTATGAAAAGGCCCGATCTCAAGCTCAAGGGGTTTTTCTTCTCACTCTTCACCTTGGAAGTTGGGAGCTGATGAGCGCTTGTCAGGCTCATTTAGGAATCCCGCTTCATGTCATCACAAAGAAGTTCAAAGCTGGAAGTCTCAATCAAGCCTGGGTCGATTTGAGAGTGGGCCACGGAATCAAGTTGATAGCAGAAGAAAAGACGACGTTTCAGATATTGAGGGCGATACGTCAAAACGAAGTGGTGGGTTTCATTCTTGACCAGTTCATGGGTCCTCCAGTTGGTGTTAGGACCAAATTCTTTGGACGTGAAACCGGAACTGCCGCAAGCCTTGCTCTTTTTGTTGATCGCACCAGGGCGCCTGTGGTTCCAGTCTACAACGTCCGAGATCCAAACGGAAAGATTCGCATCGTGTTCGAACCTCCCATAGAATTTGTGGAACAGGGCGGCACAGAGCAAAATATTTCCTTTATGACCCAGGTTTACACAAGTAAGATCGAAGAAGTTGTGCGGAGATACCCAGATCAATGGCTTTGGATTCACCGCCGCTGGAAGCCCTTTAGAACATGAATAAACGACTTGGATTGGCATCGGTTTTGATGGTGGTGGTAACGCCTCTCTCTGGGGGATGCGCAGGCAAAACCTTGCGCGAAGAAAATATGACCGTTGCTCCTATCACCGAATATGATGCGCGAGTTACGGTGAAGCCGCTCGAAACCCCCGCTCCTGAGTCGGCAAAGCAGGTCGTGAAACCCAAACCCACCCCCCAGCTAGGACTTGAAGGCAGTAAGAAAAAACCAAAAGAAAAGAGTTTGAAGGCCGTGGATAACTCAGGGAAGCGTTTACCGGAAATGGAAGATTCGGAAGGGTTTTCTGGGCGTCGCCCGATTGTCGATCCCATTCGAGCCGGCGAAAAAGTGACAATGGTTGTTAGTTATTTCGGAGTTGCTGCCGGAGAAGTCACTTTAGAAGTGCGCCCCTTTGTGGAAGTCAATGGACGCAAGGCTTATCATTTCCATTCTGATGTAAAGACATCGTCGCTATTCAATGCCTTTTACAAAGTCGATGACCAAGTTGACGGTTATATGGATTTTGAACAACTCGTCCCTGTGAGCTTTACCCTCTCTGTGAACGAATCCAAGCAGCTTCGGGAAGTTCGGCAATTCTTCGACTGGAAAACCAGAAAAGCGGATTTTTGGGAACGCAAAGTGACAAAAGAAGACGGCACCGAAGAGAAAAAAAAGGGCTGGGACCTCATCCCGTTTTCCCAAGACGTATATTCAGCGGTTCATTATATTCGATTTTTTCAGTTAAGAGACGGCAAGACTTACTCTTACCCCGTCAGTGATGACTTCAAGGCCTGGGAAGTCAAGGCCACAGTCATTCGGCGAGAGACCATCAAAACCGAGCTTGGTCCAATGAAAGCTATTTTGATTCAACCTCAAGTGGCTAGAGAAGGTGTTTTCAAACCCATGGGTGAGGTTAATTTTTGGTATTCCGACGATGAGCGCAAATTTCCACTTCGTTTTGAAGCAAAGATTAAAATCGGAAAGCTCGTCGGTGTGATTAAAGCGCTTGAGCGCGGTGGTCCGTAGGTCTCATGTATTCAAAAATTGTCATTTTACAAACGGCCTTTTTAGGCGATCTTTTTTTGGCAATACCACTTTTAAAGGAATTAAAAAGTAGATTTCCGCAGGCACAATTGGCTTTGGTTTGTCGTAAAGGACTTGGCCAGTTTTTTATTCAAACCGAATTGGTACAAAAACTTATTGAGGTCGATAAGGCCGATTCCAATTCATATCAAGATGCACTTCAGCAAACAAAAGCATGGAAACCGGATCTCGTCGTCTCTCCCCATCGAAGTTTTAGATCGGGCCTTTTTGCATGGCGGACTCAAGCGCCCGTTCGAGTGGGGTTTCGTGATTGGTGGACTTATATGTTCTACAACCGCCACGTGACAAGACCCACGAGTGATCACGATGTGAAAAGGCAGCTTGCGCTGCTTGAAAAACTAGAGATGGGGCCAAGCGGTCCGTCTCAAGTCGAACCTAGTTTATTAACTTCGATAAAATCTAATGCCGCCTTTGAAAAGTACAGAGGCGCGATAGCTTTGGCGCCGGGTAGCCAATGGGCCACAAAAAGGTGGACCACTGAAGGGTATCGCAAAGTGGCCAGCCATTTTATCAGTAAAGGGCACAAGGTCTTGGTGGTGGGAAGTGCCGCCGAAAAAGAATTGGGCGACATGATGAAATCGAAAGTCAATGAAGTTGAAAACCTTTGTGGAACCACTGATATTTTGGGATTGGCTCAACTACTTTCTGTATGTCGGCTACTCATTACTAACGACAATGGTGCTATGCATGTAGGCTCTGCTGCTGGAACTCCTGTAGTTGCGATTTTTGGCCCCACGGTCCCTGGGCAAGGGTATGCGCCTTGGAATCCCAAATCTAAAATTGCACAAGCGAAAGTGGGCTGTCGCCCTTGCGGACCGCACGGTCACGCAAAATGTCCCATTGGGACCCACGAATGCATGAACAAGGTTTATCCCGAAACCGTTATATTTTCTGCGGAAGAGCTTTTATCGTGAAAGTAGCATTTGACTTGTCGACTGCGGCTTTTGAGAAAAAGACCGGCACTGGTGTCTATTGCGACGAATTGGTCCGTGCCTACCAAACCGAATTCGAAAATAGAGATGAGATTTATCATAGCTATCGATTGTCTCGCTGGTTGAAGGGGTCAAAATATTTTTTAAATCCGCCAAAGCATGGCGGACGTCTAGTCGATCTTGGATTACTTACCCCGTGGCGGGGTCTAAAACTTGATGTGTTTCATGGCCTAAACAATCGACTGCCGGTGCTAAGTCATTGCAAAAAAATTGCTACGGTTCATGATTTATTTTCCATTAGAGGTGGATACGCCAATGCCTCGTTTAACGCTGACCAAGCTCAGAAACTAAAGAAAATGATTTCCGATGCTCATCACATCATAGTTCCGGCGACAATCACCAAAGAGCTTCTTATTAAAGAATTTGGGATAAATAGTGAAGCCATCACGGTCATTGCGCATGGGGTTCGACAAGAATTTCTACAACCCATCGAGCGCAAGGTCTGCCAACAGTGGGTGAAAAGTCATTTGGGAATTCATAATAAGTTTGTGCTGCATGTGGGCACTTTGGAAGCTCGAAAAAATATCTTAGGCGTCATTGAAACATTTAATCATTTGGGTCAAAAACACCCAGAAACTGATTTGGTTTTGGCCGGCCACCCGGGGTTTGGTTTTGAGCAGATTAGAAGTAAAATTGAAGAAAGCCCAAGAAAATCCAAAATCAGGATTTTGGGATTTCAAGAAACTGAAGCTCTTCGAAATCTTTTTGTGGCGGCCGAAGGCCTGCTTTTCCTATCTTGGGAAGAGGGATTTGGAATTCCCATAATTGAAGCCTTGGCTTGTGGGCTTCCGGTGGTTTCATCAAATACGTCTTGCATGCCTGAAGTGGGTCAAGGTTGCACTGAGCTTGTCAATCCATCAAATCCAAAAGAAGCATCAGCTAAAATGGCTCTGATTATCGAAAACCGAGAAAAAATGACGGATCGTATACAAGAGGTGAAGCGTCGTTTTAGCGCTCAAACTTGGGGGAAAACAGCAAGGCAAACCCGAGACGTCTATCTAAAAGTGCTTCAATCGGATTCATAATCACGCGGCTGAATCCCATACTTCTTAATCTTCCTTAACAAAGTATTTTTTGGGATATTCGCGTGGGCTACGGTTTGGTTAATTCTTCCCTTGTTGGCCTTCAAAGCGCTGATGATAAATTCTTTTTCAAATTGCTCTTTTAGCATATCGTAATTGAGCTCGCGTCCTTGTCCGCTTTGACCGTCTTGAATTTGCGACGGAAGCGGCGCCTGACCTCGGACTGAATTTTTTAGTGAATCCGGGAGGCTTTCAAAAGTGATGGTTGTGCCATTTTCAATGATAAAGGCGTGCTCGATAACGTTTTCCAGCTCTCGAATGTTTCCAGGCCACTGAGCCTGCACCAGGCATTGTTGTGCCCGGGGCTCAATGCTTTTGAGTTCGCGGTGGTGCCGTTTATTAAATTTTTTGATGAAGTAATCAATCAAGGCAGGAATATCATCGCGCCGTTCGCGCAAGGGAGGCAAAAATATCGGCATGACATTGAGTCGATAAAATAAATCTTCGCGAAACCTAGATTCTTCAATCATCTTTTCTAAATTGCGATTGGTTGCGGCGATAATGCGGGCATTGCTTTTGATTTCTCGGGTACTTCCAACGGGAGTGAACTTCCGTTCTTGCAAGACGCGTAATAGCTTCACCTGAAGAGAAGGCGATAGCTCACCAATTTCGTCCAAAAACAGAGTCCCGCCTGAAGCCACTTGAAACCGACCAATTTTTCGCTCTGAGGCACCAGTGAATGCGCCGCGCTCGTGCCCAAAAAACTCACTTTCCATTAAAGATTCCGGAATAGCTCCACAGTTGACGGCAACGAAAGGACCATCCTTTTGAGGACTATTAAAGTGAATGGCTCGGGCCACAAGCTCTTTGCCAGTACCGTTTTCACCGCGAATGAGAACGTTAGTGTCAACTTTGCTCAAACGGTAAATCAGTTCAAAAATCTTACGCATTTGTTGGCTTGAACCCACAAATTCGGAATCGGTATCATCGTCAAAGACCGGGCTGCTGATCGCCAAACTGGAGACAAGCTCTCGGGCCTCAAGAGCCTTATTAACTATTCGAACGATGGTCTCTGGTCGAACGGGCTTTTCAACATAATCATAGGCACCCTCTTTGATTGCAGCCACAGCATCTCGAAGATTAGCTTGTGCCGTCATCAAAACGACAAATGTACGCGGATCATTGGATTTAATCTTTTTGAGTGCTTCCATGCCGTCCATTTCTGGCATGCGCACATCCATGAGGACCAAGTCAAACTCAGAATTTTGAAGTTTCTGAATGGCTTGTAGACCCGTTGAAGCTTCGTCAAAAGTCCATTGAATTTCGTCGTTTGAAGTTTCAAGAATGCCGCGAACGGATCTTCTCAATTCTTCTTCGTCATCAACGATGAGTACGCGCAGGCTCTGCATATTCTTCCTCCGGAGTCGGCTCGGCAATGGGTAGTCTAAAACCGATAACCGTTCCCTTTCCAATTTCGCTATTTATAAACACTTTTCCGCCGTGAAGCTCAATAAAATATTTTGCCAAATAGAGACCTAGTCCAGTTCCTGAAACGGCCTGGGTTTTTAGGCTATTTCCTCGGTAAAACTTATCAAAAACTTTGTCTAGCTCCTCTTTTGCGATACCAGCACCTGTATCTGCAATTTCGACTTCCACAAAGTCGCCAGACTCCCGAGAGCGAACCGTTACATGCCCACCGGTATCGGAGTACTTAATAGCGTTTTCGACGAGATTTAAAACCACTTCGGAAATAAGAGTCTTATCAAACTCAAGGCTAAAGAGGGGCTCTAACTCATGAGTAAGTGTTACCTGTTTCTCTACAGCCAGCGGGTTAAGGCGACTGACCACATCTTCGATGACCCGATTGAGATCATGAGACTCTTTGGAGATTTGTAATTCCCGAGCTTCGATTCTTGTTAGCTTTAGTATACTCCCAATATAAGCCCGCAATTCATCACTCGTGAGTTGAATGGATTTGAGATCTTTTCGAAATGATTCGAGATCAGGAAGTTCTTTTTGAGCTAACAGTCTGTCGGTTATTCCTTGAATCTTGGCGAGCGGTGTTTTGAGATCGTGCGAAATGAGAGAAAGAAAATTGGTTTTTAGAGATTCAAGTTCGCTAAATGTTCTCAATTCTTGAGAAGCAAACCAACTCTCTTTTTCTGATTCGCTAAGTCTATAGCCAGAAATGACCACGTAAGTAGCTGCTAAGAAAAGAAGCGGCGCCGTTAGAGGTAACCAAATCGCATAGAGGTCAAAAAGCGCGGAACTTAGAGCAACAATACCGAGGGCTAAAAATGAAAGAAAAACAAGTGTGACCGTCGGGGGATATCTAAATATCGTTCGGAGAGCGAAAATGAAAAGGCCGATCATAAATAAGAAACTGAGCCAAAGCGGCACTTGGCGAATCCAGCGTTCGTGTTGAAGGTTGTAGATTAGAGTTGCGGTCAATGCTGCCGAGGTCATTTGGCCCACAGGGGTTTGATAGGTATGGCCCGGATTGTCTTGCAGGCCGAATACGACAATTTTACCCCTGATCATCTCGTTGGGAATTTCGTTTCTTAAAATCTGAGTAAACGAAACCGATCGAAAAATAGTCTGAGGACCTTGAAAATTGATAAACGATCCAAAATGGGCCCGGGCTTCGGTGCTTCGCTTTCTCAAATACTGGTCAACCCGCACGCTCATGTGAGTTGTTGAAAGGCTCAGTGGTGTGAAATATCGAATTTTTCCATCCATATCAGGACGGAGTTCTAAGGTTCCGGTGTTTCGACCATCACTCATGGCAAGGCCTGGTAATACGGTTCCTCCAATGAAGTCCGATTGGGCAGCCCAGAATACTCCATTTTTTTTCAAATAAGGAAAACGACCTTGCTGGATGGGTTGTCGGACCGTATCGTCGCTAAAATACAACGTCACCACGGAGGCCTTGGCGCCCGCATTCATGACCTTGCCTATGGCTCGATCCCAAGACTCCGGCTCCCAAAAAAACGAGTCAGAGGTTTCAACGATCTCTTTTAGCGACCACAAAACGCTTCTTCCTGGGTCCAAATCACTAAAGCGAACCGCATCTTCGCGCGAAAGGTAAACGATCAAAACGTCATCATCGATCTTTTGAGGCCCTCGAAGTAGAAAACGGGAGTCATAAGATGTTTGATTGGTCGTGATCAGCGCAATCCAGCCAAAGGCCAGGCAAACAATCGAGCGCATGACCAGTCCAATGCTGTCACGAACGCGACTCGAAATTAGCCGTTTCCAAGCTAGAAGTTTCCGTAAAATCATAGACTTATGCGGTGTATCATGGGCGTGGGTAAAATATCAATTTCTTAAGCCAACACAATGATTTATTTTACTTCTATGAGTCAAAAATCTGTGGCAACCATAGGCAATTTTGATGGCTTGCATTTAGGCCATCGCGCGCTGGTCAATCGAGTCCTCGAATTGGCGAAAAAAAGACATTGTCTGTCTGTTGTTTTGACGTTTGATCCCCATCCGGTCAAGGTGCTGTTTCCCGAAAAAGGCCTTAAACAGATCTTTGATTTGGAGGACCGGCTGCGCTGTTTAACGGAACTTGGTGTAGGCCGAATTGTCGTAATGCCCTTTAGTCGCGAGTTGAGTCAACTTTCGCCTGAGTCATTTTTCAATCAAGTCGTGTTGCAAGATCTTCGATGCGAGATCCTTGTGATTGGCCATGATTTTTCATTTGGAAAAGATCGTGCAGGAACTTTGGACGTTCTGAAACGACTTGGGAATCAAAGTGGTGTCGAAGTCATCGTTGAGCCGCCGGTGATGCTTGACGGTAAAGTCGTTTCATCAAGTGGTGTGCGTCGAGCGGTGAGTAACGGAAATATGGAACTCGCCAAACGGCTTTTGGGTCGACCATTTTACATGAAAGGTGTCGTTGTTAAAGGGGCCGGGCGAGGAAAAAAGATTGGGTTTCCGACCGCTAATCTCTTTACTCAATCTGATCTATATCCAAAGGGCGGAGTTTATGTCACTGAGGCTGTAGTTAAGGGTCAGCTTTTTCAGAGCGTAACGAATGCGGGGACAAATCCGACGTTTACTTCGGGTCACCAAGTTCCAGTACAGATTGAAACTCATATTCTCGATTTTAATGAAGATATTTATGGAGAAAAGATTGAAGTTCGCTTCCATCAGTTCATTCGCGATGAGAAGAAATTTTCTTCAGTTGAAGAACTAATTAAGCAAATTGCCCTTGATTCAAGTCAAGCAAGAGGTGCAACTTTCAAATGAAAAACAAAGTGAGAATCAAGTATTTGACCTCAAAGGGCTGGGATAAGCGGTGGGTGGCTCTCAAAAAAATGCTTGTTGAGGCGGGAGTCGACTTTGAAGTTGAGACCCTGATTTCTCCAGCCGAAGAGTTTGAAAAAAACTTGAATCAAGTTCGAACCGAAGATTTAGACGCAATTGGATTTGGGTATGAGTATTATTCTCTGGTGCCTAAACTTCTGGCGCAAACAACCCAAGAGGCAATCAAAGCGGGAGTTTGTTCTTGTCTCATAAAAGAAAAGGGTGGGTGGTGGCCACGAGATTGTATTAGCGAAGCTTTCGTGCGTGCCATTTCTCATGAAGTGAAGGAGCTTGATCTTAATTCAAGGGCCTTTGTTGCAGGAGCTGGGGGGTTAGGCCGACTTGTAGCCGAAGCCCTCGTCAAACTCGGCTTTAAGGGCATCACATTGACCGATCAAAATGAAGAGAAGGGTCGGGAGCTTTTGGCGAATCTTCAGAAATCTTTGTTTCAAGTGGATTTTCGATTTATTGAACACCGACACATCACAACGTTAGCCGGTGTTCACTCAATCGCAGTCAATACAACGGAATTGGTGCTCGAAAATGAGCTCCTTGATGAGCTTTACTTTTTTAACTTCCTCAAAGCTGGAGGAGTCGTCGTGGATATGACCCTTGTCCCGACCGAAACGCCGCTGATTGACGAGGCTAAAGTTTGGGGCGCTCGATTTTTGTCCGGAGATTGCGTTACAGCCTATTTAGATGCGTTCATGGTTGAAAAATTATGTGATTTCAAACTGGACATTGGTCGGTATCGTGAAGCGTTGAAGGCTCTCGCGGATCAAGAGAGCTTTGACAAAACTCCATTTCTAAAAAGGTTTCGAGACCGGGGTGGTTAAACTGCCTGAAAATTGCTAAACTGCGGTAAGGTATAGGGAAATACCGACGGCAGGGAGGCCTGTTTTCATGGCAGCTAAGGGGCTTGGAGAGCTTCTCGTTCGAGAGCAGCTCATCACAATTGATCAACTGGAGAATGCAAAAAAAACTCAGAAGCAAGCCGGCGGTGGGCGTCTTGCGTCTGCACTCGTTAAGCTTGGGTACGTTAACGAACAAAATCTGACGGAGTTTTTGTCTAAACAGTATCAGGTGCCGGCCATTGACCTCGCCACATTTGAAATTGATCCCGATGCACTGAAGTTAGTTTCTAAGGAAATTTGCGAAAAGCACAGCCTGATTCCCATTTCTAAATCCGGAAATACAATCGTCGTCGCCATGGCTGACCCTTCAAATCTCTTTGCTCGCGATGATGTCCAGTTTTTGACGAGATGCAAAATTGAAGTCGTTGTGGCAAGCGAGACCGCCATTCATGGAGCCATTGAAAGAAATTACGCTTCAAAAGTGACCTTCGAATCGGTCATGACTGAAATCGAGAAAGACACTTCGGGCGTTGAGACTACTCGTAGCACAAGTCCTGAAGTGACCGTAGTCGATGTGGACCGATCGCAAACCGATGCGCCAGTTGTTAAGTTTGTGAATCTCATGCTGGCTGAATCAATTAAGCAAAGGGCGAGTGATATTCATATTGAGCCTTATGAGAAACGCTTTCGAGTTCGATTCAGAATTGACGGAACTTTATTCGAGCGCATTCAACCACCGGCCGAAATATCAGCGGCTATTTCGAGTCGACTCAAAATCATGTCAAAGCTCGACATATCGGAGCGTCGTAGGCCTCAAGACGGCCGGTTAAAAATTCGTACTAAAGATAATCGTGAAATTGATTTTCGCGTCAGCGTGCTTCCAACACTATTTGGCGAAAAAATTGTTATGCGATTGCTCGATCGGTCCAATCTGCAGCTTGATTTGGCAAAGCTTGGATTTGAGCCGCCCGAGCTGGAAAAATTCAAGAATGCCATTCATGCCCCGTATGGGATGGTGCTTGTCACTGGGCCAACGGGATCAGGAAAGTCCACGACGATTTATTCCGCACTTACGGATCTCAATTCGAACGATGTGAATATCTCAACGGCCGAAGATCCCGTGGAGTACAACATCGAGGGGATCAATCAAGTTCAAATGAATCCGGAGGTCGATTTAACATTTGCCTCGGCATTGAGAAGTTTTTTGCGTCAGGACCCGGATATTATCATGGTGGGTGAGATTCGAGATTTCGAGACAGCCGAAATTGGATTTAAAGCCGCACTCACGGGACACTTGGTTGTTAGCACACTCCATACAAACGACGCCCCAAGTACGGTTAATCGATTAATCAATATGGGTGTGGAGCCATTTCTGGTTACCGCCGGAGTGAATCTCATTTTGGCGCAGCGACTGATCCGAAAGATCTGCGATCGTTGTAAAGCACCTGTTCAGGTTGATCCTCAACTTCTCGTAGATTTGGGAATGACCATGCAACAAGCTAAGGACACCACGGTTTATCAGGGACATGGATGTCAGGCGTGCGGAGATATTGGTTACAAAGGGCGAATTGCAATCTACGAAGTTATGCCGTTTTCAGAGGCGCTCAAGCAGCTCGTGTATCAGGGCGCATCGCCTAGCGAAATTAAAAAGAAAGCAATCGAAGAGGGATTAATCACGCTTAGGATGAGCGGATTAAATAAACTTCAACAAGGGCTGACCACCATACAGGAGGTCATGGACAGCTCACCAAAGGACATCAAGTGATAAGTTTGCACAGTTTACTCAAAACCATGGTTGAGCAAAATTCCAGTGATTTGCATTTAACCACGGCCTCACCGCCTTGCCTTCGGATTCATGGCAAAATGGTAAGAGTGAAATCACCAGATCTCTCAAGCGCTGATACCAAGCAGCTTTGTTACAGCATTTTGACGGATAATCAGAAAAGCAAATTTGAAGAGCACAAAGAGCTTGATCTCAGTTTTGGTATTAAGGGGTTGGCGCGATTTAGGGCTAACCTTTACTATCAGCGAGGAGCCGTAGCGGGGGTATTCAGACGGGTTCCGTACAATATTCCTTCGCTCAAAGATCTTGGATTACCTCCTGTTGTGGGCGAGCTCACTAATAAAAAGAATGGCCTTGTGCTCGTAACTGGTCCCACGGGATCTGGAAAATCCACAACCATTGCGGCTTTGCTGGATAAAATCAACGAAGAACAATACGGGCATATTCTCACCATAGAGGATCCGATTGAATACCTTCACCAACACAAGAACTGTATTGTCAATCAACGGGAAGTGGGCCCCGACACATGGAGTTTTAAAAACGCCCTTCGCTATGCCTTGCGTGAAGATCCCGACTACGTCCTCATCGGAGAACTTAGAGATTTAGAAACCGTAGAGACCGCATTGAATATCGCCGAAACGGGACATTTGGTTTTTGCCACACTCCATACAAACTCGGCCATTCAAACAATTAATCGCATGGTCTCCATTTTTAGTGGGGATCAGCAAAATCGAATCCGAATTTTATTGAGCTTTGTGCTTCAAGCCGTCATTTGCCAAGAGTTAGTTCCAGCTGTTGACGGTAAGAGAGCGCTCATTTCAGAGGTGCTCATTCCAAATGCGGCCGTAAGAAACCTCATTCGTGAGGATAAGCTCCATCAGCTCTATAGCCACATGCAGATGGGTCAAAACCAAACAGGAATGGTCACTATGAACCAAAGCATTATGAATCTTTTGGTCCGTCGCAAAGTATCAATGAAGGCCGCTTTTGAAGCAAGCAGTGATCCAGAGGAACTAGACGGGCTACTCAAAAAAGCTGGTCTATAAAAAAGAGTAGAAGATGAAAGCTTACGTATTTCAGGGGAAAACTTCAAACGGCCGTAGCATAAAGGGCCAAATCGAAGCGAGCAGCGAAACAGAGGCTCGAGTTAAACTGCGCGCTCAGCGCATCATTCCTCTTAAGGTCGTCGAGAAAGGCTCGCCAGGGGCCACAAGTACAGGCGGCAACTCTATTTTTGCTTGGTTTGGTCTTGAACCAAAGGTCAAAACTAAGGAGCTCCAAGTTTTTACTCGGCAATTTGCGACCATGATTAATTCTGGAATTCCCATCGTGCAAGCGATTGATTTACTAGCGGGGCAAATCTCCGATCGTGCCCTCAAAATCGCCTTAGGGTCCATTCGCTCTAAGCTCGAAGGAGGGCAACGTCTCGCCGATTCAATGGAGGGTTGGCCCAAAATATTTGACCGTCTTTACGTAAGCCTCGTTCGGGCTGGCGAAGAGGGCGGTGTGCTTGATACCATCTTACAAAGGCTGGCGGCCTATATCGAAAAAAGTGTGAAGCTCAAAGGTAAAATTACCGGTGCCCTTTGGTACCCTGCCGGTATTTTGTTTGTTTCTATGATTGTGGTGACCCTTCTTCTCACATTTGTCATTCCCAAGTTTGAATCACTTTTTAAAGGAGCTGGGCGAGAGCTTCCGGCGCTGACTCAGATGGTGGTCAATGCTTCTCATTTTCTGAGAGATCATTACATCATCGTACTTGGCACTATTGCGGGAATCATTTTTGCGGTTAAACGGTTTTACGATTCAAAAGAAGGACGTCGCATTTGCGATACGGTCTTTCTTCAAATTCCTGTCATGGGTTCACTCATTCAAAAAGGAGCCATCGCTCGATTCACAAGAACCATGTCGACGATGCTTGGGTGTGGAGTTGGAATTTTAGATGCTCTTGATATCTGTTCAAACGTTGTCGGGAATTATGTATTAGAGCAGGCCATTTTAAGATCAAAAGTTGCTATCGGCGAAGGGCGAAGTATTACCCAGCCTTTGTCTCAAGAACCCTACATCCCAACCATGGTGGTCCAAATGATTGGTGTTGGTGAGGCCACAGGAACCATGGACACCATGATGGGTAAGATTGCGGATTTCTATGAAGACGAAGTGGATTACGCTGTAGGAGCCCTCACGTCAATTATGGAACCACTTATGATGGTGTTTTTAGGGGGAATTATTGCCGTGCTGGTCATCGCCATGTATCTGCCCATTTTCGATCTTGCTGGATCTGTCAAATGAGCTGGTCGTGGTCGGTTCGCTCTCCAGATTTAGAAAAACATCGGGGCCGGGTACTATTGGTTGCCGGAATTCGTATTGCCTTTCTCTATGCGATTTTGCTGATTACAGTTCTGTACCAACTCAGGCAGCCCCAATTTTTCGATACCGGAGGTCTCTTCCCATTTTATATTCTAGTCATTACAGCTTTTGCTCTTAATTCCATTTACCTCTATTTTTTTGAAAACACTCAAAGGCTTGTTGTCCCGACTGGATTTCTATTTGCCTTTGATACGGTTTTTATAACAGCCCTTGTATTGATCACGGGTATTCACCAGTCCATTTTTCTCTTTTTATTCTTAGTTAATATTTTACTTTGCAGTCTTGTTTTTCAACGATCCGGCGCATTTGCCATTGCCCTTTTTACAAGCGTTTGTTTTAGCGCGGTTCTTATTATGGGCCCCACACTTCAAGGGCAGACCCTTTACTATGCTGTGGGCCTGAATAATCTCGCCTTTTTTGCCGTCGCTGGGCTATCGGGCTATTTAAGTGAACAAATCAATTTCATGGGCTTGGAGCTTAAGACTAAAACCCGCGACATCAAAGCTCTAAAAGATATAAATCAAATCATTCTCGAAAACATTTCAAGTGGTCTCATTACAGTCTCAAATGATTACAAAGTGATTCTTTCAAATAAGTCGGCAGGGCGCATCTTAGGTTTAGGAGCGTTTGCTGGAAAATCTTTAAACGACGTGATCCCAGGATGCGAAGAGTTAATCAAGAATCGTGCAAACCAAACCTCAGAGATCAAAGGTTTGGAGGGGCGCCATGAATTTAGGCATACTCTTCAAAATGGCGAGCGAATCTTGTTGGGGATGAGTATTTCGCCACTGGCGGACGATAGTGGTGGCGTGGGTGGATTTATAATTATATTTCAAGATTTGACTGAGATCTTACGCCTTGAAAATGCCATGCGAAGACAAGAGAAGCTAGCCGCCGTTGGAAAGCTTGCCGCGGGCATCGCTCATGAGATCAGAAATCCATTGGCAAGCATTAGCGGAAGCATTGAGCTCTTGCGAGACTCCCTTGGGCCGAAAACGGCCGAGCAAGCAAAGCTAATGGAAATCATGCTCAAAGAGGTGGCCAGACTTAATGGGTTTATTACGGAATTTTTGGAATTCGTGAGACCTGATCAAAAGAAAAACGAAGAATGCAAAGTGGTTCAAATTCTAGATGAAGTATTAGAGATCGTGAAACTGAATAAGAGTCTTCCTCAAACCGTTACCCAAGAAAAAAGATACAAGGCCCAAGCCGTGGTCATTGGTGACCGAAACAAATTGAAACAGGCCTTTTTGAATTTAGTGATTAATGCGTATCAAGCTATGCAAGATAACCCTACGGGCAAACTCACCGTGACTACTGATTTTGAGAATGACGATTTTGTCGTTCATGTTTCTGACCAAGGTCATGGCATGAGCGATCAAACTTTGAAGCGGCTATTTGAACCTTTCTTTACAACTAAGCCGCGTGGCACAGGCCTTGGTCTGGCCACGGTTCACAAGATTTTCGAAATGCACGACGCCGGCGTCTTTGTTGAAAGTCGTGAAGGCAATGGCACTGAATTTACGGTACAATTTCATCATGTGACTCAAAGGAGAGCAGGCACCCATGAAAGCCAGAATACTGGTAGTTGACGACGAAGAAAGCATCCGCGAGTTTCTCGACATCATGTTGAAAAAAGAGGGCTATGAAGTCACGCTTGCTGAAGACGGCAAGAAGGCTCAAGAACTCTTGAAGAAAAAAAGTTTTAACATGGTCATTTCTGATCTCCAAATGCCTCATGTGACCGGAATCGAACTTCTCAAATACAGCAAAGATCTCACTCCTGATACCGTTTTTATGATGATCACGGCCTTTGGAACCACTGAAACTGCTGTTGAGGCCATGAAGCTAGGGGCCTACGATTACATTACAAAACCCTTTAAGATTGATGAAGTTCGAATTCTTATTGCCAACGCACTCAAAAGTAAAAAATTGGAAACAGAAAATATTCAGCTCAAAAAAGAGCTCAACAAAGAAAATAGCTTTAACAACATCATCGGCAATAGTCCCCCAATGCATAAAATTTTTGACCTCATTCAAAGAGTTTCCCAAACGGCCACCAACGTTTTGATCACCGGAGAATCGGGAACTGGAAAGGAACTCATCGCCAAGGCGATTCACTACAATGGTCCCCTTAAAGACCGGCCATTTGTGACGGTTAATTGTGGCGCGATTCCTGAAACTTTGATGGAAAGCGAGATGTTTGGTCATAAGAAGGGATCCTTCACTGGGGCTATCGTCGATAAAGTAGGATTGTTCGAGGTCGCTAATGGTGGAACGCTATTTTTAGACGAAATCGGTGAGCTTCCGCTTTCTATTCAGGTCAAACTCTTACGTGCCATTCAAGAACGTGTGATTAGAATGGTTGGTGGTACCGATGACATCAAAGTCGAAGTGCGAATCGTGGCGGCCACGAACCGAGATTTGGAAGCAGAAGTAAAAGCGGGGCGTTTTAGAGAAGACCTGTTTTATCGGCTCAACGTTATTCAGATTAAATCGCCCAACTTGCGAGATCGTCGTGAGGACATTCCGATTTTGGCTAAGCACTTTTTGGACAAATATAATTCAAGGCTTTCAAAAGGCATCAAATCAATTTCTGTAGAAGCAATGGAAACTCTCAAGAAGTACGATTACCCCGGAAACGTCAGGGAACTTGAAAACATCATTGAAAGAACCGTAGCCCTTGAGGCCGGTGCCACTATTCTTCCTGAAAGTTTGCCGCCTCTAGTTTCCACCTCTGGTGGTGGCCGACGCATTGTCTCCGCCTTCGAAATTGAAGTGGGCGAAGATGGCTTAGATCTAGAAAAGGTCGTAGGACAGATTGAAAAGGAAATTTTGATCAAAGCGATCCATCGCGCCAACGGTGTTAAAAAGCGGGCCGCCAAGCTTTTAGGAATTACGTTTAGATCCATGCGGTATCGAGTGGAGAAATATGGATTAACTGGCCCCGGCGACGAAGAGCTCGTCGACGATTAAAAGTGACATTTTGCGGCCCTTGGTTTGGGTTGAATTTCGGCAAGGGGTCGTGCGCCGTCACATTATTCAATTCTTTCAATAGTTTATAATTGAGTCGAAGTTTTTGACATCGTGCCCGTGGGAAGCTTCAATCTTTGTCTAATCAAATATATGCGATTTGAACGTAAGATTGAAATCCAAATTCTGTAATAATTTCAAGCCCCCTTTTGGTATAGGGCTTGAACTAATGGAAAGCAGGGAATCAGGGGTGTCCGTTTAAACTTAATAGTTTTTGAGACTTCCTTGAGTTGTTTTTGAACGTAAAAAAGGGGAGGAAACCTATGAAAACGTTAAACCAAAAAGGCTTTTCGCTCATTGAGCTTATGATCGTTGTGGCCATTATTGGTATCTTGGCCGCCATCGCGGTTCCAAATTACCAAAAATTCCAGCTCAAAGCGAAACAGTCCGAAGCGAAGGCAAATTTGAGCGGCATTTATACGGCTGAAAAAGCGTATCAAGCCGAGTTCTCAACCTTCAACACACGCTTTGATGCGGTGGGATTTGCTCCAGACGGTCGACTTAATTACAACGTTGGCTTTGCTGCTGGTGAAGACTTTCCTGCTACACAGCCCGCTGGTGGCCCTCAGGGCACGGATGGCTGTACAGCAGCTTGTGACGGTGTCGCTCAAGACGCTAGCCCTGGTAACATCTGCACATTTGCAGAAACCTGGGTTTGCGGCGTAGCGGCGTCTACAGCTGCGGCACTTGCACCATCAGTGGCTAATACTGCTGGTACAGTTCCAAGCTCATTTGTTGCTCAAGCTAACGGCCGAATTAACGGTACCAGTGACGACACTTGGGAAATTAATGAGAACAAGATCTTGGCTAACACACTTAATGGTGCGCTCTAAGATCTTTGAAACTGCGGAGATTCGAAATGGAGAGGATTTTTCCTCTCCATTTTTTTTACCTTCGGTTATCGTAATATTATGAAGCTCAAATCAGTCGTTCGAGTCATTGTCATTCTTATTGCCTTGTTCGTGGTCGTTCAAATTCAAAATGGTCAAAGCCACATTGAGGCTCTGGGCAATAAAAGTGCACCACTCGCCATTCCCGCCCAGATTTTAAAGCACGTGATTCTTGGACAAAATCTATTAGTGGCTGACCTTCTTTGGTTAAGGCTTATTCAAAATATTGATTTTAAAGAACCTGAAAAGACCGAAAAAGGTTGGGTTTTTCAAATGCTTGACGGGATTACAACCTTGGATCCGCGTTATAAAATTGCCTATCGTGCCGGAAATACGGTTTTAAGCGTACTGGTTGAAGATAAAGTAGGTGCGGCTATTATTTATGATCGAGGTGCGGAAAATTTTCCTGACGATTGGCCTCTCTTGTATCGTGCGGGCTATCACTATTTATTTGAGTTGGGAGACTGTCCCAAAGCTGCCACCTACCTCGTGAAAGCGGCTCAAGCGGGCGGTCCAAAGTGGATTGAGGCGTTAGCCGGCAGAATCATGATTGCCTCTGGGCAATACGATCTTGCCCAGTCCGTCTTGGAAGATGCCTTAGAGCGTTTTAAGGGGACATCCTATGAAATTAGATTTAAATGGCGATTGGATGATCTTAAAAAAGCTCGCGAAAGAGGCGAACTCCCTAAGCTTTCCGTTCCTTGTTCGCGTCCTTGACAAGTTAATATTGAATTCCCAAATTAATTAAAAGGGATACGTGTATGCTAGATTATTACAAAACATTGGGCGTTTCCAAAAATGCAAGCCAAGAGGAAATCAAGAAAGCATACCGAAAACTCGCGTTCAAATTTCACCCAGATAAAAATCCAGGTTCTAAAGAAGCAGAGGACAAGTTCAAAGAAGCGGCCCAAGCCTACGAGGTGTTAGGTGACCCGCAACGCCGGCGCCAATACGACACGTTTGGATCCACCGCCGGCAACCGAGGGTTTAGCGGACACCAATTCGAAAACGTCGAAGATATATTTTCAGCCTTTGGAGATATTTTTGAAGGATTTTTTGGAGATTTTGGAGCCCAGGCTGAAGGCCGTTCTTCTCGGTCAAGGCGTCCTCGCCGCGGGGGAGACCTGAGCACAACCCTTGAAGTCAGTTTTGTGGAATCCGCTCGAGGTTGCGAAAAAGAAATTCGATTCGAGAGAGAAGTTAACTGCGAGTCATGCAAAGGCACGGGCGCTAAAGCGGGCACTCAGCCGGATGTGTGCACGCGCTGTAAGGGTGCCGGACAAATCTTGCATGCCCAAGGTTTTTTCAGCGTTCGCACGCATTGCCCAAACTGCCAAGGAAAAGGATCGGTAATCAAGGCCAAATGCGGCACTTGCCATGGCTCCGGTCGAAAGAAGGAATTGAGAAAAGTCGTCGTCAAGGTTCCCCCTGGTGTACAAACGGGCAGTCGGCTCCGCCTGGAGTCAGAAGGTGAAGAAGGTGATTATGGAGCCGCCAAGGGTGACTTGCTAATTGAGCTTGTTGTCCCATCGGATCCTCGCTTTGAACGGGTCGACAACGATATCGTCTCTAAACTTGTCATCAGTGCATCGCAAGCCATACTTGGAACTCGCATGGAGGTAGAGTTGATTAATGGGCGGCAGTTTATTGATGTGCCAAAAGGCACTCAGCCTGGCGACGAGGTGCGAATTCCGGGGCAAGGGTTTCCATCGTTAAAAGGGTACGGGCGCGGCGACCATGTCATCCAGTTTCAAGTCAAAATTCCAAAGAAGCTCACTCGAAGGCAAGAAGAGCTGATGAGAGAGTTTGCCGTGCTATCCGACGATGTTGTTAATCGACCGGTCACAGGGTTTTTTGACAGATTTAAAAAGAAATCCACTGACAAGCGGTCTCATTAAGGCTAAAAATCTTGAAAAATCAAGGGTTTGGACATAAGTTAAAAATCGCCTGCAGAACTTGACGAATCCCAATCACTTCTCAAATTAAGTATTGAGTAGGAACTTTAATTGAATTGTTAGCAGAGACAGAAAGTGTTTAAGGAGAGCAAATGAGTAAGATCATCGGAATTGATTTAGGAACAACCAACTCGTGTGTGGCCATCTTAGAAGGTGGAGTGCCTAAGGTACTCACTAACGAAGAAGGGGCACGCACAACTCCAAGCGTGGTTGGATTCACCAAAGATGGCGAAAAGGTCGTAGGGCAGATTGCCAAGCGCCAAGCGGTGACTAACCCTGAAAACACGATTTACTCAGCTAAAAGATTCATCGGGCGTAAATTCACTGAAGTTAACGATGAAATGCGTCGCGTTCCTTACAAGGTTAAGCAGTTTAAAGATGAATGTGCTTTCGATATCCGTGGAAAAGACTATAGCCCCCAAGAAATTGGAGCCTTTGTTCTTCAAAAATTAAAAAAATGCGCAGAAGATTATTTGGGACATGAAGTGAAAGAGGCGGTTATCACTGTTCCGGCTTACTTTAACGATGCCCAAAGGCAAGCGACCAAAGACGCTGGTCGCATTGCAGGACTCGAAGTTAAACGTATTATCAACGAGCCCACCGCTGCCGCACTTGCCTATGGATTAGATAAGAAAAAAGAACAAAAAATTGCCATCTATGACTTTGGTGGCGGTACGTTTGATATTTCAATTCTAGAAGTTGGCGACAATGTCGTAGAAGTTAAATCAACCAATGGTGACACTCATCTGGGCGGTGACGATTTCGATGATAAAATCATCGACTGGCTCATTGCGGAATTCAAAAAAGACCAGGGCGTTGACCTCTCAAAAGATAAGATGGCGTTGCAGCGTCTTAAAGAGGCCGCTGAAAAGGCGAAAATTGAACTTAGCTCGGCAATGGAAACCGAGATTAATCTTCCGTTTATCACGGCTGACGCCTCGGGACCAAAGCATCTCACTGTAAAATTAAGTCGCGCCAAGTTTGAGCAGTTGGTTGATGATTTGATTCAACGCTCTGTGGAGCCTTGCAAAAAAGCGCTTAGCGATGCCGGAGTTTCTGCAAGCCAAATCGATGAAGTCGTATTGGTTGGGGGTTCAACGCGAATTCCTAAAATTCAAAAGATCGTAAAAGAATTTTTTGGAAAAGAACCTAATCGAAGTGTGAATCCCGATGAGGTCGTTGCCGTAGGAGCAGCTATCCAAGGCGGCGTATTAGCCGGAGAGGTTAAAGACGTTCTCCTGTTGGATGTGACACCGTTAAGTCTCGGAATTGAAACTCTTGGAGGTGTGGCGACTAAGTTAATTGAGCGCAACACCACGATCCCAACTAAGAAATCTCAAGTGTTTTCGACCGCTACCGACAGCCAAACGAGCGTGGATATTCATGTCATCCAAGGTGAGCGCGAGATGGCGGCGGACAATAAAACTTTGGGTCGATTTGAACTTGTGGGAATCCCACCTGCAGCGCGAGGAGTGCCCCAAATTGAAGTTACTTTCGATATCGATGCCAATGGTATTGTGCACGTATCGGCGAAGGATTTGGGCACCGGCAAAGAGCAATCGATCAAGATCACCGCATCGAGTGGCCTAAACGAAGATGAGATCAAGAAAATGGTACGTGATGCCGAAGCCAATGCCGAAGCTGATAAACAGCGCCGCGAGCAAATTATGCTCAAAAACAACTTGGATAATTTGGTTTATCAAACGGAAAAGCTCATTAAAGACAACGAAGCAAAACTCAATGCGGAGAATGTGACTCAGGCCAAGGAAGTTATCGGCCAAGCTAAAACAGCTATTGAAAAAAGCCAGTACGAGGATATGAAGGGTTTGTATGAACGACTGACAAACCTGTCCCATCAATTCTCCAGCGAATTGTATAAGCAAACCGGTGGTGGAAGCGGTGGCGGAACTGGTGGATCCGGTGGTGGAGCGAGCGATTCCGGTACGGAGTCTAAAGGCAAAGCCGGTGACGACGTCGTCGACGCCGATTACAAAGACGTGAACTAAGACAAAAGCCTAGGTTTAAACTAAAAACCCGACCTATTGACGGTCGGGTTTTTGCTTTGGGACTGTTGTGCGCTCCTCGTCAACAGTCATGCTAATTATATGTTCTTAAAAGAGGCTGCGACCTCAATCACTGTCATGATGCTTTGCTCATTAGTTCAAGCTCAAAGCATCCAATCAAGAATTATGGGCCTTACACACAGTCAGGGCGCTGTTGTCCAAATTAGGCCTCAGAAGGCCTTTGGACACACGTTTTGGGGAAGAGAACAAGTTTACCTTGAGTTCGATAAGACCAGGTTTGAAGGATTTGCGGGAGGTCGCGGCCAAACCCAAATGAATTGCGTTGGCGGGGTCTATGATTCGCTTTGCACGGGCTTGCTTGGAGGCCTAGGCGTTAGTCTTCAAATAACCAGCGAAACTCAAGGTCAAGACCGATTGATTTCGATGTCAGGCCGCTTTGGTAAACTCGATTTTCTGATTCAATCAAATATTTACGGTTCATGGATCTTTAAATATCCGATTCCAATGATTCTCATTCATGACGGACAGGGTGGATTTGCGGGTGATTATCACGATCCATTTGGCAATGGCTTTTTGAATCTTGATATTAAGGTGAGCTCCGTTATTGCGGCTACGATTGACCCAAGGTTGCTTTTTATTTTTGGTTTTGCTCCGGCCCTATATTTTGCTCAGTCAAACGAGAGGGCAAATCCGCCAGATACGTATGGTGATATGGAATTCATGTTAAATCCGCTTTCAAAAATGAGCGCCCAATTTTCGTTGTGCTCATCACCCCATTGCGTTCCAAGAGCTAAGTGAAGCGGATACTCTGTCTTACTTTCGTTAAATGAAACCCCAAATGGGAATGAAAAATAAGGGGTCCATCTTCCCCACGAATCAGTTATAAACGCTTTGCTTACGACCGGAACCGCACGAAGGGCCAAAGAAGACCGATTGTCTTTGTTGGCGTAGCTGATACCGGTGGCTAAAGAAAATCCAACTTGATTTTCATGATCGGGGACCGGCGACCATTTAAAGAAAATGCCGCCTTCCAGTCCTTGATATCCGCCGCCGAATTCCCATCGAAACTGAGTGTCATCGGAATTTGGTGTGTCAAGATGGCCGAGAAACTGAGCGCCGACTTTGTCTCCGGTGAAGACTTGAATTTCGGAGGTGAATTTGTTTTTAGTAACGATATCCGATGTATCAAAGACCGAATAGCGTGCCCAGGCCGGGCTCGTCACGAATACCAATAATAAGGTCGCTCTCTTAAGCATCAATAAAACTCTAGATGTTCTACCTCGTTTATGTCAATCCTTAGGCAATGAAACTACCGCTTAGCCTAGTGATCATAACGCTTAACGAGGCCCACAATCTTCGCCGCTGTATTGAAAGTGTGCCCATGGCCTCAGAAATCATCGTCGTGGATAGCGAAAGCCAAGATGATACGATAGCGATAGCTCAATCATTGGGAGCTAGAGTGACCATCCAAAAGTTCTTAGGCTACCGCAAGCAAAAGCAAATGGCCCACGATCTTGCCACCCAGCCATGGGTATTGTCTTTAGATGCTGACGAGGCGTTATCCCCCGAAGCACAAAAGGAAATTTCGCAGTGGGTTTCGGCCCATGCTGAGGTCGATGGCGTTGAATTTCCCAGGGTGAGCTTTCATTTAGGAAGATGGATTCGCCACGGTGGTTGGTATCCAGACAGGCAATTGCGGCTTTATAGAAAAAATAAGGCGCGATGGCTTGGTGGTGAAGTTCATGAACGAGTTGAAGTCGATGGGCATGTCGTTCGGTCAAAATCTGAAATTCAACATTTTGTTTTTAGGGATCTTTCAGATCAAATCGACACCAATAATGAGTTTAGCTCGCTCGGGGCTAGGGATTTGTTTTCACGAAATCGACCGTTTCGACTTTGGCGGCTGATTTTAAAGCCTGTTGGGAAATTCTTTGAATGCTATATTTGGAAGGCGGGTTTTCTTGATGGGGCACCGGGGTTTATTATTGCCTTAGGTGCTGCTCAAAGTTTGTTTTTAAAATATGCCAAGCTCTGGGAACTCGAAAAATTTAACTCTACCAGCGCCCGCTAAATCCACCGCCTCCGCTTGAGCCGCCACCGGGTTTTTGGCCACCAAATCCACCGCCTCCAGAGCCCCAAAAGCCGCCAGATGATTGATCGCCCCAGCCCGAAGGTGAACTATAATCCCAGCTTCGGGACCAGCGACCACCTCGATATTTCATTGCAGAAAAGCGCCGATTAGCCCAAGCGACGAAGACCAAAAAGCTAAGCAATAAAGACCAAACAATGACGACCGGCCAAACTCCAAAACGATTTTCAAATACCTCAGGGGTTGGGGCATCCAGATATTTCTGAACGGCCTCCGCAAAATCCAAAACACCACCGCCATAATCTCCCGCTTTAAATTTGGGGACTAAGTACTCTCGCGACAGCTGGGACATGCGCGCATCAGGTAACGTCCCTTCAAGTCCGTAGCCGACTTCGATGCGAAATCGGCGAATATCGGGTGCCACGACTAGAAGCAGGCCGTCGTTTTTCTTGGCATCTCCAAGCTTCCAATGTCTGAAAAGCCGGTTAGCAAAGCCCTCGATGTCTTCACCTTCCATCTGATTTAAAAACGCAACGGCAAATTGTATCGAGTGGGTTTTATAGATTTGGTCGAGTCGCTGACTAACAGACTGAATCTGCTGAGATGAAAGTGTTCCGGTTTCATCCAAAATGAGATGAGCAGGAAACGACGGCAAATCTCTTGCGGTAGCATGCAATCCTAAAAAAATAATCTGGCTAATCAAAAACCCCTTCACTCGTTTTCCCCTTCGCGGATCGGGCGATTTCGGACTTCGTCCTCAGGGCTGATCTTTGTATGTCCAGGTTGCTCTTGCGCTAATAGCGCTTCGAGGCTCCGAACAGCCAGTAGGCCTTCTAGGTTTTTACCGACCTTAAAAAGGTCAATCATCTTTTGTATGAGGTGACGCCAACTAGGATCACTGGTTTTTCTTATCACTCCCTCACCGACATGAATTGCAATCTGGCGTGAATCCGGGGCTACAGAAATAAGAATGGCGTTATTGTGCTCGACTTCATGCAATCGGAGTTTTCTAAAAAGTGCTTCATTAAACTTTTCCGGCTCTGGACCTAGGGATCTTGCGAAATAATAAACAAGCTCACAGCCCGTCAATCGCTCAAATTCTTTTACTGAAGCTTCTAAAACATCTTCATCAGCATCTGAAATGAATCGAGGATGACCTTTGTTAAACGGCCACATTAGTCGCTCCTGACAATGAGTCTAAGGGCCAACTGAAGTCGGTTGCTCCAAGAATGCCAATCATGATCGGTCGGGAACTCATGGTAGGTCACTTTATTCGGCCTTTGACGGACAATTTCTAACAAACGGCGATTTCCGTTTAACATGCGTCCTTCTAAATCCTCAAAAAGGCCCACATCGACAAACGCTTTAGAAATTTTTGAGCTTTCTTGAGTGAGTTTCAATACCTCAGATAGGCGATACCAAAAAGATCCGGATTGCGAAATCACCGCCCCAAAAACCTTGGGACGATGGATGGCCGCTGCCCAGGCGAAAAGCCCTCCGAGTGAGGCTCCCATAATGGCGCGATTCTTTGCTTTCACTTTAATCCCGAGCTTGCTTTCGATCTGAACGACAACAACTTCGCTCAGAAAATCTAAATAAGTATTTTCAGAAGTGATATTTCCGTACTCTTTAAATCGATCGATAGGGTCCAAGAAGACAAGTGCAATAGGTGGAAGTCCGCTGTCCAAGCTCAGATTGGCAATGAGATTTTCAATGCCGGTTTTAGTGCGATAGTCAGTTCCGTCAGTTACATAAATCACAAACCAATCTTGGGTAGAAAAAACTGGAGGACTCCAACTCGCGGTAACGAGACGGGGCTTTGCTTGAAGGTCTGTAAACCAAAATTTTTCAGACGCCACCGAGGGCGTGTTGGGCGTTCGGCTCAAAAGCGGATCGTTTTTAAAGCCTATGGGCACGACCGAGTTTAAGCCTCCAAACCCGTCTGGTTCATTGATGGGGTTTTGCGGGTCATGAATCCATTTGCCGTTGACGACAAATTTGTAGGGGAGCTTTTCAACCCAAGGGCGGGGAAGTTTTAAGTAGTACTTACCTGGTTGAATTTCGTTGAGAGTAAAGGCTCGCGGATTCCAATTGTAAAAGGGCGTTGCTAGGCCGACCGCAAGTCCCGGTTTAGCCTCATATTTAAATTCAATGAAGGGTTCATTTGGCGAAAATCCAAAGCCTGCCGCAAAAAAACCAAAAACAAAGTTTAAGACAAGCGAAAGTGCCATGGTCCCGGCGCCGGAATCTCAGCTCTCTGGATCGCGCACAATTGCTTATAAAGTTTGTCCGCAACTGGAGTGGACTCCTGAAGTTTTAATACTTCCGGTTTGGTTTGAGAATTGGGCTGATAAACGATATCTCCGATTGAATGAATGACGGCGGCGGTTCCGCAAGCAAAGGCTTCAGTCACTTTTCCCGATGCCATATCTCCCATCATTTGGCTAAACGAGATATCGGATTCGTGAACAGGGATGCCTAAGCTAGGGGCAATCTGAAGAATGGACTCTCTCGTCACCCCGCGCAAAATGGTTCCTGAAAGTGACGGTGTATGGAGCGCACCATCTTTAACCATAAAAAAGTTCATGCCACCCAATTCGTTGATGGAGTCATGATTAAGGGCATCAAGATACAAAACTTGGTCGCATTGAAATTGTTCAGCGTAGGTTTGAGGCCAAAGACTTAAGGCGTAGTTGGCTGCGGTTTTGATTTCTCCGGTACCGCCCGGAAAGGCGCGCACAAATTCTCGATTCACCAAAACACGGGCCGGCTTTTTACCACTATGAAAATAGGGACCCGCAATAGTTGCCAAAATATAGAAGCTATAGAGCTTGCTGCGGCCTACCTTTACGATTTCGTCTCGGCCAAATTGAATCGGACGCAAATATAAAGAGTGCTCCGGAATTGAGGGAACCGATTCTTGTTCAAATTTAAGGTATTCATTTAAGCATGTGAGAAAGTTCTCTTCTCCCAGCAAGGGCATCGCCATGCGGGCACAAGAGCGCATAAAACGAGCGGCATGAAGCTCCGCTCTGAAAGCGGCCACCGAACCGTCTGCTAATCGATAAGCTTTCATGCCTTCGAATACGCTTTGACCGTAATGGAGTGCGATAGTGGCCGGGCTGAACATTTCCCTTTCAAAAGGAATGATCTCCGCATTGAGGGTGCGACCAAGATCAGCTTCCGTAAAATTAATTCGAAGCGCATGGGGCGCAAATACCGACCCAAACTTTGGGTTCGGAGTGAACTGAACAGGAGGTCTTTTGTCACAGCGTTTGAAATTCAACATGGGTATCGTTTGTAACCGGACATTTTGAGAATTGCGAGTCTGAACAAGATCCATTTAGGCCCCCTATGGCTTTTTATGCAACTATTACAGTCCCCAAACCGGCCTCAGGGTCTATCAGAAATATGGGCCTTCGCCAAGGCTCTCTCATTTTCTTGACAATTCCAGGACTTCCGAGCATGTTTGACTCAATGCATTTCTTACATTTTGAAAACTCACCGATTTCTTGCACCGTGCCCAGTTCATATTAAGCATGCCAAAGATTCGTGTTACTTTACCAGATCAGTCGGTCAAAGAATTTGCGTCGCCAATCACGATTGCCGAGTTGGCTGCGGCCATTGGGCCCGGTCTTGCGAAGTCGGCCATAGCAGGAAAAATTGACGGCGAAGTCGTTGATATTCGAACTCTGATTTCTAAAGACTCCCATGTCACTATTATTACGACCAAGGATCGCGAAGCCCTCGATGTGGTGAGGCATTCGGCCGCTCATATTTTGGCCCAAGCAGTTCAAAAGCTATGGCCTGAGGTCAAGATCACCATTGGTCCCGTAATCGACACCGGTTTCTTTTATGACCTTGATAGTCCGAGAACTTTTGTCCCAGAAGATTTAGATCTGCTGGAAAAAGAAATGCATAAAATCACTGCCGCTGATTATGAAATTAAGCGGACGACTATGCCGGTCGATGAGGCGATTGCCACATTTAAAAAGATGGGTGAGCGTTTTAAAGTCGAGATCATTGAAGACCTAAAAAAGCAGGGAGAAAAAGAAGTCAGCATTTATCATCAGGGCGACTGGTTTGATCTCTGCCGCGGCCCTCACGTGCCAAAAACATCTTTTGTAAAAGCCTTTAAGCTTTTGTCTATTGCGGGAGCCTATTGGCGCGGCGACGAAAAAAATCCTCAATTGCAGAGAATCTATGGAACGGCTTTTCCAAGTAAAAAAGAGCTCGATGATTATCTCCTGCAACTGGAGGAAGCTAAGAAACGCGATCATCGAAGGCTTGGAAAAGATTTGGGACTTTTTATGTTCCACCCCTGGGCACCGGCTTCACCGTTTTTCTTGCCAAAAGGAACTGCCATATACAACGAGCTTTTGAAATACCTACGAGAGTTGTATTTCGAATACGGTTATGAAGAAGTGGTCACGCCTCAAGTCTTAGATACGGAAACTTTTAAGACGTCTGGTCATTATGACAACTATCGCGAAAACATGTATTTTGCGGTTCCTGCTGACGCCGAAGTTAAAGAAGAGCGTTCTGCAATGGTGAAGGCGATGAATTGCCCCTGCCATGCACTGATTTTTGGCTCGAGCTTGAGGTCTTACCGCGATTTACCATGGCGGGTGGCTGACTTTGGAAGACTTCATCGTTTTGAGCGGGCGGGAGTGGTTCATGGTTTGGCTCGCGTTCGAACTTTTTGCCAAGATGACGCTCATATCTTTTGTACCATCGATCAAATTCAAGCCGAGATCGTTTCTTTTATGTCTTTGCTTAAAGAAGTTTACGAACGATTTGGATTTTCTGAGTTCAGTGTATTTTTCTCTACGAGACCGCCTAAAAGATTGGGCGACGATTCACTTTGGGATAAAGCTGAGCATGCCTTAGAAAGTGCTCTTAAGTCGTTGCATTTGCCTTATCAAATGAATACGGGCGATGGGGCGTTTTATGGCCCTAAATTGGATATCATGGTGACCGATGCCATAGGCCGAAAGTGGCAACTGGGAACGATTCAATGTGATTTCAATATGGCCAATAGGTTTAACCTTGAGTACACCGGAGAGGACAATAAACCTCATAAACCGGTAGTCTTGCATCGGGCCGTCTTAGGTTCGTTTGAACGCTTTATTGGAGTTTATATTGAGCATTGTGGGGGCGTGTTTCCATCTTGGATTGCTCCGGTACAAGCAGTTTTAATCAATATCACCCAATCTCAAGAAGAGTACCTTAAGATTTTGGAGGCGAAACTTAAAGCTCACGGTGTGCGTGTTGAATCGGACTTTAGAAATGAAAAATTAGGATTTAAAATCCGAGAAGCTCAACTTCAAAAAGTGCCCTATATGATTATCGCCGGAGATAACGAGGTTGCCGAAGGCACGGTATCAGTGAGGCTTAAATCCGGAAAAGAAATTAAAGGAATAAAAGTCGATGAGTTCGTAAATAAACTCGTCGAAGAAATCCGGTCTCGTGAAGTGACGGGGCCTTGGAGTCATGTTTAACCCAATTAGTGGAGGTGTCCCATCAACAAAAAGCTGAGAGTTAACTTTGAAATCCGCGCGCCCATGGTGCGAGTTATTGACGACGAAGGTAAAATGCTAGGCCTATTTCAGGTTCCAGATGCCGTTCGAATGGCTTACGACAAGGGCTTAGACTTGATCGAGGTGGCCCCGGATGCCAATCCCCCCACCTGCAAAATGATGGATTTCGGTAAGTATAAGTATGAATTGAAGAAAAAGGCGGCCGAGAGCAAGAAAAAGCAGACCGTCATTACAATAAAAGAGGTTCAATTCAGACCAAATACGGATCAGCACGATGTGGAGTACAAGACCCGCCATATCCAGGAGTTTTTACAAGAGGGCCATAAGGCTCGCGTTATTGTGACCTTTCGTGGGCGCGAAGTATCCCATTCCGAGTTGGGAAGGGCCTTACTGGATAAAATCATTGCCACATTGGGTGATAGCTGTGTTATAGAGCAGAATCCTACTTTTGAGGGTAAAAAACTCATCATGCTTTTGGGTCCAGGAAAGCCGAAAGCAGGGGCGCCGTCACCAAAACCGGCGGCAACCACGGGAGCCCCTCAAGAGCAGAAAAAGGCGTAAAATTAAATAAGGACAGTTTTTTATGAAAATGAAAACAAATAAAGGTGCGGCTAAACGACTTAGAGTTACAGGTAGCGGCAAAGTTAAGCGCAAGGGAGCGTACGCCCGCCACTTGTTGAGGCACCGCTCGACAAAACAAAAACGAGCATTGAGAAGAAATTTTATTGTTAACTCAGCCAACATGATCCAAGTGGGAAGATTGCTTCCTAACGGATAATTGGCAGAGCTCAACCGTACTCTGGCATCAAACAAGTCATCATTGCGAATGACTGGCCTCGAGGACAAAGGAGTTAAATCATGGCACGCGTAAAACGTGGAACTAAGGCCCGCGCTCGAAGGAAAAAAGTCTTAAAACGAGCTAAAGGTTTTTACGGATCTAACAGTCGATTATTTGTAACAGCTCAAGAAGTTGTCGATCGCGCAGGCGTTTATGCTTACCGAGATCGTAAAACCCGAAAACGAGAATTCCGAAAACTCTGGACGGTGCGCATTAACGCTGCTGCTAGAGCCAACGGAACCACATACTCAAAGCTTATTGGAGCCCTTCATAAGGCCAAGATCGGGCTGGATCGAAAAGTCTTGTCTGATATTGCTATTCACGATGCGGCAGCATTTTCAGCCATCGTTAAGCAAGCTCTGGCGGCACAGTAAAAAACAAATAAGGGACCACCATGCTAGATCGCATCAATGGGCTTTTTGAAGAGGCCAAATTGGCCATTGCTAAAGCCACGACCAGCGAATCTCTGTACGAAGTTAAAGTTCGGTACCTGGGCAAGCAAGGTAGTTTTTCAGGCATTCTGAAAGAAATGGGAAAGCTTACGCCCGATGATCGCAAGACCATCGGAAAGCGTGCGAATGAAGTGCGTGACGAGCTTGAGTCCCTCTATTTGAGTAAAGAATCCGGTCTAAAACGCTCAGAACTAAATAGTCGCCTCGAAAAGGAGCGACTTGATATCACCTTACCTGGTGAAAAGCGGATGGTGGGCTCAGACCATCTTGTGGTGCGAGTCACCCGCGAGTTATGTGAGATTTTTGGCCGTATTGGTTTTTCGGTTCGACTCGGCCCTCATATTGAAAAAGACTTTTTTAATTTTGATGCCCTCAATATCGGTCCCGATCATGCTTCACGCGATATGCAAGATACGTTTTATATCGATGATGGTGTCGAGCGAAAGACCGGTGAATTTTCACCTTGGATTTTAAGAACTCATACAAGCCCTGTCCAAATCCGATCTATGATGACTGAAAAACCACCGCTAAGAATCATGAGTCCCGGTGGCGTTTATCGCAGTGACAGCGACGTGTCTCATTCACCGCACTTTCATCAGGTTGAAGGCTTTGTGGTCGATGAGAATGTTTCCATGGCTGATCTCAAGGGGACCCTGGGATTTTTCGCCCGGGAATTTTTCGGGTCTGAAGTCAAAGTCAGACTCCGTCCTAGTTTTTTTCCTTTTGTTGAGCCTGGTGCGGAATTTGATGCCAGCTGCCCTTTGTGCAAACAAAAAGGCTGTTCCATGTGCAAGGGCTCCGGTTGGATTGAAATTGGGGGCTCAGGAATGATTCATCCCAATGTTTTCAAATCCGCGGGAATTGAATACCCAAAATACAACGGATTTGCATTTGGGATGGGTATTGAGCGGATTGCCATCGTGAAATACGGAGTCACACATATTGGGGCATTTACGGAAAACGATACTCGTTTCTTGGAGCAGTTCCGGTCATGAAGATTTCTCTGAAGTGGTTAGCAAAATATATTGATCTCAGAGATTTGGCACAGCAACCAGACAAGATTTCTGAACTGTTGACTCAAGGGGGCCTCGAAGTCGAGGGCATTACGGATCAAGGGGCCAGTCTGAAAAATGTTGTTGTGGCCAAAATATTGGAAAAGGAAAAGCACCCTCAGGCTGATAATTTGACCTTATGCAAAGTTTCAACGGGTAACGAAACTCATCAAATCGTCTGCGGAGCAAAGAATCATAAAGCAGGCGATATCGCGGTCTTGGCCTTGCCGGGCGCGGTCTTGCCAGGAAATTTTGAAATTAAGATAAGTAAGATTCGGGGCATTGAATCCCAAGGAATGCTTTGTTCGGAAAAGGAACTGGGTATTGCCGCTCAATCCGAAGGGATTATGATCTTGCCGGAGTCGGCCCCCGTGGGAGAGCCATTTTCTAAATACGCCCACCTAGATGATGTTCTTTTCGATATCAAGGTGACCCCTAATCGGGCCGATTGCTTAAGTCATCTTGGGCTTGCAAGAGAGCTTTGTAGCCTTTTGGGCCGCTCTCTTGAATTTCCGACAATTCCTGCCGCCGATGGGCGTGAATCCACGAAAAAACTAGTGAGACTTTCTGTTGAGGATACGGATCGTTGCCCTCGCTATGCGGGCCGAGCTGTCATGAATGTAAAAGTGGGGCCAAGCCCAGAGTGGCTAAAGAAAAGTTTGGAAGCGGTTGGGTTGCGATCGATCAATAATGTGGTTGATGTGACAAATTATGTGATGATGGAGTTAGGTCAGCCACTACATGCCTTTGATCTTGAAAAAGTTGAGGGGAAACACGTCGTAGTCAGGCCGAGTCAGCCCGGCGAAACCATGGTGGCTCTTGATGATCGGGAACTCAAGTTTGACGGTTCCGAGCTTGTGATTTGCGACGCAAAACGACCCATCGCGCTTGCTGGAGTCATGGGCAGCAAAGAAAGTGGGGTCACGGACTCCACAAAAGATATATTTGTGGAAAGCGCCTACTTTGTGCCTTGGACTGTCAGAAGAACCTCAAGACTCCATGGCATGGATAGCGATTCTTCTTACCGCTTTTGCCGTGGGATTGATCCAGATCAAGTTGTTGTGGCTCTCAACCGTGCCTGTCAGCTCCTAAGCGAAGTGGCCCAGGGGCAAGTTTGTTCTGATCACCACGATCATTATCCGCGTCCACTCGTGCGGCCTCGAATTGAAATTGATCTTAAGTACATTGGGGCAAGACTTGGTATTCCCATCGAGGGAGTAGAGGCCAAAAGACTATTAGAGCGTGTGGGTTGTGATGTTTCGGGTTCAGGGCAAAAACTTTTGGTCAATCCGCCCGCGTACCGTGGGGATTTGAAACTGGCTGAAGATTTGGGCGAAGAAATTTTGAGACTCAAGGGATATCATAATATTCCAGAAACCATACCGGCGGTAACGAAAGATCCCACTCCTCATCATCGGCAATTTGATCTTGAAGAAAAACTATCCCGCGATCTTCGCTCTTTAGGTGTGAGCCAAGCCGTTAATCTTAGTTTTCTAAGCTCTGATTTTCAGAAAAAAGTTTTAGGAGATGAGGCCGGAGAAAAGAAAGAATGGGGGCTCACTTACAAAGCAAAACCAGTCTTTTTAAAAAATCCCCTCAATCAAGACCTCAATGCGATGAGGTTAAGTATTTTGCCGGGCCTTTTGAAAAATTTGGCGTTCAATGTTCGCCACGGAAATAAATCAGGACGGCTTTTCGAAATCGGCCCGGTGTTTTGGGCCGAACAAAGAGACGACCTTCAAGGGCCAAGACCTTATTCGGAAGAAGCCCGTTTGGGAATCGTCCTTTGGGGTGAAAACGAAGCTAACTGGATTAAGTCTTCTGGTGTGCCCCTTGTTTATCGAATTAAGGGAATCTTAGAGTCTTTGTTAGATCAATGGGGGCTTCGATCATATCAATTTGATCCGCTAAAAACGGCCGCTTCATTTTTGCACCCAGGGCAAAGCGGACGAATATTTGCCGAGGGAAAATCCATTGGAATTTTTGGAACTTTACATCCCGGACTCTTGCAGGCTCTTGAAGTGGACGTTGAAGCGGTTGGCGTAGAAATTTCACTGGAAGGGCTTTTTGCTGGCCAACCTCGAGTTTCGAAAATGAAGCCGCTGCCGAAATTTCCCTCAGTGACAAGGGATGTGGCTTTTCTCGCCGACCGGGGATTAGCAGCCGCGGATATTAAAAAAGAGCTGCTTAAGGGCGCAGGTGCTCTTGCGGTTCAATGCGAGTGCTTTGATGTGTTTGAAGGAAAAGGCGTTCCCCAAGACAAGAAGAGCCTTGCCTTTCGTCTGGTTTACCTAGACCCTCAAAAGACTCTTTCTGACGATGAAGTCAACGCGACGCATAAAAAAGCTGTAGATGGGGCCGTATCTAAGCTTGGCGTGTCAGTTCGTTAAAAGCTTGAAACTTTTCAATAACTTGCTAGCCTTTCTATAGGTTAAGGGATCGTCCACACGTCCAGGGGGAGATACATGTCAGGGCAGAATCTCGGTAAGTCCACAATGACCAAAGCCGACATCGTTGAGAAGGTTTACGAAAAGATTGGGTTTTCTAAGAAAGAATCTTCAGAGCTTGTCGAGCTAGTGTTCAATTGCATGAAAGAGGTTTTAGAGGCCGGCGAGAAAATCAAAATCTCGGGCTTTGGAAACTTCGTTGTGCGTCAGAAAAAAGAGCGAATTGGCAGAAATCCTCAGACCGGGGGGCAGATTAAAATCAGTGCCCGGCGCGTACTCACATTTAGGCCCAGCCAAGTTTTAAAGGCCATGCTGAATGGAGAGGACATTAGCCAAATCGTTGAAGATGACGACGACGATGATGATAACGATTAAACAAGTCTAGCGGGGGAATGAAATGGATCTTGATCAAACCCTGGTTCCTGAAAACCCAGAAAGTCCTGAAGCATCAAATAAGAATGAGCCCATGGAATTTATTGTCGAAGACGTTCCAAATCCCGAGCTACAGGCTATGCCCGTATTTGGTATGGACCCAGTTCCAGAACCCATTGAAGAAGTGCCTTTAGAGCTCAACGATATCGGCAACCATGTTGATCCTCAAGAATCCTCGATCGATTTGACGGCAATAACCCGCCAGATCCCCGATAAAATGGCTTTTAAAATTGGTGAAGTCGCCGAATTAGCGGGGCTTAAACCTTATGTGCTTCGTTATTGGGAGTCGGAATTCGATGCCCTAAATCCCCAAAAAAGCGCATTTAATCAGCGCATGTATACGCGTAAAGACGTTGAGACAGTCCTAATTATTAAAAAGCTTTTATACGACGAGAAATTTTCGATCGCAGGGGCAAAACGCAAGATTCGGGAGCTTCGCAAGGAGCTTAAAGTCGAAAAGCAAAACCAAGATGTTAAAGAACGTCTCCATTCGGCTTCAGAACGCGTTGAGCAACTTCTTGAAGATATTCGAAGAGTTAAAGAGCTTTTTGGCTAACCTGATTTTACTTGCCAAGGCCCACATCCACTCTTAAAACCAATAGCTTAAAGTCCAATTATTGCGGCGCGTGGCTCAGCCTGGTAGAGCACTTGCTTGGGGTGCAAGGGGTCGCTGGTTCAAATCCAGTCGCGCCGACCATTTTCGCGGGAGATCCGCGTCGTCATACTTTGTCGCCCCTCCCTCAAACTTCGTCACATATGATTTATATGCTCCTTGTTTTCGGGATCGGCTTCGCGTCTGGCTCGCGGCTCTCCCGCGAAAATTTGTTTGTGCACTGGTTTGAGTCAGGGATCAAACTTTCGCTGGTTCACAAAAATCCCAGGATGGGATTTTTGCACGAGCCGCAGGCGAGCCCGAAGGGGCGAGGCCAGGGACTGGCCGAGATGAAATCCAGTCGCGCCGACCATCAAACCTTCAGAAATGCCCCATCTGCTTCGTCGCCTCGTTGCTCCTCGCTCAATGTATAACCCAAATACACCTCGCTCGTCGCGTCCTCGGCTTCTCGCATCTGGGGCATTTCTGAAGGTTTGAGGCTGGTACAGATCGGGTATGAGTTCAGCGACCCCTTGGGGTCGCTTGGTTCACAGGCCGTTTCAAGCGACGCTTGAAACAGTTGAGATAGAGCGGCGCCATGAAGGCGTCGCTGCCGATCCTGCGGTGATCGGCAGGATAGCCGATCACAAAATCCAGTCGCGCCTTGAAAAAGCGTACTTGCCGTTCGTAGCCCGGCGTATTCTTGATTGGAATTTCAGGAGAAAAGCGTTCTTAATCTTGCAATAAAAACCGACGCATGTTTATTCAAACTGAATTTGTTCAAATTTTTGATTCATGAAAGTAGAGGGTTAAAATAATGATGAAGCACATTGCAATTTTATTGGCAGTTTTGTTTTCGTTACCAGCAGCCTATGCGGCAAAGCCAATCAAAATGATACCGCAAGAGGTTTATGAAGGTGACTCTGCAAACGCGATTCTAGAATCAGGATTATTGATCGCTAAATGTGAACCCACCGATCATTACTTTTACGTTCGAACGGGAGCCAAGAGAAAGCTTGAATCGAAAATCAGTGTGAAAGTGTTTATGCCGGTGTATCCATCAACACAGCTCGCAGTGGCCTTTATTACTAAAGACGGCAGTTTCATTTATGAATATGAACTAGAATCAATGGCGGATATGGATTCAAAAGGCTTCGCCACTCAAGACTCTATTGCGTACATGGGGCCTGAGTACGTCATTGAAAATTCATTCACAAATAAAACCAAGGCTCTGGAATTTGCGATCGATTATGAAGGTGGAAGTCTTCGATTTAATAAATGTAAAGTGACTATTCCCAAGCAACCTAAAAAATAAGGGAATTGGCCTTAGGCAAATAGAAGGTTAATTTTATTTTCGGCGCTCAGATATTGGGCGCCGATTTTGTTTGATGGGGAAATTGCGCCTCGCACATCAGCGGACGATTCAACGTTTGGTTCTTAGTGATGAGTTTCATGCGACTTAGACTGAGCATCTCTCAAAAGCTTTAGAGGTAAGTCATAAGTAATCTCAGCGCCCGGTGTATCTTCGCGGCTGCTATTGAGAATGAGTTTTCCCTTTTTCAAATCAAATCCGTTTGGAAGCTCACATTTGAAATGGTCAACATTGGGCGTGCATCTAACGGGCACCTTCCCTTTTTTGCTTTCAATTTTGATATCAACCATCGATTTTCTAATTGTGGGATTCGCCCAATTAAAATCCAACAAGTAAAGCTGAAACTCACTTTTGCTTAAAGGGACAATTTCAGTATGAAAAGCGCCGGGCATCCTAATAAAACCATTGTGTGGACCTGGTTTTGTTTCGCCATGACCCACTGCTTTGCATGTGGCAAAAATAGCCACAAATGAAATTAGCAATCTCATACTGTCTCCTTAATCCGTATGGCCGCTTTCGCTGCCTTTCGTAATTTTGATTGAGCCACCGACGGCCCTCTCTAAAAGTGCTTTTTGCTCAAAAAACTCGGCTCGATATTGGATATCTCGTAAAAGAACCTGAAGCAGAAGTTGCGCCGCCGATCGCATATCCGCAGAATTTTTTACACCTCGTTTATACTCACTCGCGACCACATCGAAAAATCTTCGAGCTCTGGTTTTATTCTCGGCTTCCAGATCCACGCGCTCTTCAAGGGCTTTCAATTTTGTATAGGCAGATTCTACTTGAGAAAGCGCTGAAAGTTCAGCTTGCTTGAGTTCAGCATTAGCTTTGGCGGTCAATGCCGAAGCTTCTCCATGGCCTTCTGAAGTGTCAAATCCAGAAAACAGTTCCCACCGTGCAACAGCAATCACGGTGGTCTCAGGTGATGTTGGAGTTTCATCAATCCCACGGCTTCCATAGGTGGCCTTAACATCAATCTTTGGGAGATATCCTCCCAGCACAGTCTTTTTGTACGACTCAGATTGATCCACGGCAATTCTTGCGGAGCGAATGCTCTGGTTTTCCGCTGCAATTCTTGATTTAACCGTGCTCAACGATTCCGCAATGTGAAAATGCAGAAGCTTTCCAGCGGGCTGGTATTCAGGTTCAGTATTTTCTTGTCCTAAAACCCGACGGAAATCCGCTTGTGCGCTCTTCAGGTCGCTTTTCAATCGGGCAATCTCGGCTTGAAGGTCAGTTTCATAAAGATCAAATTCCAGAATATCCGCCTCCGATGCAAGTCCAACTCCCTTGCGTTTTTTGGCCGATTGTTTCTGAACTTGATTTCTTTTTAGGGCCTCTTCAATAGAAGATATAGAATCGTTCAGCGCTAAGAGTCTGAAGAATTTAGCTTGTACTTCTGAGCCAACAAGAAGCTTGTGTCTCTCGAGATCAATCTTGGATCGATCAAGTTCCAGCGCCTTGGATGTGCGAAGATTTAAGTCACGAAAGCCATTAAACAAATTATACTCCGCAAAAAGATTTGAGGATCCCCCATTTAGCTTTTGCCGTGACGTTTCGAATTGCTCAAAGCGGGTTTCAGCTCCAATCTTTGGTAAGAAGTAGGACTTGGTTCTTCCCAGTCGAGCCTCGGAAGCCTCAACTTCTCGCTGAAAACTTCTGATTTCGGAATTCCCACGTAGCGCCGTTTCAATAGCCTGTTCCAGGGTAAGCGTTCTCACCTCAGATTTGGCTAACATTGGCGCTAGTACCAATAATAGAGCGAATATTCCAATTCTTTGTCGACCCACATTAGATCCTTATTCAGAGCCCAGCTCAATCTGCCAACTTGCTTTATTTTCTTTGCCATTGAAATGAGCCACCAAATCAAGTGAGTATCTGTGTGATGGTCCTTTATCAAAGCTCACTTCAAAGGCATCGGATTGCGGAATAATTTTAAAAGGAACTGACCTTTTCTTTGCGTCAGCTAGCTTTGATTTCTTTAAATTAATTTCGACGGACTTTAGATTAAGAGGTTTCCCCTCGTGTGTAAGGGGGAAAACTTTGACTGTGGAGCCGTCTTTAACGAGCTCTAACATGAGAGTAACGCCATCTCGCAAAATTCCACCATGTGGCGCCATTTTCTGCTCGGGTCCATGAGCCCCCTCATGGGCAAGGCCCGTTAATCCCCAAAATAGAGCAATTAAAATTGCAATTCGCTTCATATTTCATCCTTTCTTCGGTTCTTAACTTCGACATACTTTAAAGCTGATTTTTTTCCAAAATTGTAAAACACGACTGGGGTGACGACCATATCTAGCAATGTTGAGCTAACGAGTCCTCCAAAAATAACGACAGCAACGGGGTGGAGAATTTCCTTACCTGGTGCTCCGGCACTTAAGACTAATGGAACTAATGCCAGACCAGCTGTGAGTGCCGTCATTAAGACGGGCACCAGTCGTTCCAGCGATCCACGAATGACCATTTCTTTGCTAAACGTTTCGCCCTCCTCATCGAGCAAGTGAAGGTAGTGAGAAATCATCATGATCCCATTGCGACTTGCGATACCACAGAGAGTAATGAACGCTACGAGGCTTGCAACTGAGAGAGTTCTATCACCTAACATAAGTGCCACTATGCCTCCAATGAATGCCATTGGAACATTAAGCATGATTTGGAAAGAAATGAAAATGGACTTGAAGTGACTATAAAGGACAACAAATATTCCTATGATGGAAACAATTCCGAGAATTAAGATCAGTTTAGTAGCGGACTGTTGGCTTTCAAATTGACCACCTAAAGTATAGTAAAGATCTTTTGGTAGCTTAATTTCTTTATCAATTTTCTTCCTTAATTCAGACACCACACTGTCTAAGTCTCGTCCCGAGGCATTAGCTGACACCACGATCCTACGCTGCATGTTTTCTCGGTTTATGATATTCGGTCCCTCTGACTCATAGACGTCGGCCACATTCTCAAGATGAACGCGTCTGGCATCGGGCATGATCTTGACAACAGTTCTTTTCATGAGGTCTAAGTTAGCCCTTGATTCGTCATCAAAGCGCATGAAAATGCTGAAGAATCTCTGATTGTCAATGACTTGTCCAACAACTTGCCCGTTGAGCGCCTTTTCGAGATTTTCAATCAGTTCCCCACTGTTGATACCTAGAGATGAAGCTTCATCTCTCATTATTTGAATTTTAACTTGCGGGATTAAAACTTGTTGCTCGATTTGAAGATCTACAATTCCTGGAATGCTTTGAATTTGACTATAAACTTCGGCAGCACTTGCCCTAAGTTGAGAGAGCGAGTGACCAAATATTTTAATGGCTATTTGCGCCCTAACGCCGGAAAGTAAATGGTCAAGTCTATGCGAAATGGGTTGCCCTACATTAAAAAATACACCAAGTGTCGTAAGTTTGTTTCGAATGTTCTCTAGTACCTCAGGACGTGATCTACCACCTTCTTTAAAATCGACATCGATTTCGGTGTAGTGCACGCCCTCTGCATGTTCGTCTAATTCGGCCCGCCCAGTTCTTCGTGCTACACTTTTCACTTCGGGAACCGATAAGATGAGCTCCTCAGTCTGTGTTCCAATTCGGTTTGACTCTTCTAGTGAAATGCCTGGTTGAAGGACGACATTCACGGTCGCCGTTCCTTCGTTGAACTTCGGCAGAAACTCTTTCCCCATGAAACTTAAAAGTGCCAAGGCTACCAAAAAAAGCAAAGCAGTCAAGGTCACTACGGGTGTCGCTTTCTCTAGCGTTTTTTCCAGTATTGCGCGATCCAATTGTTTTAGACGGCCTACGAGCCAGCCCTCTTTCTTATCGTGCAAGAAATCATTTTTCGTAAGCAAAAAGGAGCAAAGCGCAGGAGTCACAGTTAATGAAACAACGAGAGAAGCGAGGAGACTGACAATATAGGCAATTCCAAGTGGTACAAATAATCGCCCTTCAATTCCGCCAAGGAAGAAAAGTGGAATAAATACCATGACGACAATGACTGTTGCCAAGACTATAGAATTTCTCACTTCGCTTGACGCTTCAAAAATGATTTTTAGCAGAGGTTTGGGGCTTTCCGCACGCGCGTTCTCTTTAAGTCTTCTAAATACATTTTCAACATCCACGATTGCGTCGTCGACCAATTCGCCGATGGCAACCGCAAGACCCCCAAGGGTCATTGTATTAATGGACAGACCAAACATTTTAAAAACTATACCGGCTATCACTAGAGAGAGAGGAATCGCGGTCAAAGTAATTGCTGTTGTTCGAAAATTGAGAAGGAATAAGAATATAACAATGGCTACGATAATAATTCCATCTCTGAGAGCTTCCTTAACGTTTGCTATGGCGTTACTGATGAAATTGGCTTGTTTAAAAAGTTCCTTTTCTATAACGACATCACCTGGAAGTGTCCCTTTTATCTCTTCAATGACTTTGTCAAGATCCTTGGTCAGACTAACAGTGCTTGCGCCAGGCTGTTTTTGAATGCTCATAATGACTGCCGGTTTTCCATTGACGCTGCCGTCTCCGCGCTTGATTTGAGCGTCGATCTTTACTTGTGCGATATCTTTTACAAGTACCGGCCGCCCAAGGTTCATTCCCACAACTGAATTCTCAATATCTTCGATCTTTTTAATCTGCCCGATGTTTCGAATGAGATATTCTTTCTTATTCAAGTCGACAAATCCGCCAGTGCTGTTTTGACTTAAGTGGGACAAAGAGTGTTCAACCTCATCAAGGCTGAGTTGTTTGGCCTTTAATTTTTCAGCTGAAATCAAGATTTGAAACTGCTTTAGTCCACCTCCAATATTAACAACTTGCGATACGCCAGGAATAGACATGAATCGAGGACGAAGGGACCATTCAGCTAGAGTTCTCATGTCAATTGGCGAAGTTGTTCCGTCTTTGGAGTAAATACCTAGGAGTTGAATTTCGCCCATGATAGAAGAAATTGGTCCCATAACCGGCACGGCCCCAGAGGGAAGCTTTTCGGCAACGAGTGATAACTTTTCACTGACTAACTGCCTGTTTCGATAAACGTCGGTTCCCCAATCAAATTCTACGTAAATGACTGAGAGACCGACACCCGATGAAGACCGAACCCGCTGCACGCCGGGAAGACCATTTAGCACGGTCTCTAAGGGCAACGTCACAAGAGTTTCAACTTCTTCGGGAGCCAATCCTCCTCCCTCAGTCATTATGGTAACAGTCGGTCTGTTTAAATCGGGGAACACGTCAACGGGGAGTTTTGAAATGATGAAGCCACCGTACGAGACAACCAAAGCAGCTAAGGCGATTACAAGTAGTCGATTTTTCAGTGACCAGCGAATAACGAAATTTAGCATTGCGGGACTCCCAGTTTGACTCCCAAAATACTACTAAAATACTACTAAAATATCCTATTTTCGGCTCATACAATCAAGTCGGATTTGTACGTTCGAGATCGGGTCGCCTATCACGGATTAGTTTTGAAACTAAAGTTACAAGAGAAAACGAAACGACACCCCAGGCCACATCCACAACTAAAAATTCAACGGGGTAATTTTTTAATATGGCCAAATTGGTCAAATCGAACACGCCATAGACAATGAGGCCCATGACGGCGCCATTTTTTAGAGCGGCAAAATGAGAATCGTTTTTTGCTATGCGAGGTAAAACGAAATGACCCACGGCTATGGCCATCAAAATGTACACTCCAACGGCGGGTAGGTAGTATAGGTCGAATTCTCCGTTTTGAAATCGACCTATTTCAGCGAGCTGCTTCTTGTTAAAGGGCGCAATAACGTATCCGAGCCAAATGATATCCAAAACCAAAAATAGGAACAAAGCTGTAAAAAACGATCTCAACACAACTAGAGTCCTCCCACGGTAACAAAGGCTATGAGCTGAAGTCACTAATTGACTTACAACTATCGAACGGATTTGGAGCCATCGGTTTTACCGCTATTTTGAACAATAGCATCAACTACACTTCTTGCCCAACTTTGTGAGGCGTGAACGCTTTGGTTATGAATACCATCGCCCCCAATCGGCGGGTAACGGGTAACTCGCGAACTTAAAAAAACGGTGCACTCTGGGCACTGGGTAGTCAAGGTCGTCTTGAGCTCGGTATTAAACTTGGCAATAAGGCTTTTTCGTCCTCGCATGTCGGGAGGGCCTACCCATACAATTTGCGTATTTGGAAAATTGAGCTTAAGGGCCGCCATGAATTCTCCAATTGTTTGAGTTCCGCGATCTAGTTGATTAGACCCAAGCGCCACAACGACTCGAGTGGGCTTTGCGTCCTGAAACCGACTGAGACACGGAATGAGTCCAGAAGACAGCTCCCGAGATCGATTTTTGGAGCCACTGAAATGAGTCAATATTACCGGTTGACCACTTTTACCGCAATAACGGGGGTTATCTCGCACGGGCCTCACAAAATCACTGGTCGCCGCACCAGGAGCCCCAACTCGCATGACACAGTTCTTGCCGAATTCTTTACGAAACATTTTTTCTAAGTAATGCCCGAAAAGACCAGCGGTATGCGAATCTCCAATAATGAGAGTGCGTTCAGTACAAAGTTCAATGGGTTGAGCGGTGAAAGGGAGTAAATTGAGCCCGAAAAAAACGAAAGCAATTATGGCTTGAGCCCGGCTTTGATAGATTTTCATTAAAATATTATAGCCAATAAAACTATGGGGGGAATACTTAATATCCGTTGGCTCTTAATTTCTAATGGAGGTTTTCGCTTAAGAACTTCAATAAGATTTCACAGCGCTTATTTTCCGCTTGGGCGCGAAACCGGTGACCTTCGCCTTCGAAAAGATGGACCTCAAACGTTCCGCCTCTCTTTTTTAGGGACTTTTGAATATTCTTTGCTTTATCAACTGTCCAAATAGGATCTTTCGCCCCGTGAGTAACAAGAACCGGACCCTTAAAGCGTTCGATTGGAATTCTGGTATCCTCAGATAACCCTTCGGTTGAGCCACGCCATCTCCATGGTTGCTCAAGCTCAATCATAAGAGGATTATGTAATTCTGGGTCTTGAGTCGGTGGTAGAGGCTTTCTGGCATCACCGTTTTCGTAATGGTACCAATGATACCAAAAAAAGCCTCCGACCACCCGATCGGTGACGGCGTGCGTAGCTAACGCATCTGGCGGTTTAAGCCCAGGGGTGTTCGCTGAGATTGCAGCTAACAGCATAGCCAATTCTGCGCCACGGGAGACGCCGTACAGGGCCACTTTCTTGCTAGTGAGGTATTTTGAATTTCTAAACCAGTCGAGTGCTTTGTAAGTATCTTCAATTTCAATCTGATCAAAACGAACGAGAGAACTATCACAGCTCTTGTAGCAAATGACGAGGGCTGCATAACCCGACGCTGCAAGAAGTTGGGCTTGGGCTAGGGTATGGCCGCTTCCGCCTCCTTCACTTCCATGCAAAAGGACTAGGCCCCCTTTAACTTCTTGATTGTTAGGCACCACGAGTTTTGCGCGAACTTCAGAAGTCGAATCCAAACCCATTTCTTTTTGGCTCACATCTATAAGTCGCGTGGGAAGACTACTTGAGTTGGCACTCATAGACGTAAGCAAAATAAAAATCTGAACCTGAATCGCAAAACGAATCAAAGGCATTACTCCCTTGGAACTCGGTTGGTTTCCTCAACCTCACCGACGCGCGAACCTAGAAAATCAAAACGTTGAATTGCTGTCACTACCTCGGGGTCTTCGGTGTAATCTAAGAAGCATTCATCGATAAAGCCAATGATGGTTGATGTGCGTCCGGGAAGCCCCGCAAAGACCCTGTGCAATTGACACCGTCTTACATCGTAATAGCCATCGCCAAGCTCAAATGCGATATCAACAGGCTCTAACGTTCCACGAATGAGCTCTTCTTCAGAAGGGCTATCGATCAATCGAACGTTACGATCTTCGGGTAAAGCTGTTTCGATATCATAAGCTAAAGCCCCTTGAGATGCTGACAAAATGGCAAAAGCTAAAATGGCGAATTTCGTGTTCATTGGACCTCCCTAAAAATGAATGCTGCACAGCTACCACGGGGGTAGTCCTATGATGAAGAGGAATTTGATAAAACTTCGATTCGATCTGGTTCTGTCTATAATTTTTGCTAACCTAAAAATAGGGTGAAATCAAAAATCGTCGTCATTTACATTTTAGCGAGCGTTGCTCTTGTCTACCTTGGTTTGGATGTATTCAACAGGCTACTATTGGCTAAAGTATTGGTTGGTTCAATGGACATCCGATACCAGAAGCCAATCAACTTATTAGTCAAATTCTAAATAAAAGGATAAAAAATTGGTAGGCAGTGACAACGGAGTCTTTTCTGATCATTGAGCGATTTGACTCGGGGACCCCGCCATTTTTCGATGCCACGACTTTCTGTTTAACTGAACTTGCGGAAATGTTTTTGGCCCAATTGGCATATTTGAAGGCGGCCTCAGTAATGAGTTTGAAAATGGATATCGTGACGATAAAAGAGACAGCTTTGAGTTTCTATCTTACCCATTGCTTACGCAATTGTAAGCTAACGATGCGAGACAATGAAGTGTTGAATGGGCGTCCGAGAATATTTTGATCAGTATATGTCGCTTGAGCCGCCAAAGTAGAATCAATCATATAATTCAAAGAAAGGCTGGCTGAGGCGTAACGTTGTAGGGTACCTTCGGAATCTATATTTCCTCGAATTGAAATGGGATCTTGGTAAGTCCAGGTTACATTGCCACCTAATCTCCATGCGCCAAGACTCATACCCACACCAGCGCCAATGCTCGTTCCCAGGCCGGGATTTGCCGTGAGAGAAGCTTGAGACTTGATCTCGCGAGAAAGGGAGCGATGAATTTCGCCTAAGGCAAGTACGTCCCAGCGACCCCAGGCCTTTGTTAAAAGAGTCCCCATACCTAGAGTCCAAAAACCCTGGCCGAGAGCTCCCGACCCTGTTGTGCTTCCCTCATCATAAATACTTAACCCCGTCGGCGCGGTTATTTGAAAATAACCTACGGCCCTTGGGCGCCAAGGGTGATAATCCCAATCCGGAAGATACTCATATCCAATCGTGCCACTCACATCCCCTAATCCAGAATATTTTTGGGAGGTCGTGGTTCGCTCTGAAAACGGCACAGCCATGCCAATTTGCCAACGATCCGAAAGTAGAATAGCGCCGCTGAGCTCCATTGTTTGAGTGATGACGGGGTCTTTCGTTCTTTCCCAATATCCATCCGAATCAATATTATTTGAGATGCTTGATCGAGATACTCGAGTCGTTAAGTGGGAGCGCTCCTCATTAGATAACAGCCCGGGCCCTGAGGTTGCACTCGCGCAGCAGGGCGCACCAAATGCTTTGGCATTGATCAAGAATAGCAGGCTAAATAAGGCGATGCTAAATCTCAACTTCAATGACGGCCTCGTCAAGAACTTGGTTGTTATCTTTTATTTGAAACCTAATTTGCCATTTGCCAGGCATTGAAAAATAGACTTGGCTGGCTCGGTATTGACGATCCCCCAATTGTTCAACTTTAACTGGCGACGAGCCGTGGCCCATTGACGGCATCCAAAGAACAACTTTTATTGAGCCCAACGGGTTATGCGATAGCGTAAAGGTAAATGAACCCATTTGATCCTGAGTGGGCTCTTGCTCGACTCGCCAATTCAAGCAGTTATTAGAATTTTTAAAAACCGCTCCGCAATTTTCGCTGACGGGATTTGACTGAGCGAGGGGTCGAGATTTGTCTTTGGTTGCATAATTCGGCTCAGCACAAGCCAAGGTTGAGATTGAGATGCACAAAACTATTAATGACTTCATTTACTCTCCTCGCCTAATGGCGCAGCCCAATGTTCTCGTCTGCGAGTTCAAAATGGGAACATGATTCTTAACGCTTTCTAGAGCGTCCCTCAAATAGTGTTTTGAAGCTTTAGAAAAATCGCTTCGATCAGACACGCCGCCTTGGTAAACAATTTCCCCATTGTTTAAAATGAAAGCGTGCGGCGTTTTAAGCGCCTTAAAAGCGTCTGCAATTTTAAGTGAGTCATCACGAATGACCGGAAAACCAAGTTTTAAATTTGAAAAATAGGTTTTGCCAAGCTCCGTACCTTCTTCTGGGTTAGAGTGAACCCCGATAAAACGAATAAAGCCATAGGTTTGCCTTAGCATCTTGAGTTCTTCGCTATGGCTATTTGAGCATGGGCATTGAGCTGAGAGAAAAACCACGACTAAAGGATCAGCTTTCGAAAATTTTTTAACGACCTTAGAGGTCAGAATATCAGGTTTTTCTAAAAGCTGAAGGTCTATGGCCATCAAGGAGGTTGAATGCAAGGTCAAAAAAGTCAGCAGCGTCATAAAGGTCATTGAAGGCATGAGACGAAACTAGCAAAGGTTAGCCCGGTGTTCAAATCCGATATCTGACCCATTGCGTTAATGGTGGCGAAATTAATAGGATATGCTACTTCTGGAGATTCTAACTGCACAGGAGCATCCACAACATGCACCATTACGCGCTCGAGAATTTGCTTTCTCCGGTTATCTTGTCTTTCGTGTTGGGTCTTGTCGCCTATTGGGTCAAGAGTGACCTGAAGTTTCCGGACCTTTTTTACCAAGCACTTTCAATTTATCTCCTGTTTTCAATCGGCCTTAAGGGCGGTTTCGCGTTCCGAGGTCAAAGTCTTGATGAAATGAGTTTGGCTGTTGGGATCGCCATATTATTAGGACTGGCTTGTGCGGGTCTGAGTTTTGTCGTGGCGCGCTTCGTTTTCAAGTTTGATCCGCCCGATGCGAGCGCATTGAGTATAAATTTTGGCTCGGTGAGTGTGGTGACTTATGTCGCCGGGCAATCTTTTGTCGAAGCGCAAGGTTGGGTGCTGCCGTCTTATGCCCCAGCTCTGGTGGCGACGATGGAGGTGCCTGGAATTTTTATGGGCATGGCGCTCTATCAGTGGTCGCAAAAGAGAACTAAAGTTAAAGATGCCCTTCACGAAGTTGTTTTTGGCCAAGGACTGATGCTCTTAATTGGTGGCTTTGTGATCGGCCTTTTTGGGCGCGGGTCGGCGATGACATCGGTGCCACACTTTTTTTTCGATTCATTTCAAGGAATTCTCATGTTGTTCATGATGGAGTTAGGGCTCAAAGTTGGAAGCCAGTCTAAAGATGTTTCTCGCGCAGGAATCAGGCTAATCAGTTTTTCATTGGCCACAAGTTTGTTACTTGGAGTGACCGGTATTTTGGTGGGCTGGATGGCTCAACTAAGTCCGGGCACAACCTTGCTTATCGGAATTTTGTCGGCGAGCAGTTCGTATATTGCGGGCCCTGCCGCCATTCGTGCCTCCATTCCAAATGCCCAGGCCGGAATCTATTTGGCGTCAACGTTGGGGATTGTATTTCCATTTAATATTCTCGTGGGTATTCCCATTTATTTTGCCATTGTGTCTGCTCTTTTTGGTCTTGGAGGCAAGCCCGGATGATGGGGATCGTTCAGGCCGTCTTACTAGCCGGGGTTTTGATTTTCACGGAATTGGTGTGGGCAGATGCTTACAATAAATGGGTATTTCCATTCGGGGATAAATCAGCACTTCTTTCTAATACAGGGATTGGCGATGAAACTTCGATGGGTTCAGTGTTTTTCAATCCAGGTGCTTTGGCAAAGAATCAGGGTTCTAAACTCTCTTTGTCTGGGAGTTTGTACTTCGTCTACAATATTAAATTTGATGGATTAAGCTATATTGACAACACTTTGATACCCTACGAAGCAACGGGCTTTAATACGATTCCATCAACGGCTGTTTCGACCTTTAAAGTTTTCAATCATCAACTGGCATTTAGTATTTTAATTCCAAGCTCAACACAGATTGAATCCAGCGGCGTTTTCACCACCCCCAATTCAAATGGAGCGATTGTCCCAAAAGTTTCAGAAAGAGAAATGTGGATTGGGCTAACGACCGCTCATATGTGGGGCGAGAAGCTCGGAGTCGGGGTAAGTATATACGGCGTTCAATATTCCAAATCCAACGTATCTGGTACCATCGTAAAGTTTAATAGCATTTCCAATACGGTATTTTCGACGGTTTCAAAAGTGACTCCAACGGTTTACGGATTGGTCACCGTGGTTGGCGCTCACTACGACTTAAGCTCCGATCTTAAAATTGGTTTGCGTGGCCAGGCGCCGTTTCTTCAAGTGGCCGGGTCGGCGGAAGTTTATCGCATTAGCCCGGTAACTCTTTTGGGAAGTGTTACGGTTACAACTGAAGATAAGCAGTCAACTCCCGCGAAATACGATATCCCCTGGGATTTGGGAGTAGGGATCACCTATCGCCTCAATGAAAATTACAAAATATTGTTTGATGCTTCCATTGGTGGGGCGCTTGATTATAAGGAGTTACCGCAGGTCCCGAATATTTCCGAGGAAGTTTATACACAAAACGCCACCCGATACTCTATAGGAGTTGAAAGGCGCATGACCGATACCATTTCTGGATTTTTCGGCTATGCCTTGATGCCATCGTCGATTGGAGATCAGACACTAAGGCAGGCTGGACGCGTGAAAAACAACACTTGGATGACTACTTTGGGGGCAAATTGGAAAGACGATAATATTAGCACTGGCCTCGGTGGGATGTATTTCGAAGGATACGGAACTAGCATTGTAGGCTCCACAGGTTCGAAAGTAGGGGCGAAAATTTCTGGCTATGGATTGCTTTTGGCAACTAATTATATTTTTTAAAAATTTGGCATGGAATTATTAAAACAAATTTCAGAAAGTGACGCGACTGTTCGGCTAGAGGATTCTTGGAAGCGAAGACTTTCCGATGAGTTCTCAAAGCCTTACATGCTCGAGCTTAAAAAGTTTTTAAAAGCGGAAAAAGCAAATGGAAAATCTATTTTTCCAAAAATGTCTCTTATTTTTAACGCCCTTAACACAACGCCGTTTGAAAAGGTAAAGGCCGTGATTTTGGGGCAAGATCCTTATCACGGGCCCGGGCAGGCTCACGGACTTTGTTTCTCAGTTCCTGAGGGCGTGGCCATACCACCCTCTTTGCTTAATATTTTTCAAGAGCTTCGATCGGATTTAAAAATTGAAAAGCCTCGTCACGGAAATCTGACTTCTTGGGCCCTTCAGGGGGTTTTGTTACTCAATACTGTTTTAACCGTAGAAAAATCAAAGGCCGGATCTCACCACGGAAAGGGCTGGGAGATTTTCACAGATCAAATAATTAAGCTCTTAGATGATCGAACGGATCCACTTGTTTTTATACTTTGGGGCAGCCCAGCTCAAAAAAAAGAAAGTCTCTTAAAAAATAAAAATCACTTAGTCTTAAAGGCCGTTCATCCATCACCGCTGTCCGCGTATCGTGGGTTTTTTGGTTGCCGTCACTTTTCGAAAACTAACGAATTTTTAAAGCAGGCGGGAAAGCCTGAAATCAATTGGTCTCTGCCATAGAGGCAAAGGAATCCGGGCAAGATAAAAGGGCATGGCGCTCAAATGATTGGCTCAAGGTTTGAAAAAGCACTTCAATGCCGTCTCGCGAAATTAAAGAAGCACGCCATACGAACTTTTCTAGTACACTCCACTCGCTCGGATTGAGCCGGCCATTAGCGTATACCATGGCGCGATCACGCAACTCCTGCCAAGGTAGTCGGCGCAAGAGTTGGGTGTTGGCCGTTCCATTTGAATTGCGAATAAAAAAATAGAACTCTTTCAGTATTTTTGGTTCGGCACTGAAGTCGACTGTTTCGTAGGGAGTCACGACACTGATTTTTTTAATAGTTAAGGCATGTTGATCGTCAGCAAGCACGCGTGCGGCCCAAAAAAACAAAATCACCAGTATCCATGATCTAAGAGACACTGGACGGCCCTCTCCCTCGTTTGTTATCGACCGTGCGTTTACCTACGGGTTGTCTCGAAGCTCCCGCCACATTTTTAGTCTCTCGAAAAACTTCAAGAATGGCTTTTGAAAGAGCTTTTAGATTCTCAGCCCAATAAAGCTCGATATGAATATGATTGTAGTGATCACGCATGGGAATGTATTCAACGGGTCTTTGAGTTTGCGCGCGATAGTCAACGGCTGCTTTCACTTCAGGGTCCTTAAGAAGTTTTGGGTCGCTAAAATAAATGCGACGCACTCTTAGATCATTGACAAGTTCTAAAATCAATCGGCGATTCATTTCGCGATCATATTCTTCCGACCATAGATGGGTGGGTCTTAATCCTGGAAGGGGACGAATATCGATGGAATAACCGCTGCGATGCAAACAGTGGTGATCTAAAGTGTATCGCTGAGGATTACTGGTCGCAGCTGTGAGATACAACGGATGCTTTGAAATTTCGTCTTTGACTCGCGAGGCAAGTTCCAAAACGAACTGTTTTCCATCGGGCGAAATAAAGACTTCGTGCTGATCCGGATCGTACGAATAGGTTTGGTTTCTCTTTTTCACATAGGCTTCGTGTGCGTCCACCAGGGGAAGGCGATAAACCGTAGACTCCCTAGGAATTTGCTCGAAACGATCAAAATCATGAAAGAGGCCCGAATTGTGAACCCACCGCGCTATTCCGGCAAGTTTCAATTCATCTTGATCGTAACGATGAACAACGGCTTCGCAACTTTTTATCCGTTTGGCCGGGAAGTTCTGTGCTTTTCGAACTTCTTCTAAAACATCGGGGTTGGCAAGGAGCGTGCGTAGTTCGGCCTTCTCAGGTAATCCACCAAAAGCAATGGCGTGACTGAAAATGATGAGTAAGGCCGAATTCAGCAAATTAACGGGTCCTCCAATTTAAAACCAAGACGGGTAACACGACGCTCGGTATGAGCCGGCGCCCCGTCGCATCCAAAGCTGCCAAGTTAAAATGTCGTACTGCTCATTAAAGGAGTTAGTGTTCTTTTTTATCGCAATTTCTTCGCCCACATCGGGATGAACGCAATAACCCATTCCTCGCATGACGTTAGCAACCGCATTGAGGTAATCATCCGGTCGAACGACGCGGTAAGCGCCCGTTGCAATCTGTTGGTTTAAGTCAAAATACTCGGGATGTTGAGCGATGACCGTATCAAGGGCGCGTTCGACATCAGCCAAATAGGAAGGTGAATTGCGCTCGCAGTTGTTGGTCTCAGGAAGTGCTGGTAATCCGCAAGTGGTGCTAATGGGGGGGATCGTTGGAGTTGGAGTTGGCCCCACTGGCGTTGGATATGTTGGGGTTCCAACGCTTGGGAGTCTTGCTAAGCGCTGAAAGAACCGAGGGTCTTTAACCATGAGTGAGACGGTGGACTCGGTTCGTCTATTTTGAATGTTTCTCAAAAACCGATTTGTATCGCTAGCGGTTGGTTCAGCCTCAAAAAATGCAAGAGTAAGCCTACGCAAGATGTCTTGCGCAGGATAAACCGCTTCGATTCTATTCTTGAATTCGCGGCTTATCGGATCGGCGGTGATAAAAACAGCTGCTTGCTGAATGCCGACCACCCTTTTGGATCTAATAAGACTCACGTATCCATCGGAACCGGGTACGTCACGATCTCTCCAAAGTATTCCCTGATAAAGCATCTGAGTGGCTGCAACCGGATCCGGATTAAGTTCGCGAACCTCACTAGGTAGGCTCGCCGTCGAAAATCCTGAACCCTCCATTTCATCAAACCCAATAAATGGGGTTTGAGAGCTACAACCAATGGCGATCACCATCAACGCCGTAGCAAGCTGAAAGGCTTGAGCAACAATCTTAGTCTTCCGGGACATAGGGCCTCCTTTGAGAGCAAAGTCCACGGTGCTTCTTGATTGCAATCAAAAGGCCCTAAATACTGGAATTTAATGGGTTTTGGGGAGGCATTATTCACTTAGTTTTTGACAACTATCAAGGGTTTAGTCAGGGGTACCTAACTATTAGACAGGGGTTAAATCAAAGCTCCAGCGCCTTAATTTGTTCGCTTAATTGATTAAGCAGAGCGCGGGTTTTTTGGCGGAATTGTTCGAGGTCTTGAGAGGCTTGATCGCCCTGGACGCGCTCAAAATCCACTAGGGCCGATTCAAGGTCTTTGATCGTTTCTTTGAGCGGAAACGGGCTGCTCATTTTCTTTGGCTTTTTCATTTGTTTCCTTTAATCAAATCTATATCGCGTAAAATCGCACTGATCAATTGAATATACTGAGGATTTCTCAGTAAAATCATGAAGTATGATGATTCATCAAAGACGTGGTTTTTCATTAATCGAAGTTGTCATTGCGCTGGCCGTACTTGGCATATTGGCCGCGCTTGCCATTCCAAATTACAATACTTATCTTGATCGATCACGCCAATCAGAGGCCAAAGCCAATCTTTCTATGATTTACTCAACGATGAAATCATTTTTCGCCGAGTACGTGCAGTACACGTCGCGGTTTGACGCCGTGGGAGTCAAATTCGAAGGCACTTTAGACTATCGATTCGGCTTTGTGGGCGACTTCGCCCCGCCGGCTGACGCCAATCCCCAAGGAACGGCAACGTGTATTAACACTGTCGATGAGGCGGCAGACCTTTTTGGAAACACACCCATTTGTGCTGATACTTATTTCCCGCCCACCGGCGCAGGTGGACGAGTTGTTCTTTGGCAAAATAACGCTGGAGCCATAAACGCAGCACCTTTTCCGGCGCGCGCCACAGTGAATGCGGATTGCTTTATCGCGACGGCCTATCGTTTGAGAAATGACGGAACTTTCGATCAAATCAACATCAATGAATCTAAAACACTGACCTCAGGCACAAGCCCAAACACTTGCCCTTAGCCCTTAAGGCATTTTGTCAAAGTGATATTCCAATGAAACTTGAACTTTCTTCAGTTCACGGATCTTTAGTGGATCTGATTCTGAAAATAATTGAGGGTCCCATTCAACGAGGGCCACTAATTGATTGGGGATGGGGCGCAAAAAGAACTGATTTGGAGAAAGTCTCACACCATTAACGGTGATTTTTAGATTTTTAGGAAGCTTTGTTCTGACAATCACCGGAACAAAACTGATATTTTCCACAAGGCTTCCCAGTTCAAACTCTGCGGTTATAAGAGCATCAGGAGGAGGGGGGCTGATAAACCGCAAGATCTGACCGCCCACTGCAAACTGGGATTTTGAAACCTCATGGCCGTTGACCCAGACGCGAACAAAGCGGACCGGAGATTGCTGTGATGAAGCTAAGTCGAATTCGCTTTTTGGTAATCCGTGTCCATTGGGAAAGTTCGTATCGATTTGCAAAACTCTAAAGTTTTGAACGGACATGGCAAATCGGAGATCAATATGGCGTTGAGAAAGGGGGAGGGCGCCATTGATTCCTGGATTTTGCTCGGCCACGAAACTCAAGACGTGGGTCCATTTCATTTGATCGCGAATGGCATCGTATATGGCGTTAACTGTTATCTTCCCTTTTTCAAGCTCCCGCAGATCAAAGTAGCGTCCGTTTGAATAACGAGGGATTCCCGGAAGATCAAAATAATCCGAACTGAACCCATGCCATTTGGGATGAATGACAAACACTTGAGCTTGAGACTTTTTAATCGCATCCAAAGTTTCAGGATAAGTTGGAGCGGCCCATGCCTCTCGTTCGTCTTGGTCAATGGGTTTGACCCAAAAACCACCCTCGCCGAAGAGCACGATCATTCTCTGGTGACCAACTCCCCAAGGAGTTAGCTTTGCTGCGGCGACCAATGCGCCAAGGTGATTCTCTTTTGGTTGCTCGCCCCCGTCAGGCTTTATGCGTAAAACATCGTTAAGAAATGAGTTTAAATTTTCGTTTTCCGGGGTTTGAGGATTATCTTCGACAAAACTCTGACAAGCGCGATCGACGACGTCTTTGTAAGTCACCAAACAAAGTCTTGCTGAAATATTTTTGACTTTTAGGCTCTCAACAAAGTCTTTGATCGTCGCTTTCACCGTGTTAATGGTTCCTTCAATTGAAAGTGAACCCGTTGTGTCGAGCGCAAAAACCAAATCTAGTTTTGTGCCTGTCGCAGCACCTTCGCTCTTTAGTTCAAAGTTTTGAATGACCACGCCGTTTTCAATTGGTAACACATCAGACTTGTTGAGCGTCGAAATCCAACGACCCAGTGGATCGGTCATTTCAAAAATGAGCGAAGTCTTGTTTTCGTCGAATCGGTCCTGACGAAAACTTTTTTGCTGACTGCCGTAACCGAATTCAAAGCTCTCTTGAATTTCGACTCGAATGGGAGTGGGTTCGGGCGTTGGGATGGGCGTGGGAACAAGAGTCGGAGCCTCAGGTGTTGCCTTTAATGGAAGCGGAATGTTCTTGAAGCTCACTTGATTCTGACAAGCGGATAGCAAGACTAAAGTCATTAAGGCAGAACGCCGCATTCGAAGGCCTCCCGAAAGCGTTAATTACGAGGAAGTCATCGGCAGAGATGAATAAAGAGTTAACTGGAAACTGGCTCCTGAAGCTGATTTTGCGGAATTTGAATAAAGCTAAGATAGTGCTTCAACTCGTTAATACTTTCAAGAATGTCATCCAAAGCACGATGGCTGGTGCTTTTTGGAAACTGGACCTTGTACTTATTGAGCAAGACAATCTTCCAGCTTGTGACATCGAGCATGCGATAGTGAAGTCGATTTGATAGTTTTTTGAAATGGCGATCAATAAACAACCGATCTTGAGCGATGCTGTTTCCTGCTAAAACCGGTCGTTCTTCTTTGAAGTGAGTATCAATGAGCGCAATCAGTTCGTCTTCTACGATGGCAGGATCTTTTCCCTTGGGCACAAGGGCTGTCAGTCCTGAATCTCCATGGTGGGTGCGGTTCCAGTCGTCCATGGAGTCCAAAAAATGCTGAGGTTGCTTGACCACCGCATGGTATTGAACGATGGGATTGAGATCCAAATCAGTGATAATAGCAGCGGCCTCGATGATCACTTCTTTATTCACATCGAGGCCGGTCATTTCAAGATCGATCCAAAAAAGCTTTTGCATTACTTTTTGGATTTTTTGAAATCAAGGAGCTCCACTTCGAATAATAAAACACTGCCACCAGGAATTACTGGCGGACGACCCATATCGCCGTACGCGAGCTCCGATGGAATAGCCAGTTCCCACTTCGAGCCCTTCTTCATGAGCTTCAACGCTTCCGTCCAGCCTGGAATGACTCCGTTAACCGGAAATTCAGCAGGTTGCCCGCGCTTGACTGAAGAATCAAACTCGGATCCGTTCACTAATTTTCCGATGTAGTTGACCGTAACGGTGTCGCCATCTTTTGGAGAGGCGCCCGTTCCGTCTTTAATAATTTTATACTGAAGTCCCGAGGCCGTAACTTTCACACCTTCTTTAGATTTGTTTTCTTCGAGCCAAGCTTTTCCTTCAGATTTGGTTTTGTCTGAAGCAGTTTTCATTTTTTCTAGTCGCGCTTGCTGATTTTTCATCAATGCTTGATTCATTTCTTCTGGAGTAAGGCCGGATTTGTTGCCTTTAATAACATCGTTAACACCCATAGCAAGGGCGGCAACATCCACGTCCATTTCTTGATTTTTCAGACTGGTACCGATTTGCTGGCCTAAGGCATAGCTGACTTTAGCCTGGTCTGATTTTAAATTGCTCTTCATCTGATTGCAGCTCACCAGCAAAGTGAGTGAGACAAGTACGAGAAGTTTCTTCATGGGCTGATTTCTCCTTATGAGTCGCGTCAAACATTTAATTAAACACTAAAATCCTAATGCTGAATTGTTCTGGAGCAAACACTTTTTTTCTGAAGCTAAGACGCGCGGCGTCCGAAAAGGAAGGTATGAAAGTGAAGCTTCATTTGCCCCATGGTGTTCGTGAGTTGAACATGGGCGAATCTTTTGTCATTGGACGCGAACCGGGGTGTGACTGGTTGGTTAAAGACCCCCGCGTTTCAAGATACCATTGCAAGCTTTCTGTTTGCTCTCAGGGTTTAGTTGTCGAAGACCTCAAGAGCAAACATGGCACTTTCGTTGACGATCAAAGAGTAGACCGCAGGCTGTTGGAAAAAACAGGGGTCGTGAGAGTGGCCGCTGTGATCGTTAGAATCAGTGTTGAATCCACGCCCATAGCAACTACGACTAAGACAGACGGTCTCAATTTGGGCGCTGAAGTTTCTTGGGCGTATGTTCGAAAAATTTTAGACCGATCTAAAGAAGTTTTATTCTACCGGCTAGCCGCACTTTTGATGTTCTTATTGGGATCCCTTTTCTTGGGACTGGTGGCCCACTCGATCTTTAAGATTCGATCAGGATTGTTCTATTCGGTTTTGATATGGGGAATCATCGGTTTTGCCTATACGAGCTTACGTCCTTGGCTCGGGCTTTGGAGCGTGAGTCTTCTCGCATGGCACACTCGGCTTGTGCATCGAGGATTAAGGCAGCCGGGGCGTACGATGGAAAAGGCTGCTCTTGAAGTCAAATCGGCGTTTGGTCACGAGGCCATATTAAGTCTCGTTAGTGAAGAGGCCTTACAAGTAATCGAAGTGATTCATAAAGCCCAAGGCCCCGAATATGCCGAACAAGGGTCTTGGTTTTTGAAACTTCACCCCAAGCTTAAAGAATATCTTCTCAAGCTTGCCCATCATTACGCTCGAGATTTGATCATCAGCTATCGCCTTCAGCATTTTGAGGAAAATGTTTGGCCAGTGGTTCGCGATGGTATTCTGAAGTACGCCCAAAACTCAACAACGCTATTGGGAATTTGTCTAGATTTGGCGAGGCGGGACGCTGTATTCACCGGGCTCAGTTTTTTTGCCTCCTGGGCATTTATGGCGGCGTTTGGTTTTTCGTGGATACACGCTGTAGTTGCAGCGGCGGTTATTCGATCGGGGTTGATCACTCCGTTTTTAAGAATTTATGGGTTACTCCATTTTCATGCGCTAAGACAGCATCAAGAACCGAGTCAAGAATGGCTGGGCTTTTTGTTGAAAAATTCAAAAGCCTTTGAAAATATTCAAAGCCGCGCTAACTCTAAAACCAAGATGTCTGCTTAAAGACAAAGGCTTTTGTTACCCGGGGCCTGGTACTTTTCGATTTCATTTTGATTTTCGTTCGAATTTTCTCTGATCACTTTTATTCGCTCTTCAGAGTGAGGGTGGGTGAGAAACCACGAAGGAATCGAGGAGCTCAAAGATTCTTCTTTAGAGAGCACTTCGAACAGTTCGCTGGCGCCATTGAGTCCTCCAAAATATTTTTTTGATAGTTCGATGGCGAGCAAGTCCGCAGCCAGCTCTTGTTCTCGATCGAAACTTAAGTTCAATAATCCTGAAACTAACGTCAAGGCCTGCGATTGACTCTCAAAGCCTGCGAGCGAGGTAAAAAAACTCATGCCGACAGATCGAATTATTTTTTTGAGGTGATGGCGGCCCTTAAAATGCCCGAGTTCATGGGAGAGGGTAAAGACAAGGCCATTCTTAGTCTTTAACCTTTCTAACAGTCCGCTTGTGACCATAATTTTTCCGCCTGGAATAGCAAACGCATTGGGGGTTTCATCACAAACGATTTTGACATTAAAATTATAGGGGCTCACAAATTGAGTTTTTTTGATTAAATCATTCAAAAGCTCATTAAGCTCCCGCTCGGTTCTCCAATGGGAAGAAACTTTAAAGAATTCTTTTTCTACAGATAGGTTTTTAAGCCAGGCCGCCTCTTTTTCCGCTGGTAATAGTACAACCAGCCGCTCGCCAAATTTTTGAAAGGCAAAAAGAGCTATCAAGGCAAGAGCTGTAACGCCGCCTAATAGAAATGCGAGATCGATCAGAGGGTGAGATTTAGAAACGTTCGGATTGTCGAGGTCGGGCTTTGGAACATACTTCATGTCGAGAGTTTTTTAAATTTGACCGCTGTTCCAACCGCTAAGATTTCAATTCCGTTTTGCCTGATAGTAGAGGTTTCGAGGCGAAACCCAATAACTTCATCGGCTCCCCATTTCGCGGCCTGATCTTTAAGACGCAGCGTGGCCTCGCGGCGGGCTCGGTCCATCAGAGATTCAAAACTTGAAAGTCTTCCTCCGAAGATATTCTTTAGATTCGCAATGAATGTTTTAAGATAGTCACTGGCAATGGCGACACTTCCGGTCACCAGCAAAACATCTTCAATTTCTGAGACTTGAAGCTTGGTTTCGGATTTTAACGGAAGGGCTAAGAGCTTTGTTTCTCGATTTTGAATGCTCTTGTAATGGCGGCGCTCTGAGCGCCCTCCAAAGACAAAGCCAACGGCGAGCAAAACCAGAACTGATCCCCATTCAACAAGTCCGTTCATGATTCAAATCACCCTCACGGCTGTGCCGTATACAAAAACTTCGGCCGCTCCAGGGGCAACGTCACTGGTGGCAAAGCGAATATTAATAACGGCGTTCGCCCCTTTGCTTTCGGCTTGCGTGACAAGGCGTTCAAGGGCTTCGCTGCGCGTTTCTTCGAGTAATTCGGTGTATCCCTTAAGTTCGCCACCGACGATATCTTTAAGACCGGCGAAAAAGTCTCTGAATACGTTTTTAGAGCGAACGGTGCTTCCCGATACTAGACCATAGTGTTCCTGTATTTGGCGTCCAGGCACTTGATCAATCGTCGTTAGAATCATGGCGGTCTCCTTCCTTAAATTGACACCCATGCTAACGAGATTTAAGTCGAGTCACAATGGAATTGTATGTTGACATTTACACAATAAACCCAAAAAATGGTTTTGATGTGTTCAATTAAACAGTTAGCTGAGGAAACGGAGACCAATATGAAATTTTTGGCTTTTGTAGCATCAATGATTCTAGCGCTGGGATTTGTAGGGAGCCAAGCCCAAGCTGCTAAAGGCGGATCGGGATTTGTATTGGCTCCAGACGTCATGTACACAAACGATAACCTCCAATTAAGTGCCACTTCAAAGTCAGACACTTCACGTATTGAAGTTGGCGGGCGCGTGGGTTGGAAATTTAGCTCACCGCTTTATCTTGGTGGTATCTATGTGATGGATAATACCAGCACGAAACCAGCAAGTGGTGCATCCACAGAGAGCAATGTTAGTGGCTACGGAGCTTCTGTTGGTTTGATTACGGACAACGGCTTTGCGCTGATTGCCCATTATGTAATCAGCTCTGAATTCAGAAGTGTGACAGGGTCGACTCCTGCTTCAAAAATCACCTACTCTGAGGGATCAGGTTTTCAAGTTGATATTGGATATCACTGGATGGTCGGCTCAAAACTTAGAATTGGCCCAGAATTTTCATATTCAAGCCTAAATTTTAAAAAGCAAAAAGCTGACAACGCAAGCACGACTTCCACAGCAGATGTTAAATACACAGGAATTCGTCCTTCGATCGGATTTGTGTTTATCTTCTAATTTAGAAATAAAGACTGCTTAAAGCCGCACCGGAAACGGTGCGGTTTTTTTTTGTAACTAATTTGGTGAAACATAAGGTAAGAATGGCTTTATGAAGGTACTTGTCACAGGCGGAACTGGTTTTTTGGGTGGGTGGATTGTTCGAGGTCTGAAGAATGCGGGTCATGATGTGCGAGTTCTTCACCGTGCTCACAGCAGACTGGAAGAAATCAAATCCGTCAATTTTGAATCGGCCCTTGGAGATGTTACCGATCCCGATTCGGTGGATTCGGCCTGTCGAGGCGTAGATGCCGTCATTCATGCAGCTGGGCTTATTGGTTATAAACCGGAGCTTCGGGATCAGATGTTTAAGGTGAATGTGGGCGGCACGGAAAATGTTATTGCGGCCGTAGTGAAGCAGAAAGTACAGCGATTGGTTTTCACCAGCAGTGTGGTGGCTATTGGAGCTTCTCCGCAGCCAAAGGTGCTAAATGAAGATTCTCTCTATGAAATGGGTCACCTCGGACTTGGCTACTATGATTCTAAAAGAGAAGCGGAGCTGAAAGTTTTGGAGGCCGCCAAAAAAGGTAAAATCAATGGGGTCTCGCTAAATCCCAGCGTTATGTTTGGGCCTGGTGATGGACTCAAAGATTCAAGAAAGCTTCATTTAAAAGTGGCCCAAGGAAAAATTCCTTTTTACACCAGCGGTGGAATCAATGTGATGAATGTGGAAGATGCCGTACAAGGGCATTTGAATGCGCTCACGCGCGGTAAGAGTGGGGAGCGTTTTATTTTGGCGTCAGAAAATATTTACGTCAAAGAGCTTTTCAAATGGCTTGCGGAAGAAGGAGGGAGTCGGCCCCCTCAAATATTGCTTCCGAAAATTTTCATTGAAGCTTTAAGGCTGGGAAGGCCGGTTTTGAATGTTTTAGGTATCGGCCCCAAACTTCCACTTGATAGTGCCTTTTTAGCCACATTTTTTCATTGGTACGACAATGCAAAGGCGAAATCTGAATTAGCAGTGACGTTTCGTCCCGCTAGAAGTGCCGTCCATGAATCCATGAAGTGGTGTAAATCCCACGGGCTTATTTAGATTTTTTCGACGGCCTGCTGAAGTTGCTGACTAATGGTCGGATAACTGGAAGTTTGATCAGCGTACGAAGCAAAACTTTGAAGCTCGCCAAATCTAATCTCAACATGGCCAGGTTTGGGTAGGGGCGCTCCTTTTGGAAAGGCTTCGTAAACTCCGCGCAAACGGCACGGAAGAGCCTTATAGGGTCGCCCTGCCAATAGTAAACCAACGCCCGGCTTGAAGGGGGCGAGTTGGCCGGTGACCGATCGGGTTCCTTCGGGGAAAATCACCAGGTTTCCGCCTTCGGCCAAAATCTCCAAGCAAACTTTGAAACCCTTATCAATGCGCGCTTTGCGCTCAAAGGGAATGGCATTAAAAAACAAGCGAACCAGCCACGCTTTCAATGGATGATCAAAAAAGTAATCGTCCGCCGCTACAGCGTAAGTACGGTTGACTTGGTTAAGAGGAAGCGATGACAACACCGTTGGTAAATCTAAGTGACTGGAGTGATTAGGCGTAATAATAATATTGGTCCAATCAGATGGAGGGATGTTTTTGACTCGCAGTCCAAACATGATTTTCATGAGAGGTCTTAATAAAAGACCGTGTACTAAAAGGCGCAAGCCGTTCATGAACAAAGTGTTGTTTCGTTTGTAATCAAAGTTCGCTTTAGATTCTAAAACCTTGGCTCCGAGCCCCGAAGTCTCTGGCAAAAACTTAAGCAGTTCGTCGACCGTGCGTATCGAAGAGAATTTTTCGTCAGGAATCTTGATTCCAAAATGGGTCTCGGCGTTTCCGATAAGTTCCATGAAAGTGAGAGAATCCAAGCCTAAGTCGGCTTTCAGCTCTGCTTCAAGCCATATGAAGTCTTGTTTGGAAATCGCTTTGACTTGATCGGAAAGCCAAACACCCGAGTGAGAACGAGGTAGCGGAGTTTGTACACCGGAGCTCTTTTCTTGGCTCAAACCCTTTAGGGACTTGTTTTGAATCATTTGCTTGAGCAAATGCTTTTTCACTTTTTTGGTTGGAGTCTTGGGGAGCTCCTCTTGAGTTAATATAATTTCTTGTATTTGTTTGTAATCAGCGAGGTCTTGTGTCAATCGTTCGACTTCGTGGCGAACAAGCTTTTCGATATCCCCTTTGAGGTTTGGCGAAGGTACAATAACGGCTCCCACGGCTTCTCCGCGGCTAGTTTGAAGACCAATGACGGTTGCTTCGACAAATAGTGGTGAGGACTTGAGTACCTCTTCAAGCTCTTCGGGGTAAACGTTTTTACCATTTGGAGTGACAATGATGTCTTTCTTGCGGCCCGTGATATACAAAAATCCTTGCTCATCGAATTTTCCTATGTCGCCCGTATGAAACCAACCATCTTTAATCACTTCAGCGGTGGCTTCAGGATTTTTGTAATACCCCTGAAAAACACTGGGGCCTTTGGCGATAATTTCACCTTCTCCGGTTTCGTTTGGTTCAAAAATTTTGAGCTCAACTGACGGGACTTTAATTCCTACGGAGTAGGGATTTTGTTTGTCCGCCGTGGTCAAGGTGAGGATAGGGCTTGTTTCGGTGAGGCCGTAACCTTGCAGAAACGGAAATCCCATGGATTGAAATCGAATAATGATTTCGGGGTCGATTTTGGCTCCGCCGGTGCAAAAAAACATCATGTGCCCACCAAAGGCATCGTGAACTTTTTTAAATAGAATTTTTCCAAGAAATGGAAATCGGCGGATCGCTGGCCCGAGTAAACCAAAAAGTTTTAGTAGTACAGGCGGAAGGGCTCGAAGTTTTTCTTGAATCGTGCGGTCCATAATTTCAAAAAGCAGCGGAACGGCAACGAGCATGTTGGATTTTTGAATTTTAAGTTCACTTAATACATCTTCTGTTTTCAGTGATTGGGGGTAGCTAAAACAAATGCCTTTCATGTGAGCTAGCGTAAAGCCTGCGACAAGTTCAAACATATGACTCAAAGGCAAGAGGCTTACGCCGCGAAGGCCTTTTCGTCCGGGAACCATATTCCAGCAATCATATAGATTCGTTAAGATGTTTCGATGAGTCAGCATCACGCCTTTTGGATTGCCCGTTGTTCCGGAAGTAAAAATTAAGACGGCGAGGTCATCGGTAGAATTTTTAAACCCATTAATCTCTTGAGCAGGGTGATTCGTAGCGATTTGCTCTACGGTGGTTTGGTCAAGTTTTACGGTTTCTTTGGCAGGTAATCCTTGGCCCGAATGAATTAGGGGCGATACAAAGGCCATGTCAATTTCGGCGCGCTCCATGATGGGGCGCACTTCATGTTCAGTGGCTATATGCATGAGTGGCACCAGAGTGCCTCCCGCATGCCACGTCGCTTGAGCAAGGGCGCACCAGTGCATGGAGTTTTCTCCCCAAAGGGCGACTCGAAAACCCGGCTTAAATTTGCTTTGAAAGTAATGAGACAGCTTGCGCACTAGTTCATTGTATGCGGTAAAACTGACGGGGAAGCGATTGGCCCCCAGCTTTAAAATAAAAGCTTCCGTTGATCCGTAATTCTCGGTTTGATGTTGAATCGCGACGGTCAGATTTTGGTGCCTGTGCTTCATAAAAATCCCCTGTGCCTCTTAGCCCCTTGGGCTTATAGCAGGGGGGATTAAAATGCAACTTCGGTCAGAGTGAAATTGGTTTTAGAAAGGCTCGAAGCAGTATCGCGGGCTTCCATGGTTGTCAGAACAGTCTCGACCATAAGGGTACCAAACCGTGTGAAGATCAGGTTCATGATTATTGCAGGCTCTCTGGGTGCTGCAATTGTTCCATCCCCAACAAGCCATACCTTCTGTGCATCCAGGAAGGCAGACGTCGTCCTCACAAGCTCCCCCGGAAATATAACCGCCGGCTTCGCAGGATTGATGACACACCACACATGATTGAGTGTTGCACGATCTTTCTGGAATAGGAGCATTGTTGCCAGTGGTGGTTGGAGATGGATTTGAATAACCGTTTGCAACAGGGGAGTCGCAAGTTTGTGTTCCTCCACCGCAGGGCTCGCTGCAAGAGCTCCATCCATTGCACGACCAAGAGGTCACCCATGAGCAACCCGTATGATTGGCATTTGCAACGCCGCCGTTTTGGCACTGTTGACACTGGTTATTTAAAGCAATTGTGTTCCCAGTACACGCCACACAAGCTGTATGTTGTGCATTTGAAATTTGTCCAGGGGGGCAATTGGTGCAAGTGCCAGTGGGATTTTCCCATTGGTCTACACCGCAGCTAACACAGGCTGTATGTTGTGCATTTGAAATCTGTCCAGGAGGACAATCAGTACAGCTACCTGCAGGAACGGCGGTTTGATTGCTATTACAAGCCGTACAAACTCCGTTTTGCATGCCGGTTCCATCGGGACATCGACATGCGCCGTTGATTGGGACCTGACCACCGGGGCATGAACATTGGTTGTTGCTCACGGTTCCGCCAGTACACGCCACGCACTGACCATTAAAGAGCCCTTGGCCATTAGGGCATTGGCAAACGTTATTCACCGGAACTTGACCACCGGTACAAGCGGTGCAAACGCCGCCCACGACAATGCTTCCCGTAGGGCATGAGCAGACATTGTTGTTCACGGTTCCGCCAGTACACGCCACGCACTGACCATTAAAGAGCCCTTGGCCATTAGGGCATTGGCAAACGTTATTCACCGGAACTTGACCACCGGTACAAGCGGTGCA
>JADLCR010000006.1 GCA_020847095.1 Oligoflexia bacterium | reverse complement strand
TTTCAGATCTGCCGTTGCATGGCAATGAACATTTACTGACAGATACATTTTATCATCTGCAATGAGGGTTCTGATTCCGTTTAAAAACTTTAAATCGAGTGCATTTAGCTGCTGAGGCCGTTTCGCCCACCCGTCTGGATTTGTTATGTCTTGCACATAACCATGAACAGATAGAACTAATCCTGCCAAAAAGCGATGAAGCCTTGTTGTACGATATACGTTTGTAAACTCCAGAAATGTTGTTTTCAGCTGAGGGTTATTGTCGATCATGTCGTATTCACTTTGAAGCGGCGAAAACATTTTAAATACGTCATTGGCGATGTCTAAGAAATGAAAAATGTCGTCGTAGTTTATTCTGGGGAATTCAATAGCCAGTGCATAGTTTTGTTTTTTAAAATAGCAGCTCATCACCCGAGCGGCTAAAGACATTGATTTCATCGCGTCGGCGGCGCAAGATTGGTCTGCATCTGAGGCACGATCAAATCGTGTGGCGGGGCCCACGAGTTTACCGTCAGTCATTTCTGCTGACACAACCACTACACTTTTATAGTCGATGGTTTCCATGACAAAATAGATTGAGTCGCCATTGCCTTTAAGTGAGCTGTTTGCACGAACCGCGAGCTGTGCTTTGCCTTGCGTGGTTTTAAGGTAAGGCGATTCGCCATGAGCTGTGCCATATACACCTGAATAAACAATTTGATTTTGGGCCAATGCGATTGATGTGCTGCCCACTAAGGTGGTGACAATAAGACTTAAGATTTTCATAAACTCTGGTCTCCGGTAAAAATTAACGTTGATCCACTTTTAACGAGTTAAATGGTCGAAGCGACTTTCCTAAATGACTACGCTTGATTCTCCCCACCATTTCAATGCGGGCTTCAGCAACCCGATCGGCGGCCTTATAGGTTGTGATGTTTTCTTCTTTTGCCGTGGCAAACACTTTCATGAGGTTGTGGTAAATTTGCTTTGTCATATTGTGCGCACGCTCACGGCTATATCCTTCGAGCTCTACATAAACGTTCATAAGGCCACCGGCGTTAATAACATAGTCAGGAGCGTATAAAATTCCGCGCTCTTTTAATGCATCTCCATGTCTGGGCTCTTTCAATTGGTTGTTGGCACCACCGGCGATGATCTTAAACTTGAATTGGGGAAGAGTGTCGTCGTTAACAACGGCCCCGAGTGCACAGGGAGCAAATATATCCGCATCAACCGAATAGATCTGATCAGGAGCCACGGTTTTACAGTTAAATTTTTGAGCGGTTTTCTCAACGCGCTCTCGGTCCGTGTCTGTGATGGTTATGACGGCGCCTTCTTCGTGCAAAAACTCGACAAGATGGTACCCGACATTTCCTACGCCTTGAACGGCGATCCGAACTCCTCGTAGTGAGTCAGAATTGAGCTTTTCTTTCACGCACGCTTTAATACCCATCAGCACGCCGTGAGCCGTAAAGGGAGAGGGATCTCCCGATCCGCCATGACGAGTATCAATCCCAGTGACGAAGCGGGTTTCCATATTAATAAATTCCATGTCAGCCACGTTGGTGCCGACATCTTCTGCGGTAAAGTACCGTCCATTGAGGCTTTCGATATAGCGACCAAATGCCCGGAACAGGCCTTCGGTTTTATCTCGCTTAGGATCCCCGATAATGACAGCCTTGCCGCCGCCCAGATTAAGGCCAGACACGGCCGCTTTATAAGTCATTCCCTTAGAAAGGCGAAGCACATCAACTAAGGCCTCTTCGTCAGTTTTGTAAGTCCACATTCGAGTGCCGCCAAGGGCCGGCCCAAGGGTCGTATTATGAATGGCGATAATCGCCTTCAAACCAACATCTTTGTTAGTGCAAAGGATGACTTCCTCATGACCGCCGTGCTTTTCAATAATCTCAAAGCTGAACATTGTTGTCTGACCTCCGGGTCGATTTATTTCCGCCCATTGAAAACAACAAAGAGCGTTAGGAGCAACTGAAAAGTGACGAGACCCACTAAAAACCATGCGATTTTAGGGGTGTAAAACCATCCAAAAAGGGGGGTTTTTGATTCAAATTCACCGACTTCTGGAGGTACATGACTGGAAGGATCTTGCTGAGTGACTGTTTGAGCCACCTGAACTTGGTCCCGATCCATAAGGGGATGCCGCTGACCTCTCCAACTCAAAAGCTCAAGATACCATTCTAATGATTGATAGACGTGAGGGGGTGCTGACTTCGAGCGGGTCCAGCGAATCCAGGCCGATGGATGGACTTTGAGAAGCTCGCACATCTGGCTGGGCCTCAACCCCAGCTGAGTCCGAATGCGCTCCAGATCCCCCTTCTCCCTAACAAAGGTGCTCGCCTTTGCTTCGTATCTAAGTCTTCGTGAACTGCGACTTCTTAATGTTTTTCCCTGCTGCGTCGTTTCCATGACCTCATCCTAGCCCTCGAGTGTTTTGTTTTGCAAATTATTTATTTCAAAACAGAAATATTTTGTTGTGAAATACAACTAGTTGGTTAAATCGAATCTGAGCAAATTAAGACGCAAAACGTTAAGATGTTGATTTTATATCGGTAATTAGAGTCGAGTCCTGAAGGCCTTTTTCGGCCCCCTGGCCCTACCCTCAACTTTTCAGGATCAGGTGTGACTTATAGTTATAAGACACACTATCAATTCTTTGAAATTACTTTGAAATTCAGATCTGGATTGAAAATCTAAGTTCGCAGGCCCGTTGAGTAGTCATGGTCGAGCCATCAATTCACTTTTCGGAATTTCACACGCGCGCTTGAGTCAATGCGTCATGAAACGGTCTTAAATTTTAGAATTATTTGAGCTGGGTAGCCCGTATGTTTTGGGCCCAAGGCCAAACGGATAAAAGCTCGTCTACGGTAAACGGCCCCACTAAGGCCACCGCATAGGGTGGTTGGATTACAAAATAGCCCGAATACCCGGCCTTGGTGAACGGTCCTTTAAGTTTAGAGGCCTTCTTTGGAGAAACTGAGATGATGAGAGTGAGAGGTTCTGCCTCCCAATGATAACGAAGACAAACTCCCTGATCTTTTCCAATGGTGCAATTCCAAGCCCCCACGGGCAGAGGTCCCTTAAGATCCAAGGCTTCGGTAATGGACTCTTGAACGCCAAACTTGCTCATAATCTCGAGCTTTTCGGCAAAGGCCACCGCGTGATTGGGAACTACTTCTTTTCCAAGGCTTACCGCTGAAGCCGTAAATTTGCCTTCCCATCCGGACAAGAACGGTAGTCGCGGTAGCACGAAGCGACCTGCAACGAGTAATGCAATAACCAGCAAGACGAGGCCGCCGTGACGGATCACTTGAGTTCGAATGATGTCGGCCTTCTTCGCCTTAGGCTGCGGATGCGGGTGGGGCGAATGACTATGATCACTTGGTGCCATATACAAACTTAAGCATACATCTTTAATCACCGCAATAACCTTGCGCCACTATTGGAGAAACACTAATCTTTAGATCGTGGCTACTGCATCACAGAGATACGCATTAAACAAAACAAAATATCTTTTAGACCCCGAAGTAGAATTGCTCGAACAAACCCTCAAGCGATTCGAAAACAAAGATCTACGTAATGTCTTGCTACTGGAGCTAGCCCTTAGGACTGGCGCCCGAGCAACGGAACTCCTCAACCTCAAACGCCAAGACATCAATGCCTTTGACGAGACGATTCTTGTGCGTGGGATAAAAGGCAGCTCTGATCGCGAAATTCCCCTGCCTCGTTCGCTATTTGAGAGGCTTTTGCGATGGGGAACTCAAAGTCCCACGGAACTTCTCTTTGACATCACTTACAATCGATTTCGAGATATTTGGACTGCCTATCGCCCGGTGCCTAAAAAACTCCACGCGCTCAGGCATACGTTCGCCATTCGCCTATATAAAAAAACAAAGGATTTGCGGCTCGTGCAAATTGCTCTTGGTCATCGAAACATCACCAATACTATGATTTACGCGGACTATGTTTACTCTCAAAACGAACTGAGAAAACTCATTATATGAAAAAGCGCATATTGATTCTTCATACGGGCGGCACCATCGGGATGATCAGCGCAAACGGAAATCGATTCTTAAAACCTGGTTTAACGGGGCGGCACTTCATAGAAATTGTTCCTGAGCTGAACCAATTAGCTCGAGTCAAAACTCAAGTCATTGCCCAGTTAGATTCGTCCAATGTCCTTCCCCATCATTGGGTTCGATGGTTAAAATCATTGAAAGAATCGTATGATGATTATGACGGATTTGTGATCACCCACGGGACGGATACGATGGCTTATTCGGCTTCAGCATTCAGTTTTGCATTGGGAAGAACAAATAAACCTGTGATCTTCACTGGGAGTCAGCGTCCTCTCGGCCATTTGCGTACTGATGGTCCGGAAAACCTCATTAATGCCGTGAGCCTGGCGTGCGACGGACCGCCTGAAGTCAGTTTATGCTTTGGAAATCAACTTTTGAGAGCCAATCGGTCGACCAAATTTTCAGCAAGTGATTTTGTCGCATTCGAAAGCTTCAATTTTCCACCGCTTGCCAAAATGGGTGTAGAAGTCGAACCGTTTTGGCAATCTCTCGGTAAGTCACAACGAGTTCGCCCGGGTCGACCTCGCTGGCTTTGTGATTTCGATTCTCGTGTGTTTAGCATGAAGGTGTTTCCGGGACTTTCTAAGGAAATGCTCATCCCCGTGATTGAATCGCCCCAATGCCATGGGCTTGTCATTGAGGCCTATGGCTCAGGTACGGTGCCTACTCGAGATAGCACCATGACCGAGGCTCTTATTTTGGCCAAGCGGCTTTCAAAGCCCGTGGTGGTTGTTTCACAGTGCCCACACGGTAGAATTGATTTAGATGTTTATGAAACAAGTCTACCTGTGCGGAAATACGGCGCTTTGTCGGCCGGAGATATGACGCGAGAAGCTTCGGTGGTAAAACTCATGCATGGATTGGGTCTGGGCTTGCGTGGATCAGCCTTAGCCAAGTACTTTACCTCTAATCGCTGCGGCGAGAGGAGTAATTGAAATGAATTTAGATCAACAGATTATTGAAGCCCTTACTAAATACAAACGCATTGCCGTTGTCGGATTAAGCCCCGATCCGGATCGTCCTAGCTTTGGAGTCTCGCAATACATGCAATCGCAAGGGTATAAAATCACTCCCGTCCGCCCCGGTGGTGAGGTTATTCTTGGTGAAAAGGCTGTTGAATCTCTCAGCGAGGTCTCGCAGCCCGTAGAAATTGTTGATGTGTTTCGAAAGTCCGATGCGGTTTCGCCCATCGTTGATGAAGCGATCAAGTGCAAGGCTAAAGTCCTGTGGCTCCAAGAAGGAGTTTCTCATCCTGAGGCCGAAGAAAGGGCCCGAAAGGCTGGTCTTATGGTGTTTTCTGACCTTTGCATCCTCAAAGAACACGCTAGGCTCTTAAGAAATCGCTAAGTAATCAATTTCATTCTTTAAATGAACTGATTTCTCCACTTACAATGAGATATCTATGGCCACACGGATCGGGCTTTGTTTACTAGGGATGGTGGTGGTGTTTCTTCTTGGCTCGAATGATTCAAAAGCCGAAGAAGATGGTCCCCTTATCCCCAAGATTATAGCAGTCACTAAGCGCCCCTATCTTTTGTCGCAAGAAATCTCTATCTATGGCGGTTACCTTCCATTGGACTCGTTTGTTCGCTACGCCGCTGTCGGAGGATCGTACACCTATTACTTCAGTGACTTCATCGGGTGGGAAGTCATCAATGGCTATTATCTGGCAAGCCTCCCGACCGGACTTGAACAAGAATTGGGAAATCGGTTTGGTGCGGCCTCCGAGGATAAGTTCGATACCATCAACTATTTCGGAACAAGTAATGTGGTATTCACGCCCTTTTATTCCAAGCATTTGCTGTTCGGAGACACGATTGTCTATGGAGAGCTATCCTTAGTAGCCGGAATGGGCTTGTCAAAATTTGATACTGGAAATGTAAACTGCGCCGATATTGGGGCCTTTTTCCGATTCGTGACGAGCGCGCACACTTCTATAAAATTTGACATCAGAGACTATATTTATTTTGGCGGAAATTCGCGTAACAACCTGGTTGTAGCTCTCGGGTTTGCTTACAACTTTGGTGACCCTCCAGCTCAAACCACGGGAGTTGAGAGTGAAGAAGAGTAATTGGGCGGCTGGTGCGATTTTGTTGTTGATGAGTTACCATGTGTTCGCACAGACAAACGCAGATCTTTATGCCATTCCCAAAATGTCAACGCTTCAAAATCGTAATTACAGCAGTGGCGATGAAATCACCATTCAGGGCGGTTACTTGCCTTTAGATCCATATACTAAATTCATCGGCGTGGGTCTTGTTTATACTCACGCGTTTAGCGACTTCACCGCCTGGGAAATCGTCAACGCTAACTACTCTATTAATCTTGTTTCAGGATTACGACGCGACTTAACAGAAAATTTTGCTGCCCAAGATGCTCAGTTTGAACAACTTCAGTATTACGCTACGACCAACCTTCAGTTCACGCCTTTTTATACGAAGAATCTGTTGTTTAATTCAAAGATCGTGCACTCACAACTTGCTTTCATAGCCGGTGGCGGAGCGATGGCCTACAAGTCGGGAGTAAAACCCGGAATCGATTTAGGTCTGATTTTTAAATACTACTTGGGAGAAGTGATGTCTTTGAAACTAGACATTCGCCATTACACAGTCTTAGCAACTGAAATTAGAAATAATTTGGCGTTAGTGGTTGGACTTAGCTTCAAAATTTCAGGTTTTGAAGAAGAAGCTCAAGAGGTTAAGTTTGACGATTAAGCGCGTGGGATTAATTTTATTTTGCCTGAGTCTGCTGTTTACGTGGGATAAGTCCAGCGGACAGCTTCTGGTTTCCTACAAGCCCGTCAACATAACGTTTTGGAGAACTATCGAAGACGCTATTCGAGACAAGAACTACGACAAAGGACTTTCACTAGCCCAAGAACAACATGAGCTGACAAAGAAGGATTCACTTGAAAATGGAGAGGCGTGGCTAGGATTTGCTCAGATCTTGCAGAAGCAAGGGTTTTTCTTTGCTTCCAGCACCATCTTTGGCGACCTCATGAAAACACGTGTCGGAACAGAACTGGCCATCGAAGCTCTTAAGGGGTTAGAATCCAATCTCCGTTTTGCCCCTATCGATGATGATTATTTCATTGGCGAACTCATCAACGATCTTGAGTTTGGCCCCCTACCGCCGGAGCTGCAGGATCTTGTTAGCTTTCAAGAGGGAATGTTTAATCTCATACACGGATTCAAAAAATGGTCTGACGATGATTTTAAGAAAATCACGGCCCAGTCTTACTGGGACTATCGGCTACGTTATCTCACCGCTCTTGGTGAAGTCGCTCGTAACCGGGTCGATTCTGCTATTGAAAAGTTTCAAAGTTTAGCTGAAGACACTAAGGCCCCAGAAGATATCAAAGATTCGTCGACCCATAATATGGCTCGACTCATTTTTGAAAAAGGCGATTACACCCGTTCGTACAAAATCTTTAGAACCGTCAAGCTCAATGATCGCGAGCGGGGGATGATTCTTCTTGAGCGTGCTTGGGCCAAGTATTATCAAAAAGATTACGCCAAGGCCCTTGGACTGTTGGCCGCCATGGAAGCTCCTGTTTTTGAGCCTTCCCGCACACCGGAGCCGTACATTCTACGCATGGTCATCTACAAAGAACTTTGCTACTACCAAGCCGCCTTGGATGTCGCGCGAGAGGTTAATATCCGATTTGGTCAGTCCATAAAATCGGTGTACGAACGAAAAGACATTAGAAAAGACCCGGTTATCGTGCGACTGGCACTCCTAGATCGTCGAATTGAAAAATGGGCTGAGCTTCTTAATAGTCTCCGCGAAGAATTGGACCGCTTGGGAGATCATAGCTGGGAAGACTACGCTTTTTATCCCAAGATAAAAAAGCGATACGAATCGAAAATTCGCGAGGTCCTGGCGCGGCTTGATTATCTCATGATCAAAAAATCTAGGGACGTTGGTAATCAACTCATCGACTGGCAGGAGCAAGTCAACTTTCTTGATTACCAAACGCGATTAGATAGCCTAAGAGTCACGAGACCGGGCACCCAGCTCAACTATCGGGTTGAAGAGATTCCTCATCTTACCTTTGAGAAAATCTATTGGACTAACACGGGTGAGCACTGGATGGATGAAATGGAAACTTACAAAGTTTTTGTTGAGTCGCGGTGCGCTTTACTTGACGGACCGGTTGAATGAAGAACCTGATCGTTTGCCTCATTTTGAGTTTGTCTTGGAGTGCTTGGGGGCAGGAGGAAAAATCCCTTGAGCAACTTCAAGCGGATCTATCCAAAATCAATCAATCCGTTGAAGTCACCCGTCAAAAAATGCGGGATGTGCGGGATGTCACGTTTTTACCTGACCTTTATTTTGTCTTGGCGGAGCTCTACGTCGAAAAAAGTCGCTATCAGGCCGCCATCACAAGGAAGAAAGAACCCAACACGCCAATTAACGAACTTGATTTTTCAGATGCGAGAAAATCCAAGAAACAGGCCATAGAAGTTTACCAACGCATTCTTGAAGTTTTTCCTAAAGCAGATTTTAGAGACCGAGCGCTCTTTTATATGGCTCACGAGTACCGTGAAATGGGTGCTCTTGAAGAAATGGTAAAAACTTATATTCGGCTCACAACCGAGTTCAATAAGTCCCAATTCTGGGAAGAGTCACAGCTTGTGTTGGGAGACTACTTTCTGGAACAAAAAAAGGATCCTGAAATTGCCCGCGAGGTTTATCAAAAGATTTTAAATCGCCCCCAAAATCCATTTATGGGCCTAGCTCGATATAAACTCGGTTGGTGTCTTATTAACATGGAAAAGTTTAAAGAGGCTCTCGATGCCTTTGAGAACGTCATCACTGTCGATTCAAAGATTCCCAACGATAATCTTCCGGACTTTTACAAAAAAAATGACATCCGTCGCGATGCTTTAATTGCCATGGTCTGGCCGTACTCGGAGCAAAAAAAGCTCGACCCATTTAGGGCCAATGCTCTCAAATACTTCGAAAGTCTGTCCCCTAATCGGCAATCGCTAGTGAAGGTATTAGACAAACTGACAAAGCGGCTCATGCTTAAAGAAAGAGTTGAAGATACCGTTCCACTATATATCCGCATGATTAGCTTGACCAACTCTCTTGAATACCGACTTGAGTACATTGATCGCTTTTACGAGGTGCTGAGAAAATCAAAACGACAATGGCCACTCGAAAATCTTCCCGAAGAACTCGCTGTCACACTTTTGAGAGTGCGCCATTCGGTTGATATTGCGTCGGCGGAAGTCACAAAGCATCAAAAAAACTATGAGGTTTATTTAAGAGATATTTCGACAAGACTTCAAAAACTCGCCCAGAGCTCAAAACAGGAAACGGCTTATCTGGCTGCCATTAGAGCATATGAATATTATTTGTCCCTTTACCCCAACACAAAATTTACAAATGACATCATGCTCAATCTTTCTGAAAGTTACTTTGCCATCAAGAAGCACGCGCGCGCCGGATACTATTATGAGAAGCTTTTTGCGCGAAATAAGAAAAAAGAGGTCTTGGATTCGGCCATTCAGTCATTTGCACTTGCCCTTAAAGAGCCAGATAAGCTCCCTAAAATTGAGTTGGCAGAATCCAGAATGGGATTCAGAGCTTCGGGGCGGCAATTTATTAAAAGTTACCCAGGTGACAAGGCCAATGCGATGATTTCGTTTAATATCGCGCGCACTTATTACGACGAGAGGGTTTTTGATCGTGCAGTGAAAGGCTTTTTTGATTTTATCAATGCGTATCCGAATCATTCTGAAATCACCACCGCCGGAAACTTGATTTTAGATTCTTTCAATCAAAGAGAAGATTACGACGGCCTCATCAAGGCGGGTAAGCAAATTATTGCCAACCCCAGAGTTCGAAACGCCCAATTTAAACAAGATGTTCAAGAGATCATTCGGCAAGCGGAGTATAGAAAAGTTCAAGACGTGGCTGGTGACCCAAAAAGTCGCGATTATGCTAAAAATTTATTGAAGTTTGCTGACAAATACAAAGGCTCAGCCCTGGGCGATCAGGCCCTTTACGAAGCGTTCGTCTCGATGAAGGCTAAAAAGGATCCTGAAGCTTATTCAGTGGGCGAACAATTGATCACCCGCTTTTCTGACTCCAAATATGCCCAAGAAGTTGTCGGCGCCATGGGGCAAATGGCTATCAATACCGCCGATTACCGTCGCGCTGCTCAGTACTTCGAGATGTTTGCTAGAAAGTACCCGAAAGATCCAAATAGCCCCGCCTTGCTGAAAAATGCGGCCACCATGCGTGAGCTTCTAGGTGATACTCAGGCCGCCGCCGATAATTACCGAGATTTGGGCGACCCCGTTCGCGTGGCGCGACAGTACGCACAGGCCCAAGAGTGGGGTAAGGTTGCCCAGGTGTTGACCGGAAAGGGAACTGGGGGTTTAGAGGCAAGTTATCTTTTGGGTGTGGCCCTTTATCGCCAGGGGCAGACTCAGCAAGCGAAGAGTTATTTGTTTCAGGCTTCTCGAGCCGGTGCATCCTCTTATGAAGACAAGAAAATGGCCGCCCACGCCCTCTATCTCATCAACTCTCAAGCTCTGAACGAATACAAAAACATTCGATTGGGGTCGGGCCAAAATGAAGCGGAGCTTGTGAAATTGAAAAGCGCTAAACTCAATGAGCTCACCCAACAATTTAACAGCGTTATCAGTTTTGGTAACGGCCGATGGACTATCGCGGCCCTTTATCAAATTGGTCGCGCTCATACAGAGTTTGGACAGTTTATTACGGGAGCTGCGATGCCAGCCGGACTCAATCAAGCGCAACAGCAACAGTACCGTCAGCTCATTGGACAGCAAGCTCAGGGGTTTAACACTAAGGCCTCTGCTTATTATAAAGCCTGTCTCGACAATGCGGAAAAATTTGAAGTGTTTACGCGCTTTGTTCGAGGATGCCAATCCCAAGGAGCGGAAGAAATTGACGAAGCGACTGAAGAAAGAACTTATTCGCGAGAGGGCGGCGGAGATTCACCGAGCATTAAATCTTTGAGAGCAAAACTTTACGACAGTCCTCGAAATGTCGATTTGCTGATGCAGCTGGTTCAGGCGTATCTTCAGAACCAAGACTATCCGCTAGCTCGCGTGGTGTTAAATCGCATTCTCGAAATTAAACCAGACTGGGCTAAAGCCGAGGCTCTTGTTGGCCAAGTCTTCATGTTCATGAATGATCTTGAATCTGCCCATCAGTCTTTTAAAGTGGCCCTTTCGCACAACAGTCGAGAGCCCTTGGCCTTATGGGGAATTGCCGCTCTTTATAAAGAATTTGGGTTTGGTCGTAAGCTAGGCCCAATGAAAGCAAAAGCTAAAGCATCAGGACGCCCGTCTGGGGTCCTGCATACTTGGATTTCATCGCTTTAAGTCTCAAATTTCTCAATTCAAATCACGGACTTGCCGAAGAGTGACTAGTAAAACAAGGGGTGTTGGTCTTGTCAGAGCGCAAAAAACTCAGTCAGCCTGTGCGCATTACCGTTTACCACAACGGACAGCTGATATTTGAGAAAGTTTTTTCTCACTATCCCATTCATTTTGGGCGCTCTCCGAAGTGTGAGGTTCCACTCGAGTTTGACTTCATTTCAAGACAACACTGCCAACTTTTCGAAACTCAGCCTGGTCAGTGGCGCATTCAAGATCTCAAGAGTAGCAACGGAATTCGCGTTGGCGGTAAACGCACACCCGAGCATGATTTTACTGAAGAGTGTGAGTTTTATGTGGGCAGTATCAAAGTATTTGCAGAAGTGAGCCCAGCTCCGAAAGGATTAAATCTTCAATCCGAACAAACGGCGCCAACCCTCGTGCCAGGCACCAAAAAGGCCCCAACTAATTCGGAGCCCCACATTGTTGCAGTTAGGCCCTCTCACGTAGCGAAGACGGTACCCGTAGACAACAGTCCACCACCAAGTATTAAAGATTCAACAAAAGACGACCAAACCGAACCCTCAGCAAAGCAAGTACCGCCGGCAAAGGTGCCTTCTAAGCCCATGCCTGCCATGGCAAAACCGGCACCTTCTGGCCAGATCAAACCTCTCAGTGTTGAACCTGCAGCGGCGAAAGAATCACCGGTCCAGCATAGTCACGGTCACAGTAAGCATCACCCGACTCCGATCATTCATCGAGATTTCTCCGATGAAATGGTTGGCTATTACCATGGCATCGGGCACGCGCGCTCTCGTCGAGTTGAAGCCGTTGTCACTTGGCATGACCAAGTGTACGAGGTTCGGGAGTTTCGAAATTCACAAACCATTTCCATTGGCCCAAAAGGAAAAGCTTCTTTAGGAATTCCAGCTTTCAGAGAAACTTGGACTTTGGGAAAAGTTGGATTTGAAGAAATTCAGTGCTCAGTTCCGCAAGGTTTTCAAGTAAGCCTCACGCGCGAGACTCAAGATTTTCCGATGGGTGATTTGATCGCATCAAAAGCCCTTCAACCTGATTCCACAGGATACTCTCTCCGGGCAAGTGTGAACGATGTCGTCCATGTGGAGCTAGGTCATGGCTTTAAGGTTCACTTGCGTCATGTTCCCACGAGCAAGCCGCTTCCCATTTCTAAATTTGCCGAAATGGAAGATGCCGTTCGTCAGACCTTTGTTACGTCGGCGTTATTTCACATTTGCCTCATCGGCATTCTGCTCATGAACACACCGAAGGATCCAGAAGGGCCCAAACTCAAAAACGTGCCCCAAAGATTTGCTCGCCTTCTGGTTGAAAAGCCAAAACCAACACCCGCTCCAACCCCAGCTCCCACACCTGAGCCCAAGAAGGAAATTGTTAAAAAGAAAGAACCTCCTAAAAAGATCGTAAAAAAGGAACAGCCCAAGAAAGAACCTCCTAAACAAATCGTCAAAGAGGTTCCTAAAGTGATCACCACCCCAAAAGCCATCGCCAAGGTAAATAAATTTCCAATGGAAGTTAAGAATCCAGTGAAGCAAGCGCCGCCGCCAGTTAAGGTCGAGGCTCTGGGTGCGTTAGCGGCCCTTGGTGCCGTATCGGCCAGTGCGCCAACAAACGTCGTTACAAATATTAATATCAACCCTAACGCTGGCGGCGCTCCTACAAAAATCAATACGGGTGGAATCGTCGGCGCCTTGCCATCGTCGTCAGGAAAACTGGCGGCGGCCGGCAACATTGGCTCGGTCAAAACAAAGGGCATGGGTTACGGCACCGGAACCGGCTACGGAGTTCAAGGCCTTAAGGGAACGGCCGGAGCCCGCGGAGTTGCTGGTGCGGTGGTGGGCGAACCAAAGCTCGCCTCTTCGTCATCGAAGACCGAGGGACTCACCCGTGCTCAGGTCATGGCCGTGGTTCAACAACATATCCAAGACATTCAGCACTGTTACGAGAAAAACCTCTTGCTCAACCCTAACTTGGCAGGCCGCATGGAGTTTGAATGGGAAATCACCCCCGCCGGTCGCGTTGCAACCGTTGGAGTCAAGCGCAGCACGGTTAATCAAGGAGACGGACTTGGTGAGTGTGTGAAGAAGGTGTTTGCCGCAATGAAATTTCCAGCCGCTGCCAACGGCCAAAGCACTGTTCCAAGCATTGGATTTCCATTCGGACGGATGTGATCTAGCCTAACGACTAGTTTTGTCCCTTACCCTCATAGAGATTTTGTCCCTCATCCCTTCAACCATTTAAAATGATTGAAAATCAACCACCTCCGGAGGATCCGACCATGCTTCACACCATTGCTGAAAAATTCCACGAAGGCGGATTTTTCATGTACCCCATCGCCGTCTGTTCGCTTTTCGGCATTGCAATCGCTGCCGAACGATTTATGTACATCCAATCCGCCGCAGCAGTAGCGAAAGATGATTTTCTCAATCGGATCAACCAGCACATTCTCCAGGGAAATCTAGAACGGGCCATTGCCGTTTGCTCTCAGGCATCGAGTCCGTTAACAAGAATTGTCAAAGCGGGTTTGATGGCGGTGGCTAATCAAAAAGACGCTGAAGAAGTTCAAACCGCCATGGACGCCGTGGCGCTGCGAGAGATTCCCAAGATCGAAAGACGTACGGGATTGTTAGCGATGCTTTCGAATATGGCTACACTCTTGGGGCTACTCGGAACCATTGTCGGTCTTATCGGGGCATTCGGAGCTGTGGCCGGCGTCAGTCCTGCCGAAAAAGCTTCATTGCTTGCCAATAGCATTTCAGAGGCGATGAACTGTACGGCGTTTGGACTTTGCGTGGCCATTCCGCTGCTTGGAATATTCGGATTCATTCAAAGCCGCAGTCAAGAAACGATTGATGATATTCACGAAGCGGCCGTTGCGACTTTAAACTTCATTTTGGCTAATCGCGAAAAGTTCGCAAGAAGGTAAAATAAATGGGCGCATCTGGGTTAGGTGGTGGTGGTAAGCGAAACGTAAACGTAGAATTAAATCTCGTTCCGTTCATTGACTTGCTCTCAACTTTAATTTGCTTTTTGTTAATGACCGCGGTTTGGCAGCAGTTGTCTTCGTTAAGCACCAACTCAGCTTCTACGACAAGTTCAGAAAGCCCAGCTCCTCCGGATCCCAACCGAGTTGACCTAAGCCTTTCGCTGCTGCTTGATCATATGCTCGCCCAAGAAGGAAAGAAATCTACAAAGATTGCCCATGTGGCTGGGGAACCTGATTATGCGGCCCTTATCAATGTGCTCACCGAGTGGAAGTCCAAATACCCCGACCGGCAAGACATCGTTCTCCACACGGATTCACAAGCACCTTACAAACAACTCATAAAACTTATGGATACCTTAGTTGAAAACAAGTTTGAAGATGTTGGCGTGAACACCAACTAATCGGAGCAATCAATGGGCGGCGCAACCGGCACTAAACATTTTGGAGTTGTTAAGCCCGGGTATCATATTCGTCCAAAGTACGATCTCAAGAAGACCCGTGGTCATGTCAAAGGTGAGCATAAGAAAAGTGTCATTGCCGATTTACCTTTAGTCAGTATGATCGACATGTTCACGATCTTGATTATATTCTTGCTCATGAACTTCTCCGCAACGGGCGAAGTATTTTTTATTCAAAAAGACCTCAAACTCCCTGACGCTTCTCATGGCAAAGCACTTGAGAGCGCCCCTTTGATCAGTATCGTGGGCACTTCAGTTATTTTCGAAGCTGAAAAAGTTGGGGAAAATCCAATGACGATTACAGAGAACGATCAAAATCTGCCTCGACTTGCCGCCGCCCTAAAGCAGGTTCGAATTATCGAAGAAACTATTCATCCCAATCAGCCATTTAAAGGAAAGATCAACATTCAAGCCGACGAAAAAACACCGCTCGTTTACATCAAGCGCGTCATGCAAACTTGCATAAGTGAAGGTTGGACGAATATCAACTTCGCCGTAAACGGTACCGGTGGAGGCGAACCGCAGCCTCCCGCTCCAACTGAAGAGTAATCAATAAGTATAAGTGACTGAAACTACCGTTGGCGTCGGTGGGACACTGGCCAGAACGACTTGGTTAGATCCCGGAGTCCATGTGTAATTTACGGCATGACCAGCGGGTTCAAACCGAACTGTCGGTGCCGCCTTGGGAACATGGGCTAATGTGAGAATATTGCTCGGTTGATTTCTAACGGCATCTCCGATGTTTTGTAACGTCTGGGTGAATACTCCATCACCGTAATCGCAAATCGAGCCGGTAATGCCTCCAGTTTGATCGCTCACATCTTTATAGATGTAGCCATACGCTCCACCGCCTTGGGAAATCTGTTGATTAAGACAAGTGTTGTCTCCTGGGCGAATAATCAGTGAATGAACGACGAACGACTTAGCCGAACCCCAAGTTCCAGGGTCGGTCGCTTTACCAATAATATGGGTTGGTTGATCCTCGGTTTCTAACGGTGCACATTGCGTAGTCCCATTGGGTGTTGCACAGGGTTGGGCGCGAGTACCATTACTGTTTCTCTCATAACCGCCAAGGGAACGTTCGTCTTCATCAGATAAGATCACGACGGCAAGTTGGGCATCGGATCGAAAGAACTGACTGACCGAACCGCGACGATCAATGGCCATGCTGATCGCTTTAATTCCCCGCTCATCTCGAGCTCCCTGCTCAAGCTCTCTTTGAATCGTTTGATAGAACTTTGTATCAGGGTTAGGGGTTTGAGGGCCGATGATGTACTGGTCACCCCCATAACGAGGATTAGAGCCAAGGGGACCCATGAACTGACCAAGTCCACCAAGCCAAGGTGTGCACTTAAACCCAGAAGAATCTGGACAAACGTCAGTGCTGACAACGCCAATGCGCCAATCGGTTCCGGCGAGTCGACTAATAAAATTCTGAAATCGAGTTCCTAAGTTTTCTTGCTCCTGGCGCATGGAAGAGGAATTGTCATCGATAAACAAGACATCGATCTTATTGGAACCATTAAAACTAAACTGTTGCTCAACGGTATTTTCACCGCTCGGTCCAATACAAGGCTGATTCACAGGGCATTTGATCCCGGCGTTTTGTTTGTTGGCAAACTGAACGGGTCCGCAGTTCTGTAAGAGCGGAATCAAAACTCCTGCGGTAAGTACAAAAAACCAATATCGTGCCTTCATGAACAGTTCTCCTCAAGCCCTTCGCAAAAGCGAAGCCCGTGCCTGTTTTGAATCCGCGGCGATCAATATATGCGAGGAGAAGTGTCTAAAAGACCTGCTTAGTGATAACGGGAGTTGAACGTTAAAAACGATCTAACAAAAACTATTTGAAATTCAATGGGTTAACTCTGTCAGTTTACGAACAGCCTGAGGCCGCTAATTGAAATCACGGAACTTCGATTAAATTTAACGGACGCCCGGTGCGGCGAGCTGCTTCAGCTGCTTTGGCGGCTTTTCGTGCGGAATTGAAGGCTTTAACCTTACCTCTTACGACTTTAGCTGGCAAAAAGATGAGCAGAGAATTAGCAACCCCTGCCCCACAGGCCCGGCCGTTTTTCTCAAAGCATCGGCCCATATTCATCACGGTCGCTTGAAACAAGTGCCCGGGAATTTGTGCAACCGTTTTAAGAATTCCCTGATCAATCATACTTTGAACTAATGCCGACTCTGCTTCAAACTCCGATTGGTGCTTCTGAATCTCAGTCATCATTCCCGAAGCCTCTTCTGAAGAAAGTTTCCCTGATTTTTGAGCCACTTTTATGACACCAAGTTCAACAGAAAAAGCCCCAAGCACCGGAAGATCAAGCGCAAAGAAATTAACACCCTCTTTGACAGCTTCAATACCTGCTCCGATTGCTCCATTGGCAAATTCCGATAGAAATGATGGGTTTACTTCCATTGCTATGACGCTGCTTGGATCTTCAGAAACTGCAGGTTGAACCTGAGCTTGAGCCGTTATTGAAAGGATCGAAAACACCAAAATCAAAGAAAATTTCTTCATATGACGAAGCCTTAGAGCAATCGCTGTACCACCAAGGAGCCGTGAAAACGCTAGCGCTAGTTAGCGATCGAGTAAGTTTTGCAGGAAGTGAATTAAACTAATCCAACTTGGTTTTAGGCTTAGGGTAAGGGAGTTCTTCGAGCATTTCGGTTCGGAAGTTTGTCCTAAACTTAACATAGTTTTTAAGTTCGTTTTTTTGGCGAGATAAGATCATCAACCGGTCGTCGTTATGAAGCTCCCCTTTGATCATCATGTCATCTAGATCGATTTTTGATTTTTGGGCCCATGTTGTGGGGCTAGCCAATAACATTAGAAGTATTGAAATTCCCAAAATGATTTCGCGTTTCATATATTCTCTTTATCGGTCCTACTGCTGGGGAACTATATAACTCGTAAAGATCCCCTGATTGATCTGCAGCCCGCTTTGCCGGCCTAAAGACCTGGCTGTTGACGGATTCCCTGTAACCTTTTGATGACTAAACACGTAAATTCCCGGGCCTGCAGGATCGCGCTCCAACACCTGAATGAAATAAAAAAGCACGACGTTCTCATAATCTTTATGAGCCGTATGAAATCCCAAACTATTTTCTGGCGACACAGCTTTGGTTGGATATGTTTTAAGGAAATCTTGCCTAAACCGATAGCAGCTCTGGCCGACAGCATTGTAACCGACAAAGTCAGCACGGGTATCGTAGAGGTCACTGATTGGGAGTCGCGAATCGTTATACAGGGGATTTCGATGCTGATGAATTTGCTCACCGGCATTGATGGATTCTCCGTCAAAACTCTTAAAGATATTCAAATTATCAAGGGCCGCTGATTTGTTGTGCAAAAAGAAATACTCGATGCCATCAATAAAGCCGTCGAAATCCGTATCTGGGTTCTTTGGATCAGCCTTGTTTTTCGTCGTTCCTGAGGGTCGACTGTTGTACATGAGAGACTCTTCGCAAGCCGTCAGTAAATCAAAGTCCTCGTCGCTGCGATCGGTACAAACAGGCAACACGGTTTTTGCGAGCAACGCCATGTAGTGAAAGTAATCGCTATACCCTGTGCTAAATGAAAATCTTTTTCTAGGATCTGTTCCAGTGACGCGCTCTTCATCAAGATCGCAAAGTCCATCGCCATCGCTGTCAGTTCCGATCGAGTTATCTAAACAAATGGCTGAGTTGATATTAAACACCAGGAGCTTTCCAACGATATACGTATCTGCCCTAGGTCCTCCTACCAATAAGTCATCAATCGTGAAGTCATCGGTTTGATTGGTATCGACAAATTTTCCGTGACCATGCTCTGCCATGATCCGAAGTCCTTCGGCCGCTTCGGGATCAAAGGGACCGTAGTAGGCCGTACTAAAAGTAATCTGCCCTGGGAGCATATTAACAAGCTCATCAACATCTCTAAAAGCTTCAGGGCCCGCGGGACCTTCAAAGCCATAGTCGGTGGGCATTCCATCTGACATAAAAAAGATAACATAACTTGAAGCTTCACCTGGGTGCTTTGTCACGTCATCTTGGATTGCTTTTTTTGTTAGCGCGAGAGCAGCCTTGTAAGGAGTTGAGCCACCGTCAGGACCTCGAAGCTTCTGCAATGCCTGGCTCATAGCGGCCTCATTATCAGGAACGCCGACAAAGATAGGTTTTCGACCATCTCCGCCTTCATTGATATACGCTGTTGCCGTGTCTCCTGAGAATTCGATAAAGCCCCACTCAATTCCCGAATTGAGTTTTCGAGGAGCAGTATCAGGACCGTTAAAAAACTTCTCAAGATTTTTAGCTCGCTTGAGATTATTTGGATCCGTACTTCCGTTACTTCCCGACTTATCAATAACGAACATGAATTTCGTTTTTCCGGTGGTTACGGAAGGCGATTGAGTGCAAAACGTGCCCTCACTTTGAACATTCGCTAGTTCTTCTTGGCGCTTTTGAAGCTTTACGTCGCTGCAACCAAGAAAGCTAAAGAGAATGGCGAGACTCAAAATTAGTTTCATAACTGACCCCAAGAGTGACTAGACTCTTATCCCAGTTATTTAAAAAGCAAAGCCAATGCCGTTATGCTTTTGAGGCGAGATCATAGATCCTATGGATTTTCAGTAAGTTATGGCCTTTGGATAAAGGTCAAGATTCACTCATTTTTGTGCAGAACTTAGTCATTCAAAAAGGATGATCAGTTTAGGCTTATTCTGGACAGAGGTCTTTTGTTTCTAGATTCAAGGCGGCTCGACCTTCGCTCAATGCGCTCACATGAAGACCAACTTCTTGTGAAGCATCTAATGACTCAAAGGCAAGCCGATCAGGAGCTGAAGATTCAAAAGATAAATAACTGAGGGCTGCAGGCTTTGCGATTCGTACGATCACCTCTTGTCCTAGCTTATTGGAAACATCAAGTAAGACCGTGACCTTCTTATCTGCAATCTCCGCCTTAATATCGACACCAACAAGCTCATGTTTGGGCCATTCGATATGAATGCCGCAAGCGATATCTGCCGCTGCTGTTTGTGTCAGGGCCACTTGATTATTCTCAGACGGTGGAAACTGTGGGGAAGAATTGAGGCCGCTTGGAACGGGCGAGTTAAAGCATCCCGCAGTCAGAACAAGTCCCAAAAGAAAGAGTGAAAGTGATTTCATGCAGGCGAGTATGTCTCATTTCAGAGGATCACTTCGCAAGAGCAAACTTTACTCAGGGGTGTCTACTCTTTTTGCTTTTTCACCCACTCAAGGGCGTCGCCTCGGGTTTTTATTTTACCTTCTAGTTGAGCATCAAAGGCTCGGTCTAAGAGCTCACCAACTTGTTTTCCTTGAGGAATTCCAATAGCCAGGATGTCATGAGCTTCTAGAAGTCTTTTAGGCAAATTCTTGTTTTGAACCAAGAACTCTTGGATTTTGTCGTTATCTAACTCTCCTAATGCACCCAGGGCTAAAAATGCAGCAACGGCCTCACCTTCTGCGGCCACTTTTTTACGGTCAGCAAGACTAATGCGATCCCAAATTCTCATGGTGGTCATGATCTCAATGCCGCTGCGAATGCTTTGACATTTTTGCCCAGAGAACTTTAATCGCTTAAAGACTTTATCGTGAGACTCAGCATTGGTAATGCGATCAAAGAGGAGAAGCCAGCTACACAGCTCACGGGCTGAGGAGTCTGTGAGTTTGCCAAAAGCAGCGGGAAGGACTTCAGCATCTTCAACTTCCGGGATGAGAGCGGACATAAGTCCGGACTGCAACATAAGTTCAAGCCCCCGATCGGACCATCTGCCATGAAAAAGTTTGTTTAACTCTTCATGAATTCTTTCCCAACTGATTTGGCTAAGGAGCGAAGAAAACTTTCCGACGGCGGACCATGTAAGGGGATCGAGGTTAAACCCGAGCTGTGCCACAAAGCGAACGGCTCTCAAAACCCTGAGCTTGTCTTCCATAAATCGATCTTCTGCAACGCCCACCGTTCTGATCACTTTGGCGTTAAGATCCTGCATGCCGTTCACATAATCGTGAATCTCACCTTCGAAGAGATCATAGAACATGGCATTTATTGTAAAATCCCTGCGCCGAGCGTCTTCTTGGGGAGTGGCAAGCTCAACCGTATCGGGTCGACGGCCATCGGCGTATCCCGATTCGCGCCTAAACATTGCAACTTCAATATCCCCGCTCTTTTCTACAACTCGAATAACCCCAAAAGCTTTCCCAACGTCGACGGTTTTGTTAAAAAAACTTTCAATTTTTTTTGGCCTAGCATTGGTTGCGATATCAAAATCATGGGGTAGGATTCCAAGAAGGCCGTCGCGCACACAACCGCCGGCGAGCCATGCTGTGAAGCCAGCCTCCCTTAGTCGTGTACAAATCTTCACAACGTCATGCCATTGAGGGTGCGTTTTGAGAATATCCATATCTCATGTTATTTTACGGTTTCTATGAATCCAATGTCTATAGAGACTGAGGTCAAAGAGGCCTGTCTTAAACATTTTGACTTGGTCGGGATCTCCCCTGCCCAAAGGCCCAAGACCTTTGAAAAGTACGAAGAGTGGCTCTCTCTGGGCCGACACGGGGGGCTCAAGTACTTAGAGAGGCATCGAGAAAAAAAAGGCGACCCGCAACAGCTCCTCCAAGATGCGCAAAGTTGGATTTCCCTTTTTTTTCGCTACGACACTAATGAGCCTCTTAGCCGCGACATTGTTCATCATGGCACAGGTTGGATTGCCCGCTACGCCCGAGGGACCGATTACCACGAACTTTTAAGAAAAAAACTTGATGCGATTGTTTCAGAACTACAGCTCTTATTACCAGACGCCAAATTTAGAACTTCAGTAGACATTGAGCCGGTGATGGAGCGCGACGTGGCTCAACAATCAGGCCTTGGGTGGATTGGCAAAAACACCTGTCTCATCAATCAAGACCTTGGCAGCTTTGGCTTTCTTGCTGAAATCCTGACAGATGCAAAGCTTACTTCGGACAAACCCGCCGTTGATCATTGCGGAACTTGTACCAAATGCCTGGACGCCTGCCCGACGGGGGCTTTGATCGCCCCGCACAGTCTTGATGCTCGGCTTTGTATTTCCACTTGGACCATTGAGCTCAATAAAGAAATGCCAGAAGTCGTGGCTCGCAATTTAGGCAACAACCTTTTTGGCTGTGATATTTGCCAAGATGTCTGTCCATGGAATCAAAAGGCCCGAAAAAGGCAGCCCCCGGGTGTTTCTCAAGAATCTGGAATTGTCTCTCTTCAAGATATTATTGATGATGAGCCTGATAAATTAAAAAATAGATTCGCTCAAAGCTCCTTATCTCGAGCAAAGCCAGAACAACTCAAGCGAACCGCTCAAATACTGCTATCCAGTTCTTCGACAAAACTTAAGTAGGCCCTCCAATCGAATTTTTTCTTGGCCGAATCGCTCGACATATAGCGCACAAGTCCAAAAATCGGTCTCTTAGGTGCCCACGGGCGATCATGCAAACCAAGGCACCATTGAATGCCCACATACGAATTGGGATTTTGACCATCGTAACAGTACTTGTTGTTGAGATGAATCATCCTCCGCAGGGCCTCTTCAACGGTTGGGCTCCACTCGAGGATCTTTTTCCCCCAGAGCATCCGCAAGTAACCGTGCATTTTTCCTGAAATCACCATTTCTTTTTGAGCCGCATTCCATAATTCGTCATGAGTCAGGGCCTTCTCAAGTTGCTTGAGCGTATAGGTGACCACCCGCTTGTCTTTTCGGTGCTGCTTAAAATTGTTATGCACCCAGTTGGGTAACCCCGCCACTTTGTCGTAGTGAGGGTTAAAAAATGTGTAGTTATAACTGAGCTCTCTTCTCACGATGAGTTCTTCAAGAAACGATTTGCGATCACTGATAGTGAGTTTCTTAGCGGCCCTAACTTTTAACATGACCTCTAGGCTGCTGATAAATCCAAAATGCAGGTAGGGAGAAAGGTTGCTCGTCTTTTTCAAATGGGGTTGATTTCTCAAATCAGCATAGCCCCTACCCGTGGCGCAAAACTCGTCTAGTTTTCGTAGTCCCTCGGCCCTGCCGCCGCAAAACCGTTTATGCGGTTTAACACTATGGTCAATCTGGCATCGACTGGCCAGCTTAGAAATTTCTTGATGATTAAATTTTTCCAGCCAAGTGTGGTTTTTAAAACTTTGAACGGCACCTCCGCGATACTCCGAGACTTTCCAGTCGTCGTGAAAGTGAGGTAAGAGTTTTTCAATCTTTGGTCGAATGGTACGAGCGGCGAACTCTTGCTTGCTAAATGTCATTATTGGAATGATCCCGTTTGAGTCCACCTCAAAGACTGGCCGTTGGCAGCGGCTTTTGAGTAAGGAATTTCGTTTTGAAATATCTTGCCGCGGGAAGAGATCAGTGACAATCACACAAGCCCTGTTTGCTAACTTAAAGAGCTCCAAATCACCTGATTTAGAATTCTCCATTAATTTAAACAGCGAAGTAATTCCTGATTTCTTGAATTCAAGATGAGTTTCGTAAACCCCCTCTAACACAAATTGGTGAAAGCGATCACTGGCCCAGAGTGAATCGCTGCGCAGCTCTTCATAAACGAATAGCGGTTTTTTGAGCTCATGAGCCCACTCGATGGCATATTGGAGCGCCCAATTATGCTTGAGTCGTCGAGTGGTTTGCATGAAATAAAAAACATACTCACCTTTAGTATCAGGCTCCATTGCATTTAAACAATGAACCCGCAAAGGTGAGACTCTTGACTTCATGCCTTGCGCGCACCGATCAGAACTTCAAATCTCATTTGCGCGCGTTCGACTGTTTCGGCATTGAGAGATTTAAAAATAAGTTGAGTGCGATAGTCTTGGCTTGGATCAACCCTTGGATAGGAACCTAGCTCAAGATCGGGAAATTCTTTGAGAAGGGTTCTCATATGAGCTGCAATTTCTCCTTCGCCAACCTGTAATCGCAACTCACGTTCATGCATGGGAGTGGATCCTAAGAGGAGCCCTTCAATAGACTCAAACATTGAATGCATAATGCGCGGAATTCCTGCAAAGACAAAAATATTTTTGATTCGCAGTCCAGGCGCTAACGTGATGTTGTTTTGAATGAGATCGCATCCTTCAGGGAGATCAGCCATTTGAAGACGGTCGTCATTAATTTTATCTTTGTAATAACTCCTCAAAAGCTTTTCTGCGGCCACATTTCGGGTCAAAGGAACGTCTAAAGCGCGAGCCACTGCGGCCCGAGTGATGTCGTCAGGGGTTCCGCCAATTCCGCCACAAATAAAAAGATAGTCGGCCAACGCGTAATGCCTTCGAATCCATTGAGAAACCACATTGATTTGATCGGGCAATACCTGGGTTGCCAAAACACGAATACCACGGGCGTACAAGGCCCGAGCGAGAAAGAGAGAATTTGTGTCTTGAGTTCGACCAGAAAGGATTTCATCACCGATAATCAGTATTTGAGCCGTTTTCATAACACCCTACTTAAGTGTTTTGTTTTTTAGATCCGTCTTATATGAAGTTATAGTCATGAAGGCTCAAAGATTCAACCAATCACCTTATGTAACACGGGATTTTTATGGCCCTTGTTATTGAATCGCTTCGTATCGGTCCTGAGAAAAATTTCTGCTATTTAATTATTGAGCCGCAGTCACGCGAAGCGGTGCTCATTGACGCGGCCTTCGAGCCAGAGAAGGTTGCTCGCTGGTGCCAAGAACATCGCGTCAAGGTTAACATGCTCCTCGCAACCCACGGCCATTGGGATCACTGCGAAGGATTTCATGATCTCTTAATCCAATTGCCAATCCCGCAGGTGGCCGCTCACCAGCTCGACGGGCCTCGATTAAAGCGCTTTAAGATTGAAAACCCCACCATGCTTCACGACGGTCAGTACATCAAAATCGGTGCAGAAAAGATTCAAGTGATGCACTTGCCCGGACACACCGAGGGTGGACTCGGCGTATTGGTATTTGATGAATGGCAACAGCCCAAGGCTTTAATAAGCGGCGACACCTTGTTTATCGGGCAATGTGGACGAACTGATCTCCCGGGAGGCTCCGATGAAGCGATGTTTGATAGTCTCCAGCGCATAAAGTCACTGCCAGGAACCTGCATCATTTACCCAGGGCACGACTATGGATTTGCTCCTACGGACACATTGGCTCATCAAATTGAAACGAACCCTACACTGATGGCTCAAACCCTGGTGGATTTTAATAAAATCCCTTAAACTATTATTTATGAAGCTTGAGCTTTACCATTTCCAGTCGTGCCCATACTGTATCAAAGTTCGAAACCATATCGAACGCTTGGGTTTGAATTCTCATTTTGAATACTTCGATATTCTTACCGATTCAAAGGCCTACGAACGCCTCATGAAGTTAAACAACGACGACCAGGTGCCCTGCCTTGTCATTAATGGGGTCCCAATGCTCGAAAGTGAAGACATCATCGCTTGGATCAACAAGAATTTTAAACGAGCTTGATCGGTCTTAGTACTTCTTGAGATGTTTCAGACAATGAACCTGAATGTCCCCAGCGCGCCATTGTACCGGCCCACTTGCCATTAATCATGTACATGCCAAGCTCCCAAGGTTTTCCATCCAAAAGGGGAATTGCCGCATGCTTTTGCAAGACCCAAGGCCTTCCTTGATTGTGTTCATGTTGAGCTTTTGAAAGCAGACTTTCCCAATGATCTTGGCGCAGATCCCGCCCTCTAAATACTCCTTGGCCTGAATAACTCAGTACCGCTTTTAATACCCATTCTTCTCGGGAATCCTTTGCGACCGAAGCTTTTTCATCAATAAACCAGGTTTTGACAACTCCTTGGGACTTTGTGAGCGCCGGCCAAGCCTTACTCATTCCGACATCCGAAGACCACCCGCCGATGACCGTAATTTTTGATTCCTTCCAGGCGTCTAAAAATGCCCGGCAGCGGTCTGACTCCGCCCTTAATTGCCAACTTAAAACTCGGCGATAAACAAGATCCTCCTTTGACCAATCCGAATAGGAAGGATCCATCCTTCGCGTAGGAATTTTCGTACTCCAGCGCCTGACCAAGTCCTGTTGCTCCCAAGAAGTCTTAACCTCTGACCAATCGGCAATGGTCACCGCCGTGGCATTTGGTCGATGTTCTTTCAACCCGCGAAAAAGACGCTCAGATAAATCGTGATTCGGATTTTCTTGGGCACTTAATTGAGCGGCAGTCGCCAGCCACTCGTTAACATTAAATCCGCTCGTTCCATCGGTATTCAGCTCTAAGACTTGCACATTTGTGCCGTCAAACAGGCAATCGAATCGAGCAAAGGGGATATGTAGTCCCAATGGAGTTGGAGTCAAATCCAAGTTCACTGGGAGGCCTAAACGGATCAGTTCACCGCGATTCGTATCGAGATCTTGAGTGAGTTGCTCCACGTCCCGCAAAAGCTTCTCAAGAAATTCTGCAACTTTCAGAACCGATACTTTCGGTAATGTGATAGGATTAAGATCAACGGCAAGTGGTTTACCGCCGAACATTGGAACTTCACTTAATTGGTTTTTAACATCGCCATGATAAGCCAAAGACGTCGCCTCCAAAGTTTAATCTATTCCATATACGATGGTTTTTTCTACAGCTGTATGGTGGGATTTGGAGAATCTTACTTTTCCGCCTATGCGTTGTTTCTAGGGGCTAATGAGTTTCAAATCGGCCTCTTGACCGGTATTCCTCCTTTATTTGCCGGACTCTCTCAGCTTCTGACTCAAAAACTCAATCAACGAGTGCCCTCGCGCCGCCTCTTAGTCGCCGGATCGGTGTTTATTCAGGCCCTTATTTTTATTCCAGTTTTTGCCTCATTTTTTATTCAAAACCTTCGAATTGAATTTTATATTTTATTCGTAACGCTCTATTTCGTTTCAGGACAAATTGTTGGCCCTGTTTGGAACTCATGGATGGGAGATCTCGTTAAGGGATCTCAAATGGGCGGCTATTTTGGGCGCCGCAACCGCGTGATCACCATGGGGACTTTTGCCTGCATCACCTTGGGCGGTTTTTGGCTTCGATACAATAAAGATATCAATTGGGAATTGCGAGGATTCGGAGTCATCTTTTTAGCCGCGCTTATTTGCCGTCTCATTAGTTTTCTTTTTTTGATGAAAAAAGCCGACCCGCTCCCGTTGATCACAACCGCTTCGGTCCCCAGCGGATTTGGTAAGTTTATTAAAACGTTTTGGTCCCATCGACCGGCCCACCTTATGGTTTTTATGTCGGCAATGAATTTTGGAGTTTATTTGACGGCAGCCTATTTTACTCCACTGGTTTTAAAGCAATACCAATTCTCTTACACAACCTACACGGCCGTCATTTCGGCAACGGCTTTGACGAAATTTTTGAGTTTTTCATTTTGGGGCGATCTTTGTGACGCCTACGGACCCAAGAAAATGTTGCGCATTAGCGGGGGATTAATGCCCTTTATTATGCTTCCTTGGATTTTGAGCCAAGACCCCCTGCACTTAGTTTTCACCAGTGCCTTTACTGGCTTTGTTTGGGCCGGATATGAGTTGTCGACTTTTATGCTCTTACTCGATCTTTCGGAGCCTGAATCAAGAGTCCAAGTATCCAGTTACTTAAACATCTTTACTTCGGTTTCAGGTTTTCTTGGGAGCTTAATCGGTGCCTCAGCATTTCGCTTTGCTCCCGCTTGGATTAGTCCTTATATTTTTGTTTTCGGGCTTGGCGGCCTGTGGCGAGCTCTTGCGGTTCTTGTCTTAAGCCCTCGCATTCCTGATTCCATCGTGACCAAACCTGTAAAGGCAAAAGAGGTTTTCTTAAAGGCCACGGGCTTCAAATCGGTGATTGGATTTACATCAAGGCTAGTGGTTTTTCCGAAAAAACCTAATTCGAAAGATTCTTAATCATTTCGTGGCGGCTTTGAAAACTCTTCTCAAGTTCCCCTTGCATGATGAGATCTTCTGCCAGTTTTCCTAAGATTCCCAAAGGCAAATCGTACTCGATGAATTCGGTCAGCAATGTCTCATCGCCATGATCTTCTAGCTTTCGAGTGTGAATCCAATAAGAAAAGGGACCAATTATCTGATGACTCTTAAAAAAGCTATCCTCTCGAAATTCGTCAACTTGATGCTCCCAAAGCATTGAGACTCCGAATTTTGAGACTCTGAATCGATACTTAGTCCCGGGCTTCATCGCGTGCGGTCTTTCCTCCCACTTAATGAGAAAAGATCCAACTAGCTTTGGAAAATGCTCAGGGTTAGAGAGCACCTCAAACACCTTATGTTTCGGAGCTTTTATCAGAGATGAAAATTCAAAATGGGCCATGGTTTACGCCTTTTTCTGGTTCAACAACCAGCTTTCTGGAATTACCGAAGTTAAAAATATAATTAATCCGCCGAGAGCTTCAAGTGAGTTCAGTGATTCATGCAAAAAAATCATCGCAAAAAAAGCGGCAAACGGCGCTTCTAAGGCAAAAATCAGTGCCGCTTTGAGATTTCCAATCTCCTTTTGACAAACTATTTGCATAATGAAGCTAAAGACCGTGGGCCCTAAAGTCACATAAATCATCCATAAAAGACTGGTCACATCCAGGCTACTGGCCACAAACTCGGCGGGTCTGGGAAGATCAATAAGTACGTAAACAAAAAAACTTCCCACCCAAGCGCCAAAGAATTGCCAAAATCCTAAGCTCAACGAGTCCGAATGGCGCCTCGACAATTTTTCGGTAAATAAAATATGGGCGACGCACAGAATAGAGCCAAAAAGCGTTAATATGTCTCCCCGATTAATGCCTCCCGCCCAGGTCGGTGTTGAGGATCCCGTAAGCAAATAAAGGCCAATAAAAGCGACAAGGGCCACCATCACGGACCGCAGTTCTAAACGTTGTTTCAGTAAAAGAAGCGCCCCAAAAGGCATGAGCGGAACGTAAAGTGCCGTAATAAACCCAGATTTGCTTGCCGTCGTCCACTGCAACCCCAGAGTCTGAAGTAAGATAAGAAAGAAGAGAAACCCACCTAAAAGTGTGCCGTCTAAAATCAATGCTTTAGGGCTTCGGATTATTCTTCGTCCAAACAAAAGAAGAAGAGTCCCACAACCCAAAGTAAACCGCCAAAAAAGAAAGGCTTCGACGCCAAATTTGGCCGTTAACATTTTGACAATAAAGAAGCTTGAGCCCCAGGCCACCATGGCCGCAAAGAGCCCCACCGTTGAAAGGAATTTTTTGTTTCTAATTTGAGTATTCATCGGTAATCTCAACAACGATGTATCTTGAGAGTCATCTTTATTGCAAAGAAATCACTCAGCGAGTAGCGAAATCATTTTATTTTGCTTCTCATGTGCTCCCCGAAGAAAAACGCCGAGCCGCCTACTCTATTTATGCCTTTTGTCGCTTTGCAGATGATGGAATCGATTTGGCAAAAGATTTTGCGAGTCAAAAGGCACATTTGGAAACCTGCTACACCCTTCTGAATCGTATTTATGCTCATCAGTTGGGACGCTTTGTTTTGCCGTTTGAGGCGGCCTTTGAACAAACAATCGCACGCTATGACATCCCGCGAACACTTTTCGAAGATCTTCTAAAGGGAATGATTTACGACTCTCAATTTAACCAACCCGAAGATGAGGCTGACCTTCTCGAATATTGTTACTATGTCGCCGGTTGCGTTGGGCTGATCATGACTTATGTTTTTGGAGCTCGCGGCGACTGGCAGCAGCCCGCTCAAGCCCTCGGAAATGCCATGCAACTCACGAACATCGCCCGGGACATCCGAGAAGATGCTGCTCGAGGGCGTGTGTATTTGCCCGAATCTTGGTTAGTCGATCTAGGTCTTTCTGAAGAAATCATTTTGCAGCTGGGCCAAAAAGATATTCCAGTCGGTTTTCCTTGGGAAAGATGTCTTCTAGCTCAAGGGAAGCTCATCGGCATGGCAGAAAGTCAGTACCGATTGGCGGAGCCTGGAATCCCCCTGTTAACAAACGATGGAAGCCGCTTTTGCGTGGCTCTTATGAAAGAAACTTACCAGGCCATTTTAGAAAAACTCAGAAAGTCCAAAGTTCGCGGACTCCAACAGCGTCAATCACTGAACTTTATAGAAAAAATTCTTCGCGTCCCCGAAGCTCTCGGAGACCTACGATGAATTCTACCGTTAAAACCCTGACGGCGATTTTCAATGAGCCCACAGCACCGTTTCGAGAATTTTTTGTTCTCAACACGATTGAGAAAATTCTCAGACAAAATCACATCCCGTATTTCAAAGATTCCCTCGGTCAAATTATTGCTGGAGTGACTCACGCACGCCAATTGCGCAATCGAGGGAAGATTGTTTTAATGGCACATACCGATCACCCTGGATTTCATTTGATTAAGCGCCAAAATTTAGGCTTTTGGACCGCCCAATGGCACGGCGGGAGACCTCCAAAATCTGAAAAGGCATTTGTCCGTATTTTTGACCCCGATCGACCTCACTGGAGCACCCGCGCGCAAATTGCAAAAATTAATAAAAAACACGTGTTAACCTTGAAACTCTTAGAAAAGAGTTCCAAACTAAATAACCGCTGCTTTGGGGCTTTTGACTATCCTGGAGCCAAAATTAATTCAAATCTTGTCACCACAAGGGCCGCCGATGATTTATCTGGAGTCGTCATTATTCTTGAAGTTTTAAAAGCATTAAAGAATCGCGGCTCACATCAAATCGTTGGTGTTTTTACTCGCGCCGAAGAAGTTGGATTTCGGGGAGCAATTCATTTGTTTAACAAAATAAAATTTCACCGAGATTCGTGGGTTCTCTCTCTTGAGGCTAGCCGCCAACTTCCGGGTGCTCGTCCCGGAAAAGGCTGTGTTATTAGGCTCGGAGACAAGCGCTCCCTCTATGATTCCGAAATTATTCGTCAGCTCGATCAATGCGCCAAATCCATAAGCAAAAAGAATTTTAAGTTTCAGCGAAGACTAATGGATGGGGGTACTTGCGAGGCGACGGCGGCTCGCGCGTTTGGGCTTAAAGCGGCCGGTCTTGCTGTGCCATTGAAAAATTATCACAACCAAAGGGCAAATGGACACCCGGGCCCCGAAGGCATTGACCTTAGAGACGTCAACAGCGCGGTGATCCTTCTCAAGCAACTGACTCGCTTTTATGACACTGAAACCCTAACTAGACTTCAAACTGATTTGCTCAAAGGATTTCGCAAACACCAACCGTTGCTCAAACAAAAATTCGGATACCGCCAATGAAATTAAAATTTGAATCAACTGATCAATCACTTTTTTTTAGTAAAAATGATCCCCAGGATCCGCGAATCGGAGACATTGCCGTCGCAAAATCAGATTTGGCCTCACTAAACAACGGCCCCGTCATCATGGGCTATCCCGATGATGAAGGCACTAAGCTCAATGGTGGTCGCGTCGGATCCGCTCTCGCACCAACAGAAATTCGAAAACAGCTTTATCGACTCACAATCCCTCAGCGAGATCTGATCATCCACGACGTAGGAAATTTATCACTCGAAGGGTCTCTACTCGAGCGCCATGATCGGGCAAAATTGAGTTGCTCCGAAATATTAAAATCCGCCGCTCCACTGATCACTTTAGGCGGAAGTCACGACTACGCATTCTCCGACGGAGCAGCCTTCATTGAACACTGCGAACGCTCCGGATTGCATCCGATCATCATCAACTTTGATGCTCATCTTGATGTCAGGCCTAACGATTCGGGACCAAATAGTGGAACTCCATTTTTTCGCTTGCTCAACGAGTACGCGGGTCGATTTGATTTGCTTCAGATTGGAATTCAACCTTGGTGCAATTCATCCGTCCATCTCAACTGGATCAAAGAGCGCGGCGCTCAGATTTTGGCGCTTGAGGACTTGCTCCATTCAGATGCGTTCTCAACAATCAGCCAATTCATTTTAAAGACCGCTCGGCCAACGTCCAGCTTTTTCCTAAGTCTCGATGTCGATGGGTTTTCTTCGGCATTTGCTCCGGCGGCAAGTCAGGTTTTTCCAATTGGTCTAGACCCGACCACAGTTCTGAAGGCCATTTATTTTATTAAGGCTTCATGGAGCATCAAATTGCTTGGAGTTTATGAGTTAAACCCGACTTATGACGTGGATTTTCGCACTTCAAAATTAGCCGCCACCTTGATCCATCAAACAGTGTTTTGAACGACCGTTCTTCCAGTGCTTTTCACTAGTTAAGCAATCTTTCTGAGACTCCGATTAAGTACTTACAAAACTGCTTTTTAGCGAGGAACCTTCGTTGGCGGCACCATCGCAAAGAAAACTTCGTTACCACATGAACGAGGAGAATAACTCTTCAGGCACTCCTCCGCCCGATTCATCTCAAGGGTCCGAAAATCAAAACCCTTCGGAATCCAATGGTCCGACGCGAATTCTGGCTATTTCAAACAATCGCCGCAGCATTGAAAACAGTCTCATTTTCTTACAGCGTCGCGGGTACCAAGTCGCAACATCCAATCAAATCATTGAGGCACTTAAAAAGATTCAGAAGATTAAGCCACACGTTGTTTTAATCAGCTGGAATCTTAAAAAAACCAACGTCCGAAAGGCTTACAAGCTCTTGCATGACAGCTTTGACTGCGTCGTCATTGCCTTTGCAGAAGACACATCAACAAAAACTTCAGCGTCCCTGATGGGAAGCGGCATTCCTAATACCTTACTTGCTCCCATTACCGGGCCTGGAATTCACATGCGCGTTCAGGCATTGCTCAGAAAAAAGGAGCAAGAGCGCGCCAGCAAAGACCGCCTCACTCGATCCCAGCGGCGACAAGAATTTTTGAAGTCGCAAGCGGACGCCCTTAATAAAGATTTGCAACCCGGTGATATTCCGCCTGAGACAAGTTGGGAGCGCGTTGAAGGGAATTCAGATTCCCCTGATCAGGCCGTATGGAAAGGTGTTTCAACTTCTCCAGACGGAAAAAAATCTGTTTTCTATTTCAAAGGACCCAATGCTCCTAGCTACGATTCCCAGTCCAAACGTTGGGCGGGCATGGAGAATTCGGGCCAACTCTACTCCGAACATTCATGGAAAAAGCAAGTTGACCACGGCGTCTCTGAAAATCACAACATAGCATCTAATACTCAACCTCAACTCCACGAAGATTTCAGCGGAGATGCCGTCATCCAAGAGACCTTCGATTCCGAAAAGGAACAGGCTCTGCTTGAAAAGGAATTTGCCGACATTGAATCAAATATCATGTCGGATTTTGAAGAAGATTTCGAAGACACGGCTCCTGGTGCTGAAGCGTCCAGCGATACTGCCGAGATTGCTGATCTTGCCGAGCAGCTCAAGGTGGAAGCGATTTCCGATGAACTCACTCCCACTCCCACTCCCACTGATTCCGGCACTGAGCAGACTTCCAAGCCTACGGCCGCAGCCGCCAAGTCTGCTTCCCCATTTCAAGAAAATAGTCCCGAACCAGCAGTGTCGCCGAGTCGTCCTATTGAAGAGCCCGACTCACTTCCTGAGCCCGTCGCTCAAATTCATAGAGGAAAGACCTCAATACTCATGCAAGCCGTTAAAGACTCGCTAGCCTACGCTGCTCACCCCAGTGGCAAAAAACAAAAACCCTTAAAAGAATTTGTCATGGCGGTTGCCGGGACTGTCGAAACATTTCGGTTTAAAGGTTATTTAGCCATTTGTACCAGCGACGCTAAACCAAACCTGAGTTTTTGCGAAAAATTTTGGGAAACTCTCGAAAAGCAAATGAAAGATCGAGAGGAACCGCTTAAACCTACGGTTCTTCGCACATTAACATTCAGTTCAATTAAGTTTTCTGAATGGGCCCTTCGCGAGGCCGATTTTCACGTGTGGGTGGAGCACCAAGGATTTGTCTATGCCATCACCTATTTGGCTCTTGATCAAATCCCTCAGCTAAAAGAAAACAAACGCGGCGATATCTTTGGAGTGGACCTGGCCAAAGATGTCGTTGCTAACTCCACTCTGAACTTTGACCTTCACATTTACCTACCAAAAAATAACAAATTTATCCGTTATGTTCGAAAGGGCGCTGAGTTAACCGAGAAAACCTATCTCAAGCTTTTGAAATACGGAATCGAGTACGTGTACATTAAGGCCGAAGACCGGGAAAACTTCTTCACTTACTGTCTACTTCACCGCATTGTGCACGCAGAGATTCAAACCTCTCCCTCTAAAGTCGCTTAAAAATTACCTTTCCAACTAAACTTTTTACAAAGCCCTGTCTTATCATCAAACAATTATGCCGCTAAAATGCTAAAATAACTCAACAATAGTAAATTCAAGAATGTCTAAAGCGGCACGCCCCTTGCTCTCTCGGCTCCCTTACACGTGTTTGCGTGTTGCGCAAAACCAAGCGCAATTGGGGAGGTTAGATAAATGGGAATGGGGATTCGTTTACTTTTTGCTCTGAGTATGGCGGTAGGCACGTTTGCACACGCTCAGAACCAAGATCAGACTCAAGTTCATCAAAAGGCGACCCAGCTTTTGACCGAGCTCATGGCTTCATCGGAGCTTTCAGAAAGCTTTAAAGCCGCCCAGATGAATTTGCTTCGAACGCCCGTGGATTTGCAAATGCACATTGGGCTTAGCACCAATCCCATGATCGCCCACGTCTCCCCGCTATTTGATATCGTAGCTAAAAATAACGTTAAAGAGGCCATTAATCGCGGGCTTCTTGGAATGACCGAAGCGACTTCAAGTGTTTATGGTGATATTCGTCTGCTTGCCGAAAATGTTGCAAGCGATTTGGGCTATAGCAAAGAGCAGATATCTAATCTCCGAGTGTATGTGGCTCAAGGCCCGATTAACGCCTACACCATGGCCACCACAAAAGATAATACGGTCGTCGTCGTATTTACCGATCTCAAAGCAAAGCTTGATGCCGAACAGCTCAGAGCCGTGATGTCCCATGAGATGGCACACGTCGTAAATGAGCACATTCTCCAAGGTATCAAAATGTCGGCCATGAATCTTCTTCTGATGAACGTTTTTATGGGTTCAGGAATGGAAGACCAGTTTGAAGCCTCCGATTACGCAAAGATTCGCGAGAAATACTTAGAAGAAATGTACAAGATCGTATTCCCTCATGATGCGGCTTTGAGCGCCAATCAAAGCGTCAATTCTCTTCAGCGAATGAACCGAAGGCTCTTTAATAAAGCTATCTTCGTCATGGTTGAGAGCTTAAATGAAATTTATAAAGAAAATCCCCAAGAGGCCATTAGCATTATTGCCTCTTACATGGACCGTCTGATTTCTAATCTCAATCGGCTCGAGGTCCCAGCACGACTCCTTCAATCCCTCACGACGTTAAGAGCTAATCTTCCCAATCGAGTGATTCGATATGATGCTCAGTTCTTACTCGAAAATCTTCTTTTGGCCGGGTTCATCGTAGGAAAAGAGCAAGAAACATCTTGTGATCGGTTTGCCTTGGCGGCCGGAACGGATCCGAAAAAAGCAGCATCAACATTTATGGTGTTTGCTGGAGGACCAGAAAAGACAAACGATATTGATGCCATGATTAAAGCCAAAACCCAGGCGGTTGAAGAGTTTTATCGAACAAACTCCCCTGAGTTAAGAGCCGAGATCTTGAACGGAGAGCTGGGCCAAACCCATCCGTTCTCAAATATCCGATCGCTCAACATTTTGTATTACGCCCAATCAAACCCAATAGCGGTCATGAAGCATCCGGTCCTCAGACTGATGGCCCTCTATGATCAGCTGAGACTCCAAACCGACTCTATGGCTCAACAGGTTCACATGGGCACTCAGCGATTAGAAGCCATCAAGAAAAATCCCGCGGAAGCCACCAAAGGGCTCCCCCCTGAAGCGGCGGCTCAAATTATCGCCTCCATGGAAACAGGGTTGGCTGAAATGAAATCGAACCTTCAAAACCAGGTTACGGCGGCTAACTATTTATCTTTCGAATTTGAAAGACTCCTCGGTCGCCTCGCTCCGGAAGATCGCCTCGGCTTGATACGGGACTTTTTAGATTTCCATTTAGCATCCCAACAGCTCGCTCGTAGCGTCCTTGGCGAGCGCCTCAAAAAAGCCACTAGCGCCCAAGAAAAAGCGGTGATTTTGGCCTCACTGGAGGCGGCGGCCGCGCAAGGGGCTCACCCTTGGTTAAAAGAACTGGCCCCCCAGTTGGCAGCGGCCGGTTCAGCACTCACTCAATCCGGTGGGATTTCAGCCATTGAAAAGGCCATTGAAGAGCTGATTAACCCAGCCATGTCCCCTCGAGAGGTGAGAGAACTGCGAGAAGCTTTGAGGGCTGCCGTTCCTTATAAAACTGAGGCTGAGAAAGCACTGGCCCTGGCGCTTGATCCGCCAACAGAAACTCCGAACGCCGGCGCAGGCAACCGAATGAAGGGTATTGCCATGGAAGAGGCTCCAAAGAAGAAGGAAAAATCTCTTCGATTTCTGCGCCTAGGCGGCCTCGCGGGTTCTAAGGACTGCACCTCAGCCGTTGAAGAGCTTTCGAACTAAATATCAGACTTGACGCAGCTTGAGTAAATCAGGCACCATGGTCGCCTTTGTAACCAAAGGAGGCCTTGTGGCATCTGACGTTCAACATAAATCATTTGTAGCCGATACAGCCAAACTCCCCGAGCTCACCCCTTTTCCTCTCATTATGGGCGTGCTCCTGGGTATTATTTTTGGCGCATCTTCACTCTATCTGGCGCTTAAAGTCGGAATGACCGTTAGTGCTTCCATACCCATTGCGGTGCTTTCGATCACCATATTCCGAGGACTGGCAAAAGTACTGGGCACGCGTAAGGCCAGTATTCTCGAAAACAATATCGTCCAGACCACGGGCTCTGCCGGAGAATCGATTGCATTCGGTGTTGCGGTCACCATGCCGGCCCTGTTGATTTTAGGATACGACATGGAGCTCACCCGTGTGGCCCTCGTCGCCATTCTTGGTTCACTTCTTGGCATCTTAATGATGATTCCCCTTCGCTACGCCCTCATTGTTAAAGCCCACAAAGAATTAGCTTACCCCGAGGGCACTGCCTGCGCAGCCGTCCTGATCTCCGGAGAAAAAGGCGGCACTAGTGCTTTGACCGTATTCACCGGCTTTTTCTTTGGCTTTTTCTATAAACTCGCCAACGTAGGCATGAAGCTTTGGACTGACGTGCCCGAAAAGATTTTTTCAACTTACAAGGGCTCTTATTTTTCTACGGAAGTCTCTCCAGAGTTACTTGGTGTGGGATATATTATTGGTCCCCGCATCGCTGGAATCATGATCGCTGGCGGTATCTTGTCCGCGTTTGTGCTGACACCAGCCATAGTTCTATTTGGCGGAGGGTTGGCAGCACCAATTTTCCCAGCAACAAAACTTATCTCTCAAATGAGTGTTCATGAGATTTGGAAGAGCTACGTGCTTTATATCGGTGCGGGCGCAGTGGCAGCCGGCGGCATCATTAGCCTGTTTCAAAGTTTACCGGTAATCGCAAAAGCATTTGTTTCAGGTCTCGGCAACTTGAGAGCAGCCGGCGTTGGAACCAAAAGTAAAAAGCGCACCGAACAAGATCTATCCATGCGCTTTGTCGTTCTTGGCATCATTGGATTAGTGTTCACCATCACCGTTGCTCCTCAGCTCAACGTGCAGCACCCACTTGGCGGACTCCTTGTTGTTTTCTTTGGATTTTTGTTTGTTACAGTGTCATCGCGACTCACTGGTGAGATCGGATCATCATCAAATCCCATTTCGGGCATGACCGTTGCGACCTTACTTATCACCTGTCTGATTTTTGTTTTGATGGGTTGGATCGGACCTGAATACCGTGTCACCGCCTTAAGTATCGCCGCGGTCGTTTGCATTGCGGCCTCAAACGGAGGCACGACTTCGCAAGATCTTAAAACAGGATATCTTGTGGGCGGAACCCCGAAACTTCAACAAATTGGAATTTTGGTAGGCTCACTCACTTCGGCCCTTGTGATTGGTTATACGATCTTGGTTTTAATTGACGCCTCGACAATTTACTCAAAGCGAAGCTTCCCCGGCGTTACATTTGACGTTTCTAAACTAGGATCAGCCGATCATAAGCTCCATGGTCCTGACAGCACACGAGATTCAGGAAGCTATTATTCAATGCATTTAACTGAACCTACAAACGGCGTTGAACCGGGCAAATACCTGTTAAATGAAAAAGGGGAAATTGCCTATCTCGTGGATCCAGGTATCAATGGAGCCCTCAAAGCGCGAGACGACGGCACTCCGGTTCAAAAATACGATGCGCCGAAGGCTCGTTTGATGTCACTCATCATCGATGGAATCTTAACTCAAAAATTACCCTGGGGCTTGGTCCTCTTGGGGGTATTCATCGCTGTGGTTTTAGAATTTTGCGGAATTGCATCATTGCCGTTTGCCGTTGGAGTTTATCTCCCCATTTCGTCGTCTGCCCCAATATTTTTTGGTGGCCTGATTCGATGGATTGTTGATCGATCGTCCAAGAAATCATCTGAAGATTCGGATTCCTCACCAGGGGTCCTGCTTTCTTCGGGTCTCATTGCCGGCGGCGCCATTGCGGGGATAGCTGTTGCTCTCGGAGCTCTCAACGAAGGATTGATGAAGAAATTAGATCTCAGTCAATCAGTCGGAGATCTAAGCTCAAGTCCTGTGTTTGCATATTTCATTTTTGCCATCATGTGCGCGTTTGTTCTGGCCGTTGGCAAAGAGTGGCTATTGAAACCTTCTAAACGATGATCCGAATGCTATGGGGCACAGTCTTCGGACTGCTGTCCCTTTTTTATATCATTTTAGGATACGGCGCTTGGGCTACCAGAGAGTCCTTTGCTAACTCGCCGGTTGCTTGGACCGACGGGATTTATTTCTTTTTAATTCCCGGCGCCATTCTCTTAACCGGAGTCGTCGGACTCTTGGCAAACAAGACTTGGTCCCCGTGGCCATTAAGAATCGGACTTATTGGATGTGCGGCCTTTCCGGCCACAAGACTTCCGGTCGCTCTCTCGCATCCCGAAGTTGGCCATGCTGGCATTATTGGTCTCATGGCACCCCTTGCGGTCTTGGCCATTGGCTTTCTCAGTACTTTTTTGATCTCAAGGGGCTTCGAACAAAAATAAAGGCACCAGTAAATGGTGCCTTTCATTCGCCAATCAATTTAAATAGGGATTAGAGACTTTCGAGAGCTCGCACCGTCTTAGTCAATTCTCCAGTGCGATACTTCTCTTCCATATCGACTGAAGCGCTACTTAACAGTGACTCTCTCAAAGACCCCACTATGCCCGGATCAAGAACCAGATCTATGTTCTTACTGGGATCCAAGAATCCGGTCACTTTTAAAGCCACGCGCTCACCCAATCCTAAATCAAAGATATACTTAAGATTGCGTAGCTCGCTTAAGCCAGAGTTGAGCTTTTCAAGATTATTTACTTTTCGGCTCAAAATCTTGCGGCTCACTAAATAATCAGCAATAAAAAATCCGCGGGCCGCCAAAAAAGTATAAGCGGCTTCTTGGTAAACCCCACCACTTTGGATCTGGACGTCAACGATTTCTCGAACTTTAAAATCCGGAGTAAAACCGGCGACGGCCTGGATGGCCACAAGCCTTTGCATTTTTTGAAAATCAACTCTTTGAACCACTTCTTTGGGAAATGATCCGTTCACTCTCAAAGACTCATCCGGAACTTGTTCATTGATTTCAAGCAGCCAAGCGTAGACTTGCTCGATCAGCTCCTGAGAAGTGGCGAATTCCGCAAACTTCTTAGCACCGGACAACATTCCCGACGGAGGGGGAGTCATAATGTCAGTATTTTGATCTGAGAACATGCGATCCAAAGAAAGGGCAAGTTTCTGAAGTCTCACGGCTTCGTTGGTTTTTACCATTTCATTTTGCATCACACGCATTTCACCAGGCATGCCTTTGGTGGCGTTCAAAGCTTCTTTTGCTTCACAACCAACCAACGCCACTAAACAAACGAGTACAGAAATCTTTTTCATCACGCACCTCCAACAAGGGCTTTACGCAAGTCTTTCAAGCCGCCATCTGCTGGCACTCCAAGCCAAATGGACAAAATCTTATTCATAAATCCCGGAGCTCCAACGACTGAATAAAGCTTTTCACCGGTGGTTTCGTAGTGAATCACTTCAGTTCCGTCAGAAAGTCTCTCACCAACGATGACTAGATTTTTGCCCGATTGAGCTTCGCCGCCTTTTTCAACGGCTCTGAGAAACTCAGCCACTTCGCCTTTTGAAAAGTCCACCGCATTGGCTTTGAGGCTGTCGCGAAAGGCCACCATGACTTTTTCAGCTTCAACGGCTCTAAGAAAACTTAATTGAATCGCAAAGACAGTGCTTTTATTGGCTGAGCTCAGCGCCTGATCCTCGAGGCGAACAAAACTTTCGGGCTGAGACAAGAAAAGCTGAGCCACATAGACTTTTACAGAGGGTAAAGCAAACGAGATCTTTTTAGATCTCAACCCTGCCCCGATGGTGGTCAGCGAGGTTTCTCGACCATCAATTTTCACAATGGCTTTTGAGCTAAGGGCCACTCCATCGAGATCTTTTCCGGTTTTAGTTAACTCGATTACTGAGGCCTGAGCCTGAGAGGCAAGCAACAGGGTCAGCACATATGGGATCAAACGCATAATCTACTCCTTCGGTTTAGGGGGTTAATATTGCAAACCGCTTATAAACCTAGGGAGAAGATGGGAACAGGAAAAAGAGTAACGAACAAAGGGTAAGTTTGTTACTTCAAACCAGAGCCTTCACCAGAGTCGTCGTCCGGGTCGTCGAAGTCGCGCGACTCGGGTAAAATATCAAATAATGCGTTGCGCCAGTATTCGGGGGCATCGTCGCGAAAGTCAACGGCTGCGACAAAAGATCCCTTACCTTCGGGCTTCGTCCGGGTCACCACACCCTCAAGATAAGTGTCCATGATTTCAATGGTGAACCCCACTCCTACATCATGAATAGAAGACAAAGTTAAAGTAGATCTTAACGAAGGAGAAAGAATATCGCCTCGCTCCACTTTCAACAGACACCCGGTAGGACTCACATCCACAATGGCTGCCCGAGAAAAGTAGACCTCGCCAGTTTGAATATTTTTGACGTTGAGGGCATAGACCTCGGCCATGGATTTTCGGTCTGATTTAAAACGTCTAGTCATACAATTCATTTATCGGCCGGTTTGATGACTGACGCGACTGTCCAAGGTCGAGTCTTTGTGCAAAACAATTTGTTTTGCTTCAAGACTAAGGTGTGGCGTAAGTTTCTCTGACTAACAATGAAACGCCTTCTCATCGCTATTTTCGATTTTTGCTCGTCTATTAAGCTGGCAGTGCTGCTGCTCCTGGCGATGGCGTTTGTCTTTGCGTGGGGAACAATCATTGAGTCGAGATACGGGACTCCCGAAGCTCAAAGACTCATTTTCAAAGGTTGGCCCACAACCCTATTAATGTTCACTTTAATCGTGAATCTGGCCTGCGCGGTCATTGATCGAATGCCGCTCAAAAGGCATCACACCGGATTTGCTATCACCCACCTGGGAATCATTCTTCTCATCATTGGATCTTTTATCACCCAACAAAGGGGCATTGATGGGAGCTTGCCGCTAGCCATTGGCGAAACCGGCGATGCGGTTTTGGTTCAAGACACAGAACTTGTGGTTTATCAAAATGTCGATGGAAAGCCCTTTGCACTGATTCATCAAAAACCCATTGAGTTTGCGGGTCTGAACCTAAACCGAAAGGCATTTTCTCTCCCCTTGGTGGATAAAGATGAACTTCACGTCGTTGACTTTCTCCCCCGAGCACAAAGACAAGTGAAGACTCAAAATTCAACTCTAGACAACGCACTCCCCGCCCTCAAATTTAAACTATTCAATAATCAAGTTAAGGTTGAAGAGTGGCTCACACTCGATGGAAAGCTTCCCGCCTTTTATGATTTAGGACCCGCTCAGGTAAGCTTTGTCGCCGGTCCCGTACCCATACCACCGGCTCCATCAAACCATCTCGCTTTTTCATGGGATCCAAAAAACCCGACCACCTTACGTTACACAGTATTTTCGATGCGCCAAACCAAACCTCTTAAATCAGGGGAAATAAAACCAGGACAAACAATCGATACGGGCTGGATGAACCTTCAAGTATCACTTGAACAATTTATTCCCAGGTCTCAAACCGACGTGAGTTATCTTTTGGCTCCCATAACCGACACCTTAGCCCCCCGGGCCATCAAGGTTCGCGTAGGGAGCAATGAATCTTGGTTCGAGTTGGGACAACCCCATGAAATTAAAGGCCAGTATTCGACCTATTTTGTTAGCTATACCCTTCGCCGTTACAGTTTGGGTTTCCAGCTCAAGCTCGATCAATTTAAGATTCAACGGTACGGGGGCACAAACCTTCCGGCTTCTTACGAATCAAGCGTTACCGTCGTGGGCGGTCCAAAAACAGTTATTTCAATGAATGAACCACTTCATTATGGTGGCTATACGTTTTATCAATCGAGCTACGAAATGAACGAAAGAGGCGAACCCGCAATCTCAGTTTTCTCAGTCAATTATGATCCCGGACGCCCATTAAAATACCTAGGCTCATTGGCGATCGTGATAGGTATAATCACGATGTTCTACATAAAGCCGGTTTGGAGCCGCAAATCGAGGACCAACCCATGAAACTTTTTTTAGCAAGTCTTTGTCTTTTGATCACCAGTCAAACCCTGGCTCAAAATCCCCATCAGGTGAATTCGACCAATTTCAAGTTTGACGTCAGTGAAATTGAACGCACACCTATTCAAGACGGCGGGCGTATTAAGCCCATCGACACCTTTGCACGAGAATCGGTGATGCTGATTACAGGATCAGCTAAATTTCAATCCAAACGCCCGGCAGAACTTGTCTTGTCTTGGTTGTTTTTGCCCGATCTATGGGCCGATCAAAGTTTTTTTCAGATCAAGCATCTTGAGCTCAAAAAGGCATTAGAACTTCCGACTGAACGACAGTTTTTTAGTCCTAAAGAGCTGACTCAGAACCCAAAGCTAGGCCCGCTTTTTAATCAGCTTAACGAACTAACTAAAGATAAGAAAAAACTCGATACATTTTTTACCGCAGTCAATCGACTCAGCAATCAGATGTATTTTTATCAAGAGATTATTTCTGGGCGAGCGTTTAAGCTCTACCCTCAGGCACTCAGTCCCGATTGGCTTTCCATAGCCGACGCCAAGGGCGAATCCCGCGAAGCTTTTAACAAAATCGCTGAAGGCTACGTCAGCAGTATTACCAAAGAGGATTCTAAATATTTTAGTGAGGCGGTTCAAAACTTTCGGAACTTTGCCAAAACTCAAGGAGCCCACTACCCGACTGCGGGGCTGTTGACTCTTGAGATTCTTTTTAACCGCATGCATCCGTTTGCATGGGCTTCAGTGCTATGCCTGATTGCAGCGCTCGGATTTGGATTTCGAATTGTGGCACCTCATCGTAAGTTTTGGAGCCAAATAGCGTGGGCGGCCTGGATTGGGTCCGCCGCCATTCAAGTTTTTGGTTTTGCCCTTCGAAGTGTATTGGCCGGTCGCCCGCCCGTTTCGAACATGTATGAGTCGGTCATTTGGGTGGCGTTAGGCACTACGGTCTTCGGAATTATTTTAGAGGCCAAGTACAAGAAGCACTATGTGGGATTAGCCTCTGCGGTCATGGCCACTTTGGCCTTGCTTGTTACGGATTTGGCGCCGGCGGTCTTAGATCGAAGCATTCGGCCCTTAGAACCGGTTTTGAAAAGCAATCTGTGGCTCACCATTCATGTGCTGCCGATTACGTTAAGTTACGCCGCCTTCACATTAGCATCGGGCCTCGGAAACATCGCACTTTGGAGTTACATCACAGGCCAATCCCAAAAACATAAAGAGAGGCTTCAAGCTCTGGCCTTATATAGTTACAAGTCCATACAAATTGGAGTTTTGCTCATTACGGCTGGAACTATTTTGGGCGGTGTTTGGGCCGATTATTCTTGGGGTCGGTTTTGGGGATGGGACCCAAAAGAAACTTGGGCACTTATTGCCGACCTAACATATCTTGCGGTGCTTCATGGGCGGTTTACGGGGTGGATAAAAGTATTTGGCCTTCATGCGGCCTCGGTTCTTTGTTACGCGTCAGTCATTATGGCTTGGTACGGGGTTAACTTTGTCTTGGGCCAGGGCCTGCACTCTTACGGATTTGGCGCCGGTGGCGTTGGATACGTGGCGGCCATTCTCGGAATTCAGGTTTTATACGTCATCATTGCTGGATTGCGTTATCGCTCAGAATCAAAGTAGAAGCGGCGTTCACAAATCTGGACTGATTCAATCTGATTTATTTTTGTAGAAATTCATTTCTCGTAAAAATTCAGTCGACGCTCTTGAAGACACTCTTAAGATTTCGCTCCAAAAACTTCGGCGCCCAACCGGTGCCTCGTTGGAAGTCATTGGAACTTCGGTTAGAGGTTTCTCTACTGAAGGATCCAACTTTTTGACATCGCGATTTCGATTCACGACCCTTGCAGAAATGATTTTGATTTCGTCGTTACTTTGTGCCATTGTGCTTTCGTATACAGACAAGTATTGAGATTGACAACCTCGTCATAACAAGGACTGAAGATTCGCATGAAATCTGCCACAAGCTTGAAACTACTCGCTGGTTTTGTTGCGCTTGTTCTTGTCGCTGGTGGAGCCACGTTCGCGCTCTCCCCAGGCAAGAACCAAGGCTATGCGCCGGCTCAGCCGATTCCATTTAGTCATCAACGACATGCAGGCCAATTTAATATCCCTTGCATGTACTGCCATACGACGGTTGAAAAATCCCGTCACGCCAGTGTGCCAGCCATGAACGTGTGCATGAACTGCCACAGACTTGTAAAGACTGAAAGTCCTTACATTAAGCAACTGACTGAAAGCTATGACGCTGGAAAGCCCATTCCCTGGATTAAAGTTCATGACCTTCCGGATTTTACGTTCTTTAATCACAAACGTCATATCGCTCGTGGGGTTCAGTGTCAGACTTGCCATGGTGATGTTCAAAATATGGAACGCATAAAACAAGTGGCCCCATTGACCATGGGTTGGTGCGTGAACTGTCACCGCCAACCAGAGTACAACGCGCCAACCAGCTGCGACACCTGTCACCGCTAGGAGTTGAGACAAATGGAATCGAACACAACAGATACCAAATACTGGACAAAGCTTTCGGAATTCAGCAGCGACCCTACCTTTATACAAAAGGCTCAAGGGGAATTTGTCACTTCGCCACTGCAAAAAGAAAGTAACGACTCCACATCGCGCCGAGATTTTATGAAGCTCATGGCCGCAAGTTCGGCTCTCGCGAGCTCCGCGTGCTTCCCTCAGCCATTTGAAAAGATCATGCCCTATGTTAATCAGCCGGCCGACGCCGTGAATGGCAAAGCAAACTACTATGCCTCAACATGCGGAGAATGTGCTGCGGCCTGCGGGATTTTAGTTAAGACCCGAGAAGGTCGCCCCATCAAACTTGAAGGCAATCCTGATCATCCCTTAAATCGCGGAGGCCTATGCGCCGTTGGGCAGTCTTCTATATTAAACCTTTATGATCCGGACAGACTGCGAAACCCCGTATTTGTTGTTCGCGGCTCCGGAAAAATCGAAGCCACTGACTGGGATTCGGCTGACAAAAAAGCCCTTGAAAAACTAAAAGCTACCAAGTCCGGTGTTCGATTTTTAACTGGACCCAATTCTAGCCCGACACGCAATGCTCTCATTAATGATTTTTTGGGTGCCTTTTCTGGGGCTAAGCACGTGGTTTACGATTCTTCCGGCGTTTCGATTGTAGCTCAAGGCCAGCAGGTCTCTTACGGAACTGCGGTTATTCCAAGACTTCGCTTTGAAGATTCAGAAGTCATTTTAAGTATCGACGCCGACTTTTTAGGGACTTGGCTCAGCCCCGTCGAATTTACCAAGCAATTCAGCAAAAATAGAAAAGTGTCTGAATCATCGCCTAAAATGTCGAAACTTATTTGTTTTGAATCAGTCATGACCGTTACTGGTGCTAATGCCGACGAGCGCGTCGCGATTCGATCGGAGCATGGCGCCGCCATTGCCTTAAGCATTGCGCACGAGTTAATCACCAAACACGGATTTTCGGCTCCAGGGGATTCAAAATCCATAGTTTCAAAATTCTCGCCGGCATCGGTTGCTGAATCTTGTGGAATAAGCGCCGACGCCATCACTAAGGCCGCCCAATCCCTTGCAAAATCGCGGGGCAAATCATTGGTTTTAGCGGGCTCCACGCAATCTGTTTCACAAAATGGTCTAAGCCTTCAAGTGGCAGCGAATTTTCTTAACTCTATTCTGGGCAATGACGGCTTGACTGTTGACTCTTCTCAAAGCCCGAGTCAACAAACCGCACTCAGTGTTGATGATATCGCCACTCTGATTAGTGATATGAAAGCGGGAAAAGTTAAAGCGTTGCTGATTCATGGCGTGAATCCTGCCTACGACTTGCCCGATTCTTTAGGATTTAAAGAAGCCGCTTCGAAAGTTGATTTCATTTTGAGTTTTTCTGATCGGGCCGATGAAACAGCGGTTTTAGCGGATATGATTATGCCCGATAATCATCCTCTGGAATCTTGGGGCGATGCGGAGCCACAAAAAGGTGTCTTCAGTCTACGTCAACCCACCATCCGACCGATTTATTCCACAAGAGCGATGGAAGATTCTTTGATCAGTCTCTCAAAGGGTTCAAAGCTTGGTTCGGTCGCCAATTACCATGACTATTTGGTTTCCCGTTGGCAAACTTCAGTTTATCGCCAAGCCGGCGGAGTCGTCGCGTTTGACCTGTTTTGGGAATCAGCCCTCAGAGACGGTATTATTGATGTCGCTGGAAAATCTGGTGCAAGAAAACGAATGTCGCCGTCGCGAGTTTTCAAAACCCAGGCGCTTTCGCAGGTTTCGGTCCCTAACTCGTCAGAGAAGCTTTCCCTTACATTTTATCAAAAGGTCAGTTTAGGTACTGGAAGGTCGGCCAATAATCCTTGGCTGCAAGAGCTACCGGATCCATTAACTCGAATCGTATGGGACAATTACGCAACCCTGTCGCCAAAAACAGCCAAAGCCCTAAATACAAAAGAAGGTGATGTAGTTCGTATCTCGACCGACAAGGGTGTGATTGAACTTCCCATTCACGTTCAGCCGGGAATGCATGACAAGTCCATTGGCGTCGCTTTAGGTTATGGGCGCACCCATGCCGGCTCCGTTGGTTCAGGAGTTGGAAAATCCGTAAGTCATTTAACCGATTTCGGAAAAGCGGGAGTGGTGCTTGCGGGAATTCCGGCAACGGTTACAAAGACCGGGGCTAAATACCGATTGGCTTCGGCGCAAGAGAATCAGTCATTAGAAGGCCGCCCTATTATTAGAGAAGCTACTTTAGGCGAGTACAAAAAGAATCCAAAAGCAGGAAACGAAGATCACGCTCACATTGTTACTCTTTGGCCTAAACACGAATACAAAGGTTATCGATGGGCGATGAACATTGATCTAACTGCCTGCACTGGCTGCCAAGGCTGTGTTATTGGTTGTCAGTCGGAGAATAATATACCGGTGGTAGGGAAAGAAAACGTCTGGCGTGGGCGAATCATGCACTGGATTCGAATTGATCGCTACTACTCAGGTAGCCCAGATCGGCCCCAGGTTGTCCATCAACCCATGCTTTGCCAACATTGCGAAAATGCTCCTTGCGAAACGGTTTGCCCTGTATTGGCTACCGTTCATAGCGATGAAGGACTAAACTCACAGATCTACAATCGTTGTGTCGGAACACGTTACTGCGCCAACAATTGTCCATACAAAGTTCGCCGGTTCAATTGGTTTGATTTTAACTATGGCGACCAAATGAAATATCCCCAAACACTTGCGCAAAACCCTGAAGTGAGCGTTCGTAGTCGTGGGGTTATGGAAAAATGCACCTTCTGCGTTCAACGCATCCAAGATGTAAAAAACACGGCAAAAGATGAAGGGCGATTGGTCAAAGATGGTGAAATACAAACCGCTTGCCAACAGAGCTGCCCGGCTGATGCGATTTCATTTGGAAATATCAATGACACTGAAAGCCAAGTGGCGGAGCTTAAGCACAACCCACGAAGTTTTCATGTACTTGAAGAACTTAATACACAACCTAGCGTGACGTACTTGACTAAGATTCGAAACGTGGAGCACGTATGACAACAGAGGCGCGACTCGAACGAACTCCTTTGGTGACCGGTCACAAAACTTACGCTGACGTTAACGATGATGTTTGTCGTCCGCTTGAGAGCTGGCCTACAAAAAAATGGTGGATAGCATTAACCATTGCGGCCACAGTCTTTGGCATTCACATTTTAAGCCTTGGGCGACTTATCACCCACGGAATCGGTAACTTAGGTCTAAACAGTCCCGTTGGTTGGGGATCGGACATTATCAATTTCGTTTTCTGGATCGGTATCGGTCACGCGGGAACATTGATTTCAGCAATTTTATTTTTGTTTAGGCAGAAATGGCGCACGTCGATCAATCGAGCTGCTGAGGCGATGACCATATTCGCAGTTTTGACCGCGGGACTGTTTCCATTGATGCATACTGGTCGACAGTGGCTGGCGTTTTTCTGGTTGCTTCCTTACCCAAACTTTCGGGGCCCACTTTGGGTCAATTTCCGCTCTCCGTTGTTATGGGACGTCTTTGCGGTGTCGACGTACTTAACGATTTCAGCCGTATTCTGGTATGTCGGCTTGATACCTGATTTAGCGTCAGTTCGAGATCGCGCTAAAAACAAAATTCGAAAAGCTATATATTCTGTCCTAAGCCTTGGCTGGACCGGAAGTCAGCGCAATTGGTCACATTACGAAACGACTTACCTTCTGCTTGCAGGTCTATCTACACCGCTTGTCCTATCGGTTCACACCATCGTTAGTTTTGACTTTGCGACAAGTTTGTTACCCGGATGGCACACCACGATCTTCCCACCTTACTTTGTGGCTGGAGCTATCTTTTCAGGATTTGCCATGGTCGTGACGTTGTTGGTTCTTTGCCGCGAGATCTTTGATCTGCAAGACTACATTACGGTTAATCACCTAGAAAACATGAATAAGATCATCCTTCTCACGGGTAGCATGGTTGGATATGCCTATGCATCCGAGTTTTTTATGGCTTGGTATAGTGGTAACGCTTACGAACGATTTATTTTTATTCAAAGGGCCCTCGGGCCATACGCATGGTCGTATTGGACCATGATCGGCTGCAACGTTATTTGGCCGCAGCTTTTCTGGAAAAAATCATGGCGTCGTAACATAAAACTGATGTTTATCATTTCCATCTTGGTCAATATTGGCATGTGGTACGAACGCTTTGTTATTATCGTCACATCATTAAATAACGACTTTTTGCCCTCGTCATGGAGAAGCTACTACCCCACACTTTGGGATTGGGGTTGGACCTTCGGAAGTTTCGGTATGTTTTTTACTTTTTTTCTGCTGTTTTGCCGCACACTTCCTATGATTGCCATGTCAGAAGTCAAAGGTGTGATGAACACGGGCCATAAAGGAGATCACCATGGCTAAGAGCTGCGGAGTATTCGCTGTTTTTAAGTCGGAAGATGATTTAGTTCGGGCTGCAAAAGCGGGACGCGAACAGAAAAACTTTAAATTCTACGATGCCTTCACACCTTATCCTATACATGGTCTTGATGACGTGATGGGCATTAGGCGATCCTTTTTGCCTTGGGTGACATTTGTATTTGGCATTATTGGCACTATCACAGCTTTGATTCTTCAAATTTGGACAAGTGCTTTTGACTGGGCTTTAAATGTCGGCGGCAAACCCTACACCTCCTTACCGGCCTTTATTCCTGTCGTTTTTGAATTAACGGTTCTATTTGGAGGTCTAGGTACAGTAGCTGCACTTTTTTATGTCTGTAAAATGCCAAATTTGAACCCTAGGATTTTGCATCCCGATATTACTAAAGATCGATTCGTCTTATTTGTTCCATCAAACGAAGCCGGCTATAACGAGGGTGATGTGATTCAGTTTTTGAAAGGTTTTAAGCCCGAAGAAGTTTCTGCGGTGACGGAGTAAATCATGAACAACTTGAGAATCTTAGCTCTTGCCATCATTTTCTTGTCTGCTGCGGGCTGCAGCAAGTCCACTCCTGCTTGGGAATACATGCCGGATATGTACGACTTTCCGTCGTTTAAGGCTCAAGAGGCAGACAGTCAGTCTCCAAACGGTGCCGCCGCTCGTTTGGCCCCAGAAAATACCGTTTCGAGAGATTATCAAATTTATCGGTATTCGGCCCAAGACACTGAGAAGGCAGGACGGGAGCTAAAAAATCCGATTCCTCGTACCCGATCGGCTCTTGAGCGTGGCCAAAAAGTCTATAATACATATTGTATCGTCTGTCATGGTGCTCGAGGCAGTGGTGATGGATACATAGTTCCCCCTTACCCGCGCCCGCCTAATCTTCTGAGCGAAAAAGTCGATCAATGTCCATACGGAGCGATCTTTAACGTGATCACACGCGGTCAAAATTTGATGCCAAATTACGAGGCCCAAGTATCGGCGCCCGATCGCTGGATGACCATTCATTACATTCGAGCTCTTCAAAGAGCTGACAATCCAACTCCAGAGGACTTAAGCCTGCTTAAAAAATCGGAAGGGAGCAAATAATGAAGTCACTTAAGATTAGTTCCGGTTTAAGTACGGCGTTTTCGGCGGCAGTTTTTATTGGAGTCGCCTGCTTTTCTTACGCCTTTTTAAAAGATCCAAATCGCGCCTGGCATGCCTACATCATGAATTACTACTTCTTTGCGTGCCTAGGTTTAGGCGGTCTATTTTTTGCGGCCACCCAACATCTAACGAGCGCCGGATGGAGCGCAACGGTGAGACGCATTCCAGAGGCCTTTCATGCATGGTTTTTGCCAGCTTTGATTTTGGCAATTCCGATTGTAGTGGCCGGTAAAACCGTTTACGAATGGACTCATCACGAAGAAGTCATGAATGACCACCTCCTTCACATGAAATCGGCGTATCTCAATATTCCATTTTTCGTCGTCAGACTCGTTTTGCTGTTTGCCGTTTGGTATTTCATCGGAGGGCGCCTAGTTAAAAACTCTTTGAAGCAAGATCAAACCGGCGATCTCACAATTACACATGAAAACGTTAAATTTTCAGCGATCTACATGCCACTATTCGCCCTGCTGTTCACTTTTTTTAGCGTAGATCTCATTATGTCGATGGACCCACACTGGTACAGCACCATGTTCGGGGTAAATTGTTTTGCTAATTTGTTTCTATCAACTATCGCAGTCACAATCATTTTTGTCGTTCACATGAAGCGCGCAGGCTATTTCGGCGAATCGATTAACGAAAATCACTTTCATGCCTTAGGCCTTTTGCAATTCGCGTTCACGGTATTTTACGCCTACATTGCATTTTGTCAGTTCATGCTTATTTGGTACGGCAATATGCCCGAAGAAACGGTTTACTATCTTAAGCGATATGAAAACGGTTGGTCGGTTGTGGCTTATGGAGTTATTTTTGGCAAGTTCCTTATCCCCTTTTTAGCCCAGCTTCCGCGGGAAGC
>JADLCR010000005.1 GCA_020847095.1 Oligoflexia bacterium | reverse complement strand
TTCGGCTCTCTTCACCCTTCTCTTTACGGTTTTAAGCGCCGTTACGCTGCTTGGAATTTTTAATTCAGACTTCTTAATATCGACTCTCACATTGGGCGATAGGGGATTTGGTCAGGCCGCAGGAAAGCTTGAGCTCACGGCGCAAATGGCCCGCATCATGTTCGGGTATATATTGCTAGTGAGCCTTTATGCCTTTTTTATGGGCATACTCAACACGTTTCGTATTTTTTGGCTTCCGGCTGTGGCTCCGGCTCTGTGGAATGTTTCGGTCATTGTGGCCGTTTTGTTTTTTCGAAACAGTTTTGAGGAACCTGCATTTGCCTTAGCCTGGGCCACTCTAATTGGGGGCGTGGCTCAAATGGTTCTCCTTATTCCGAAACTTGTGGAGATTGGTTTTTTTCCAAAAATTCGAAATTGGTTTGGCAATCCGTCGGTAAAACGAGTGCTTTGGGCCATGGGTCCCAGTCTTATTGGCCTATCGGTGACCCAAATAGCCATTATCATTAACACCTACTTTGCGAGTAGCCTTAGTGAAGGTGCAAATTCTTGGATCTTTTACGCTGACCGACTCTTAGAGCTTCCGCTTTCACTTTTTGCTGTAAGCCTTGGAACCGTCTCTTTGCCGTTACTTTCAGACTATTGGTCGCGAGGTCAGCGAGAAGAAATGGTTCATGCAGCTGTTTCGGCGCTTAAAATGGCTCTTTTCTTGGCCCTTCCTTGCAGCGCCATCATTTTTGTGGCCTCGGAAGTTATCATCCGAGTGCTTTTTGAGCATGGTCGGTTTACGGCCTTCGATACAGAAATGACGGGGCAAGTGCTTCAGATATATGGCTTTGGGATTATTTTTGCGTCTTGCGTAAGGGTGATTGCGCCGGCGTTTTTTGCCATGAAGAATACTTGGATTCCGGCTTTGGCGGCGGCGCTGGCTCTGATAGGACATGTTCTTATCGCACCCCTTTTGATGGCGCGTCTCAATGTTTCGGGTCTTGCCATGAGCAGCACCATAAGTGGCGCTCTTAACTTTCTGATTTTAGTCAGTGCTTTCGGATATTTTGTAGGAACCGTTTCTTGGAATGGTTTGGGAAGGGCGTTTATTAAGTTTGTTGTTGGTGCCAGTTTCAGTGGTTTAACTTGTTGGTCCGTTCATAAGGGGATTTTGTCTGCCATATCTGGGGGCCCCCAGAGGGTCGTTGAAGGATTCGCATTAGCCCTAGCGCTTGTGTTAGCCGGTATCGTTTATTTAGGAATAACGCATTGGCTTGGTGCAGCGGAAACACGGGTGTTCATTCAAGCGGTTTCAAAAAGAATTAAAAAATAAGAAGGGGGAACATCTCCGGGGCTACGTTGGTTAGCAGTTACTGGGGGAGGGGGAGTGTCCTTCACGGGCTAACAATAACAAGCCGAGCTGGGGGAATGGGGGAGGGGGATGCCCAACTTGTTATTGTTCGCCCGTGAATGACTCGTAAGCTGCTAATGCAACCCCGGAGTCTAAAGATCAGGGGGAACTGATCCGGAACCGACTATCAACAAACGTTCAGCATGTCGTTTCCAAGACCTCACTAAAGCAACCGGTGTGCCAGCCTAAAGTAGGTGTTAAATTCGGTTCTATCGCCAGCGGCCCTGGTTCAAATGCAATAAAATCACATTAGCCGTTGGGCTATGGGACTTCCGGCCCCATGGGGCCGGTTCCAAAATGGTGCCTGGTTCCACATCCTATGAGCCAAAGAGAGACCCCCAGTTGACCGCAACACCCCAATTCAGAGACAATTAATTTCCACCTGAGAAAGGCGCACTGTGCTGATGAAACTTCTAAGCTTTACGCTCGTTAAGGTCGTTCTTTTGATGGCAATCAACGCGGAGAGTTTCGAACTCGGAAAGCTTCGCTTTCCAGTCGAGCGCAAAGTGCTCTCTAACGGATTGACGATTCTTGTTCACGAAGATCATACAGTTCCAACAGTAAGTTTTCATATCTGGTACCGTGTGGGATCAAGAGATGAAGATCGCAAGTACACAGGTATTGCGCACCTTTTCGAGCACATGATGTTCAAAAAGGCCAAGCGGTATCCCGGAAACGCCGAAAAAATTCTTCAAGCTAACGGCATCACCAACAACGCCTTCACAAATTATGATTACACAGGTTACTTCGAGGATTTGCCTCCACAGAAATTAGAGCTCGTGATGGACTTTGAATCAGATCGCCTTGAAAACCTGGTGATCGACGAAGAGACCTTTAAATCCGAGAGAGAGGTTGTCAAAGAAGAACGTCGTTTTAGAGTCGACAATTCGGTTCAAGGAGTTCTGTGGGAAAATTTATGGAGTACGGCTTTTACAAAGCATCCCTATTCTTGGCCCGTTATTGGCTGGATGGAAGATCTTAATCGTATTGATGTCGAGCGATGTCGCAAATTTTTTAAGGAACATTATACGGCAACGAATGCGGTAATGGTCGTCGTAGGGGATGTTAAGGCTTCCAAAGTTTTTACCCTCGCGGACAAATATTTTGGTTCTTTACCCAAAGTTGATCATAAGCGAGACGAATTTAAACCGGAGCCGCCACAACAAAGTGAAAAAATCAAAACCGTGAAATTAGAATCAAAGGCTGACCAAGTGGTGGTGGCTTATAGGATTGGAAAACAAGGGGAACCGTCTTCATTTAACCTTGATGTTTTGTCGAACATTCTCTCCGAAGGCGATTCCAGTCGATTATTCAAAAGACTTGTTTATCACGATCAGAGTGCTGTTCGCGTTAGTGGTGGATCGATAACGCCTATGGACCCCGGCTTATTTGCAGTTTTTGTGGAGTTAAAGCCAGGAGTGAAGGCTGAGTCCGTGCTTCCCGTCATTACCAGTGAAATTGAAAAAGCGGCGTTAGAGGAAGTTAAAAAAGAGGAAGTTGAAAAGGCTCGAAATCAACTTGTTAAATCTTGGGTTTCTTCAATTAAAACGGCCCACGGCAAGGCAAGAGGTTTAGCCCTAAACGAAGTGGTAACCGGGTCATATGAAACCCTATTTGATGATCTCAAAAAATATCAAGAGGTAAATCCTAAGTCGATTTTGAAGTCAGCGCAGCAGTTTTTGAAGAAGGACAATCGAACCGTCATCATAGTAAAGCCTAAGAAAGGTTAATTTATTCATGAAAAAGATAGTCTTGTTAGTTTGTTTTTTGTCGTTGAGCTGCGCCCATGGCCCGACCGGCCAAAGCATCGACTCTGGCTATCGCCTTCCTAAATATACAGACGAAACGTTATCAAATGGACTTCAGGTTGTTGTGGTTCCCAATGACCGCTATCCGACAGTGAGCGTGGCTCTGCTCGTAAAAGGGGGCGCCAGCACTGATCCAATGGCAAAATCTGGTGTTTCACATTTACTGTTTCAAGTCATGCAGCGCGGAACCACAAAATACTCGGCCAGTGAAATTGCTGATCGCCTTGGGCAGACCGGCACGGACCTGGATGTTGCTATGACTGAAGACTATGGGTGGATTCAAATTTCAGGCTTAAGTCAATATCAGTCAGAGATAATCGAGATTTTTACAGACGTCGTACTGTCACCTTCGCTTCTTCAAAATGAGTTAGAACGCGAGAGGAAAAAGACATTGGCGATTCTTCAAAAAAGGACCGAGGATCCCGATTCTTTTGCCGCAGAAGCTTTTGAAAACTTCCTTTTTGGAGATCACCCTTATGGACGAACAGTTTCAGGGCGACCGAGGGATGTTTCGCAAATCTCAGTTGCTGACTTGAAGAATGCTCATCAACGTTTATTTAGGCCAGAAAATTTGATCTTGGTCGTGACCGGCGATGTTTCAGATGAGACAAAAAAATCTCTCACTGAAAGATTTGGAACATGGAAGCAAAACGGTCAAGCCCCGGCGTTTTTTCCAAAGGTTAAAGGGCCTGAAGGGGTGGCCGTAAGACTTGTACACAAGCCCGGAATGACACAATCTTATTTAGTGCTCGGACATTTAGGAATTAAGAGGACCAATCCGGATTTCATTAAACTCAGAGTGGCTAACACGGTTCTTGGCGGAGGTTTTAGTTCAAGACTCATGAATCGAGTCCGAGTACAGCTGGGGCTCACCTACGGTGTTTCAAGTCAATTTGAAGCACGCAAGGAGCAAGGGGAGTTTCAAGTTTCGACATTTACGCGAAATCAAACGGTCAAACAAACGATCGACGAAACTCTGGGAGTGCTTGAAAAATTTGCTGTTGAAGGCCCAACAGATGAAGAAGTTGAAATGGCAAAGAATTATCTCATGGGGCAATTTCCTCGCTCGGTAGAGACGGCAGAAAAGCTCGGGTTTAACCTGGCGGTGCTAAGGCTTTATGGCGTTTCAGATGACTATTTGAAAGATTATATGAAGACTGTTTCAAGGGTGTCTAAAAAAGATGTGGTTGAGGTGGCCAAAACTTACATTCACCCCAAAAATTTAAAGATTCTAGTGTTTGGAGATCAAAAAGCTGTTTCCGATCAACTAAAAGCGGTTGGTTCTTTTGAAGTTTTAGAACCCGAAAAGGCTTTCTGAAAGACGAACTGTTCTTTTTCTGAAGGGCTCGCTTCAACGGTTTGATTTTTCTCTAAAACGGAATTTTCCAAGCTTTTAATCTGCGATTGAAGTTTCTCAATTTGGTTTGAAAGCTTTGTGAGTTTCAAATACCAAAGCAAAAATACACGAAGTCCCATCAGAAATACGAAAAAGAGAACGCCAGACGCGGCGGCAATACCGCCTATTGTGAGGCCCCAATCTTTAAGCAAAGCGGTGAAGTCGACAGGCATGCGAAACTCCTTATACCCTTTTCTTCCAAAGGTAGAAGCCGACACCAGCGAGAAGAAGTCCGATAAACGCAAGCAAACTTGGATCCGGGCCTTCTGATTCTGATTCAGCCATGGGAGCTTCTTCGCCGCCTGGTAGGCTTGTGTTGATACCTGCACCCAATGATTCCGTCCCAGGTTTGATAGGTGCCAGAGCTTTTTGATTAAACATGTCTTTAGTTGCCACAACTCGAAGACTTTCTACGGCTCTAAAAAAATCACTGCTGTACTTAGACTAATATTTTTGATGAGCGCTGAATGTGACGAGACTTGCAATTCGATCTTTAATCGTGGCCACGTAACGGGTGTAGTATCCGGGAATCTCTGAACCTAAGTGAAGGGCGTCGACCCATTGATGATCATTGATTTTTCTTGTTTTCAAACTCTTGACTTGGCTAGCGACCGTTTTGCCGGTAGCTCCTCCTGCCTGTTTTGGTGTTTTTAGATAATTTTCGTAGGCCGAGAAGGTGTCCTGCGGGCCGACTTCTTTTGCCGCAAGGATGATGATACTTTCTTTGGCGTCATTGGGTTTACTACTGACACATACCCATTCAGTGCCCTCCATGGAGCAGTTCCATTGATCGGGCAGCTCAAACTGCACGTAGGCATTACGAAACACCTTAGCCTGGGCGTTCCATGCCAAAGTTAACGCCAGTATGAACAAGCAGTTCTTTAGTCGTGTCATCTTGTTGAAGTTCCCTATTAATATGCTACCAGTTTTTATTAGCCTTCAAAGTCCAGGTCCGACATTCCCAAGCGGCTAGCGACAAGTTTTGTAATTTCGGAAGCCGTCTCTTCGAGAGCTTTTTCGGTAACATCAAACACCGGCCATCGTCGATTCTTTGAAAATATTTGGTTAGCGTATTCGAGTTCATCGTGGATGTGCTTAGTGCTCGCGTAGTCACTACTTAGGTCTTGGCCCAATTTGCGCAGCCGCTTTTCACGTATCTTCCTGAGTTTTTCAAGATCGATAGTCAGACCGACAATTTTACGCTGGTCGATTTTAAAGACCTCTTCGGGAATCGGTACCCCTAAAACAATAGGAACGTTTGATACCTTCCACCCTTTGTGACTTAAGAATATGGACAGAGGTGTTTTACTTGTTCTTGAAATGCCAAGAAGGACGATATCAGATTCATTTAAATCTCGTACTTCTTTTCCATCGTCATGTTTGACGGTAAATTCGATGGCAGCGATCCGGCGGAAATATTTTTCGTCTGTTTGCCTCAAAAGGCCTGCGGTGAATTGACCCTTTTTCCCGAAGTAGAGTCCTAAAGTAGTCAAAAGCGGCCCAAAAAGATCGATATGCGGAATCTTCTGACTAATACAGATTCCCTCAATTTTCTTTCGCAGTTCCTGACTGACAACTGTGTAGACTAAAACTCCATTGCGATTCTTGACTTCTTCAGTGAGCGACTCGATTTGTTCTGGACTTCGGACATTCTTGCATCGGACAAGGCTGACATCTTGATCGGCAAATTGCACGAGTGCTGCTCGGACTATCGTTGAAGCCGTTTCGCCGGTTCCATCTGATAAAATGAAAATGGTGCCGCCCGTTGTGACCATTATTACTTTTGAACACAGAAACGGCGGTCGATCAAGCTTTGAGTCTTTTGAACAAGCTCGCTGCGCAGGGGTTCTTGGCTATCGGTGACAACAATCAGACTCTGGTCACGCTGGGGATTGAGCCAAAAGTGCACCGCAAGACTTGATTCGACCCAGTCAAGATTTTTAAGTCCGATAGCCTTGAGCAACGGAAGCGCTCGCAGCTTCATTGGTTCGGCGGCTAAATGAGGATCTTTCGGGCTGAGGCGCTGAAGATTTTTGCCGATGAGCGGCGTTAACATCGACCAAGATTCTTCTATAAAGTAACTCTGAATAAAACTTGAGGTGGGATCGGAAGTGAAAATAAATCCCGCCTTATAAAAGTTTGAAAGTAAGCTCAGAAGCTGCTGATGGGCTTCAGCGTCTGCGGCTCCTTCAGTCCAAAGCCACTCAAATTCTTCAAGCATCGAAATTGATGTTTGATTGGATATTTTTGGTTGAGTCTCTATATCCCCCAACAATCTTCCAATCTCTTGGCAAAACGAATCATATCCGTTGTAAAGTCTTTTGACTTTACCAGATGCCCAACGCGCCATAGGTTTTTCAAGAAAACCTGTGACAGTAGGAACTTGGCGGTGAAAGGACTTTTTGTTGTTTGAACTCAATTTGGCTGCTCCAGCTACCCAATTGAAATGGTAGCTGAGCGGAGCGCGTCATTGAAAGTCTGGGACTTTTCTAATTCAGAAAGAAAAGTTTTTGGAATCCTTGAATCAACAGCGATGAAAGATCCGGCCTCATGGAGACTCTCAATCATTTGACCTAAGTCTTGGATGAGCTTTTTGGCAAGTGTTGGGGTCAAATCCTTTGGGTCGCCGAGGCCAAACAACACAATTTTTTGCGCCGGCAGAGAGAAGTGTCCTGCCACCAAGGTCTGCTCTCCAAACCCAAATGTGAATTTCCTATCTTTGACGAGCTTTGAAATCAGATTATTGCAGTACCAATCGATTTGCTGATGAAAAGGCCCCAGAGGCGATCCTTGATTGTTTTCAGATCCAATCAAGACCCAAACGGGGGATTTTTGATTAAAGAGTTTATCCTGCCAGTCCACCCCTTAATTGGGGCAATGATTTGGCAATGTTGTCAAGGACTCCGTTAACAAACGCGGAGCTTTCTTGGCTGCCATAGCGCTTGGCGATTTCTATGGCCTCATCAATAGCAACTTTAGGAGGAACTTGTTCATGGAGATGGCTAAGTTCAAAAGTGGCCATTCGCAAAATGTTCTTATCGACAAAAGCCATTCGAGACACATGCCAGTGGGGTGAATGAGTCTCGATCAAGGAATCAAGCTCTCTCTTGTTGTTCCAGACCCCATCAACCAAAGTCCATGCGAACTCAGAGATGTCGGCTGCAACTTCAAAATGATTAGCGTAGACTTCAAAAGCCTGTCGCGCGTTCCAATGAGCAGAACTGAATTCTGCTTGAAATAGAATTTGAAGCGCCATTTCGCGCGATCGTCGTCTTGAAGTCATAGAACAAAAAGCCTTATCCCCTGGCCATCAGCCGGGCGGCGGAGTTAATTCAAAGGCTGGAGTATCGTCTTTATTTCGCGTCGCCGCAAGCTCATTCATAAATTCTTCGATATCCTTAAACTGGCGATAGACGCTTGCAAATCTGACATAGGCCACGTCGTCTAAATAAAAGAGCTCTTTCATCACCTGACGGCCAATATGCTTTGAAGGAACTTCATGATCGAATCGTTCAATGACCCATTTGGAAACTCTTTCGACAACTTCGTTCATCCGATCGAGCCCTATAACTCTTTTCTGACAAGCCACTTGAATGCCTTGTAGAATTTTCTCTTTCTGAAAAGGTTCTCGACGGCCGTCTTTTTTGATTACGAGCGGGTAGACTTCGATAACCAACTCTTGAGTTGTGAACCGGCTGTGACATTGAAGGCATTCCCGTCGTCGCTTGATTGTCGCGCCTTCTTTTTGGATTCGGGTATCGAGGACCTTATCTTCGGGGTTTCCGCAAAACGGGCATTTCATGGGATAAAGCTACTTTCTGTAGAAATTTCTGTCAAGTAATGCGAAGCGTTATTGCGTTTTTTTGCCAATTCGGTCATGATAGTCGGCATGAAATCACAGTCCATCTTGTTAAGTCTGATCACCCTGACTCTCCTGGGCAGTTCGCCTTTGGCATTGGCGGCCAAAGTGGACGTATCCGAAGAAGGAGATACGGAAGTAAAGTCTGAGCAAGAGGCATCAAAGTATTTCAGAAAATCTTCAAAAGAAACCAAATCAGAAACTAAGGAATCCGGGGATTTCGATCACTATTTGGCTTTTCATTTGGGGGCCTTTGTTTCGTCGACTTCCTATAAATGGGGCGATCGCAATAGTCTCGAAAATATCGGGCGATTAAATCTTGGAATGACTTATAGAATTGATTCTTTCACTTCGCTCATTGATTCAAACGTTCGCGTGGATCTTCTTGGGTATGAACTTCCTGAAGGTCGCCCCATGGCGTTGAGCTTTTTATTTATGCTTATGCTTCCTGAGGCTCAGAGCAAGTTTCCGCTCTATTTTGGCTTGGGGCTTGGCCCCGGGTTTTTCTTGAGCCAACTTTCAAATGAAAGTTACTTATCGGCCCATTATCAAGTGGTGGCTGGTGTAAGATTCTTTGACGTGATTGAATCCATCGGATTTTTCGCTGAAACCGGTCTTAAGAACCATCTCTTTTTGCTATCGGATGGACAATTTAATGGATACTTTGTCACCGTTGGTAGTGTTTTCACTTTCTGAAGTTTGAGTTGTTTTCATGAAGTACCACGCCAATCTAGTTAAATCCGTTATTGAAATACTGAAGAACGTATTTGAATCCGGAGATCACGCCGACAAGTTAATAGATCGCTCATTCAAAGCCAATCGAAGATGGGGAAGCTCGGACCGACACTTTGTCGCTGAAACAGTTTACGAGATGATTCGGTGGTGGAGACTGTTATCTAAGCTTGATGAAGGTGATTGGGTTCCGGGGTCGGACGCTGGCTGGGCTCGGCGATGGGCAACCTATGAGTTATGGCGACATGGCCGAACGGTGGATTGGAAATGGGTAGTTGAAAAGTTAGGGATTCAGGAGGGCACATTCTCTGCAAACGAAATTGAAAAGAGAATTTTGGCACTGAATGTTGAAAAGCTTGGAGTTCGTACAAGTTTTCCCGACTGGCTAGTGCACAGACTGGCTCAACAGTATCCGATCGATCTAGAAAAGATTCTAACCGCGCTAAATCGACATGCTCCTGTTTGCTTAAGAGTGAACGCGCTTAAGGGTAATCGCGATTCTCTCATGAAGCGATTCAAAGAGATAAATGCGTTGGTGGAACCTCATCAAGAAGTAAACTCGGCAATCGTGCTTCAAAAACGTAGCAATGTTTTTTCAACCCCCATGTTCAAAGAAGGACTCTTTGAAGTGCAAGACGTGGCATCCCAACGGGTTGCGGCTCTTTTGGATCCAAAGCCTAACGAAAAAGTAGCCGATGTCTGCGCGGGAGCGGGTGGTAAGACATTGCATCTCGCTGCTCTTATGGAGAACAAAGGTATTCTAGTGGCCTGTGATCCGCTCAAATACAAGCTTATTGAATTGAAAAAGCGCGCTCGTCGGGCGGGATGCTCGAATATTCGAACGGAAGTTTTGGGTTCAACAAAATTTTCGAAGCGCCACGCTAAGTATTTTGACAAGGTCTTGTTGGATGTTCCTTGTAGCGGTACAGGTGTCTTTAGGCGCAATCCGGATACAAAGTGGAAATTATCCGAAGCAGAAACTGAGCGACTCAAGGGTATTCAAAAGGAGATCTTGAGTCAGTATTCAAAAATGGTGAAGCCCGGTGGCCGACTGGTCTATTCAACGTGCAGTCTTCTCAAAGAAGAAAATCGAGACCAAGTGAATTGGTTTTTGAAAGTCAACCCGGACTTTAAATTGATCAAAGATGACGAACGACGGCCTGATTTACACGAGGAAGATGGTTTTTATATGGCGCTGTTAGAACGAGTCAATCACAGTGCGGAGAACATTCCTTCTGAAACCCATTGACTCAAATTCTTAAAAAGCACATTGGACCCTTCGGTGAGTCCCAGCTGATCGCCAAAAAAAGTTGAAATCTCACCAAATGCCCGACCTTCATTTATCAGTTGGTAAAGTTGTTGCTCGTGGCCACTCAAAGCCGCCCAATAGACTTCTTCGTCATTTCTCCACACTCTATAAGTCGACTGCTGAAATGTGGGATTATGAACGTCTTCGATTGAGAGCATGTCTTTGAAACAATATGATGAATGTAACCAGCGAACATCACTGGCCCATTTAAATGTCAGGCCAAGCCAATTAGCTGGTTCAATTTGGCTTAATTCAGAAAGAGTCAGTTTCAGTTCGTCGGGGTAATCAAAAAGATCGACCAGGGCCCATTCAAGCGCGGCCAGTTCACTAGCCCATGTTGGCAGATCCAAAGTCGATGTGTGAGTATCTAGAAATTTCGGTAGCAAGGCACTGGCGTCCCGTATTGTGTACGAAGTTGATGGGTGAGCTAAAACATATTGCTCTAAAATACTATCAAGGTTGTCTTCACCCAGGATTCGAGAAAGTATAGGAAAGTCGACTCCTATGGCCTTTTGCAATCTCACCAAATAAGCGGTGCCGTAAACATTTGCACGGGCATTCGCTTTAAAGTCTGCGGTTTCGTTTATCAGACTTGGCAGCTTAGATTGTTGGCGTTGCAGGTGACTCCAAAATTCCTTTTGAAGGCGCCCGAGTTGCGATTCCATTTAAGGTCCTAAGTTGAATGTTGTTCATGAGTTTAAATTCTGCATAGAGTTCTGAAAAATCCGGAATATTGTCGTCACGTTCAATCATCGATGGAACAAATCCGAAAAGCTCGGTTGCCCTTGCATAAAGTGCCCAGACATCATCGCAAACATCTTGGTCATGAGTGTCATTGATATAATGTCCAAAGTCACTATGACCGGCGAGATGAATCTGTTGAATGGACTCTTTCGGGATATTTTTGAGGAACTCTAGAGCGTCGAAATGGTGATTGCGCGCGCTGACGTAAATATTATTGATATCCAATAGAATTTTACAATTAGTGCGTTTGACGATTTCGCTGATGAATTCCCATTCGGTCATTTCTGAGGATTTAAAATTGAGATAACTCGAAACATTCTCAAAAACAAAGCTGCGCTTTAATCGATCTTGGAGCGCTGAAATCCGATCAGTCAATAGACGCAAAGTTTCTTCCGTGTAAGGGAGCGGGAGCAAATCATGAGCGTAGTGTGAATTGAATCGTCCCCAGCAGAGGTGATCGGAGACCCACATGGGTTGAACGCGCTCAATTAGATGCTCTAAATCTTGGAGGTACTTTTCATTAAGTGGCTCGATAGAGCCGATGCCTAATGATACGCCATGTAAGACGATGGGGTAGTCTTGGCGGATCTGTTCGAGGATACGGCGTGGGCGACCTCCGGATTTCATGAAATTTTCGCTAATAACTTCGAACCAACCAATGTCCGGCTTGTCTTCAAGAACATTTTGATAATGAGAGGACCGTAATCCTAAACCGTTTTTATTCACTTCAAAAAAGGGCTCCAGTTTAACTTGGAGCCCTTCCTCATTCGAATGCAAAACTATATTACTTCTTCTTTTCGTCTTTGCTTTTTTCGCATTTTTCGCCTTCGCCGCAGCATCCATCTTTTCCGGCGCAAGCGGATTTATCATGACCTTTGCATGAATCTTTTTTGGCACCTTTGCAGCCATTCTTAGCGGTGCCAGTTTTTTCGGTTTTCTTTTCGTGGTTATCGGCTTGTGCTGATCCTGACGCAAAAAGCGCGCAAACGGCGGCAGCTACAAGTAATCCTGTTGCTTTATTCATTGAGTTTCTCCTGTTTGTAATTTATTAGGCGTGAGAAAATTCTCACGAATTAATATTCCCTCACGTTTAATGAACTACGTCAATAGCCTAGACCAAAATTTCTTTGGGCAAAGGCTGAAGATTGTAATTCGACGCCATGACAAATCCGTAGGCCCCAACGTCACAAACCGCCAAAAACTCACCTTCATTCAGCTCGTGCAAATCTCGCCCTTTGCCGATGGCATCAGCTGATTCGCAGATCGGGCCAACAATTTCGTACCGAATAATTGAGCCGCGGCCCTGTTTAAGCGGAAGAATATTATGAAAGGCGCCGTAAAGTGCCGGCCGGGCTAAGTGATGCATCCCGGTATTTACAATGGCAAAGTTCTTTGCTTGCGTTTTCTTAATATACTCAATGAGCGTGACAAGTACTCCACTTTGGGCCAGCAAGTAGCGCCCAGGCTCACAGTGAAGCTCCAATCCCCATTTACGAGTGAATTCTTTCGCCGCTCTTGCTATTTCAGAAAGGAGGATTGGTTTTTCAGACATTTGATAAGGAATTCCGAAACCTCCTCCCATATTGATGTGTTTGAAGTGTGTGTGGCTGGCTTTTAAAGCATTGACTACTTCAGAAAGCTTCGAGAATGCATCTACGTAAGGGCGATCTGACAATCTCTGGGACCCAATGTGAAAGCTTAGCCCTTCAACAATCACGCATGAGCTTTGAGAGAGCTTTTGAGATACTTCAATGAGTTCTTCTTGTGCCATGCCGAATTTGTTTTCGCGAAACCCAGTTGTGATATATGGGTGTGTATCGGCATCGACATCGGGATTAATTCTCAAGGACACTCTTGCTGCCTTTTTTAAAGATGTGGCCAATTTCTGAACCCTTAGGGCTTCGGACAGGCATTCGATGTTGAGTAAGATATTTTTCTTAATGGCAAATCGAATTTCCTCTTCGGATTTTCCAACTCCTGAAAAAACAATGGAATTGGGTTTGAAGCCGCACTTTAACACTCTTTTAAGTTCTCCAAGACTAACAACATCGGCTCCAATTTTTTTTGATCGAATGAATTTCAGAATCTGCGGATTGGTGTTGGCCTTGACCGCATAATGAAATATTGTTCCATCCGGAAAGTTTTCCCGCAGCTCAAGAAGTTTTTCGTTAATGACTTCCTTTGAATAGATATATACCGGAGTCCCGAAGCGAGCGGCAACAGGATGAAGTGGTTTTCCGGCTAAACATAAAGTTCCATTAATATATTTCAAAAATGGATTCATTTTATTGCGCCGGCCCTAGGATTAAAATATTTCGTAACATCAGGCAGATCATGGCCCGCCATGATGTCAGCTAAAAGCTTTGCAGAGCCGTGGGCCCAAGAAAATCCGTGGCCAGTGTATCCCGCACACGAGAAGACGCGATCCGAACTAGTTGGGCCAATAAAAGGCAGAGACGTCAGGCTTGCGCCCATAATGCCGGTCCATTCGAATTCCCAAGTTATTGGCTCTGAAATAGAATAGTGGTTTTTAACAAATTCCTGCAATCCTTCGGTGATCATTCGATTGGGCGTGAGATCATAAGTGCCGACTTCCTTAGTAGGAGAGTTGTTTCGCCAACCTCCGATCATGAGTCGATTATCCTTTGTTATCAGGGCGTACTCATAGCCATGATCAAATGAGTGGGGATGGGTCACCTTAAAGCGATGACTAAGCGGTCGCGAGGTAATAATTTGCCCGCGAAAGGGTTCAATCAGTCTTCGCTCGCGAAAAAATTCTGAAAATAGGGGGCTATAGGCGTTTGCGGCGATAACCGAAGCATCGCAATGAATAGAGGTCTTATCACTCAACAGTTCAACACCGCTTCCTGTGTCAGAAATCCCGTTGATTTTAACTCCGGAAATATACTTACCGCCTCTATTTAGGAATCTTTTCATTAATTCATTCCTAAACTTAGTCGGGTGGGCCTGGGCCGAGCCTTTTTCAAACCTGGCTCCAAAAGCATTTTTAAATCCTAATTCCTTTACTTGAGCCGGTGAAACATATTCTGACTGGAAGCCCCAACGATTGATGATCTCGACGCTTTGGAGACATTCACGGTCTTCTGTTTCGTCTATGGAAATGACAAGATAGCCATCTTGCCTGTAATCGCAGTCCAACCCCTCTTCGAGGATAGTTGATCGCACTTCGTGGCAAAGATCGATCGAATAGCCCCACAAGTTTTGTGCCTTGGTTTCGCCATGGATCGAACTAAATGCCAAAGGCGATTCTACGGTGCCATAGAGAATATGGCCGCAATTTCTAAAAGTCGCGGCTTCGTTAGGAGCGTGGTCGATTATCAAAATGTTTTCAAATCCGCGCTTTTGCAGCCAGTAACCAACGCTTACGCCTGAGAGCCCACTTCCGATGATCGCAATAGAACAATCAATGCGGCGAGGAATTTGAGTTTCACCTTCCAGCGAAGGAACTTCCAGCCAATAAGGAAATTGTTTTAAGTTGGACATGGGCAAGGTATGCCCTACGCGCTGTTATTTTGCAATGCTAGGCTTAGGTACATCAAGAGCCTTTGCCTTAGGTGATCCCAAGTATTGTCGTTTTTTTAGAAAGTCTCGAAGCGTTTGAGGGGATTCAACCGAATTAGCGTCTAAGAATTCTTCAACAAACACAGATATTTTCTCCGAGGGTTCGCGGGCTTTTGAGGCCGCCAGGAGCCTGGTCGCATAGGGCCAAGCTACTTCATCGTCTGACTCCGGTGTGGTGAGAGTTCGGATATAGTCTTTCATGGCTAATGCAAACTCCGATTCGGGCTGAGATCGCCTTCCGAGATGGGAAATGAGTCCAGAAAGCAGATCTCTTTTAATGATAAGTTCTTGAAGACGATTGCGGTTTTCAGCGATTCGATCGTTACTTCGGCGCAGTTGCTCATCAACGGTGTGATCTTTTTCCGTATCGATTTTTGCCGCTTCGTCAATAGCATCATCAAGGGCGCCTTGGGCTTCGGCAATACGGTTGTTGTACTCACAGCGAAGTTTCATTAATTCGATGATCGACTGAGCTGTTCCAGGTGCCGTAATCAGCTCATTGCAGCTTTGGGCATGAGCCTCTAGGGCAGTGGTGGCGACTAATAAAAATAAGAAGAGCTTTCTCATCACCTTAAAGAAAAGCATTCCTCGTGCCTGCTAGGGCCCAATTCATTGATTATAAAATGAAATCAAAGCAAAGGTGTCTTGGAGCGCTAACTCCTGTCGAATTATTTGACGATCCCATTTAAAACACGGTGACTTCGTAAAGAAGGTATTTAATGCCCTCTTCCAAGGTCGTCGTCCAAAATCTCCAAGAAATCGCTTTCCCGGGTCTCTTTCTTAGCCGATCGCTGGCTAGGGCATACGGGATGATTTCTATTTGGGCCGGGAAGACGCTTTGAAACGTCCTGAGCGCCCGGAGCATGTGAAAGTCAGAGGTTATAAGTAAAATCGAGCGGCACCGGAGCGTTTCCACCAAGGGAAGGCTTAGTTGGGCGTTGGCCGCCGTTGAGTTAGAGCGCCTTTCAAGAACGACGTCTTCTAATCTGATTTCTGGGTAAAACAATATCTCAGGAAAAATATCGGATAGTTTGGTTCCTTGATAGGCTCCCGATACGATTAACTTTTTGACCTGCTTTTGACTTAACAGGGAAATTCCCTCGCGAACGCGCCCCGGCCCCCCAGTTAATACCACCCCGCAGTCGGCAACCAGGGCTGAAGTTGCCGGTTGGCCTGCTTCAATCAACCGATACCCATGGTTTTTTAACAGTCCCCAAGAGCCTACAACCGCCATAATGCAAAAGACCCCAAGACCAAGCCAGAGAAGGAGGCGTTTTTGGCTTGTAGGCCCTTGAGACCCTGTGTTAATGGTGTTGGCTTGTTGATTCATAACACCCCGTTTTAAAGGAGCTTTATCGCCATGGCTCAGTGCTATTATTGTTCAAAACACCAGATGGTTGGCAACAAAGTCAGTCACTCCAATATTAAGACAAAGACTCGCAATCTGCCAAACGTTCAAAAAATTAAAGCGTTGGTAGGGAAAAGAATTAGCCGAGTTTACGCATGCACCCGCTGCATTCGTTCTGGCAAAGTGACTCGCCCAACACCTCGCTCAACGGCGTTAGCATTAAATACAGCGGCCGCTAATTAACCTTTGTGGGCGGTGATTTCGACTTCGACGTCAACGCCCTTGGGTAGTCCAGAGACTTCCACCGTGCTTCTTGCCGGTGGATTTTTTTTGAAGTATCGCCCATAAATCTCATTAACTACTGAGAAATCAGACATCCGCTTCAAAAATATGGTGGTTTTAACGACGTGTTCAAATCCGTATCCGGCTTTGGTCAAAACAGCTTCAATATTTTTCATCACAAGTTCGGCCTGGTCTTGAACCGGACCTAAACGGACTTCGTTTGATTTTGGATCAATGGCGATTTGACCGCTACAGTACAGAAATGGCCCTACTTGAACCGCCTGAGAGTAGGGGCCAACGGGCTTCGGGGCATCTTGAGTTTCTATGATCTTGGACATGGATTAACTCCTGTTGAAGTTTGGTTTGCCACGAAATGGTGCCTGAAAATCGAGTTTCATTCAAGCTTGCTGCAAGTGCGCTGCGCGGATGACAGATTACGGTGATCAATAAGTAAAAATAACATAATGACTTAGGGTCTAAACGCTTATATACGCTTAGGTTTTCTGAAAATGGTGGTGTCCCAATTGCAATCTCAAGGCTTAATGGTGGGAGTGAATTTGCGGCTCTGTTTGGTTTGGAGCCTTGTCATTTTAACAACAAGTACGGCTCAAGCTAAGCTTACAGAAGCAGAACGGGCTCGAGTTAATGAGATCCGCCTTGCCCTCAATGCTAACGAAGAAATTGAAAAGCGTCTTGATCAAGAAGACTTCAATCTCGATTATCAATCAGTAAGAAAACTTTATCCGGGCAACTTGCGTCGCCAATACCAAATTCTTTTGGCGCGCGAGTACATGGTCACGCTCTTTGAATCGGCCTACCACTATAAAACAATCGCCGGACAAACAGATTTTTCTGATTTCGAGATTTATGCCGGCAACGGCATGAAGCCAAACTTTTTAACAAAGGCATTAAAGTATGTGTCCATCGATTTGGAATCGGGAAAACTTCCTGGGCTGGCTGCCAAATCGAGAGATTTCGGACAAATATTAAAAACTCAAAATTTTGATTTTAAAAATTTGGTTGAATCTTGGGTCGAAATCTCAACGACACTTGAAGCTAATGATAAAGAAATTCAAAACGGAATTGCAAAGCTTCATGAAGTCCGGAAAGACAAATCTCAGGCACCAGCCATAAGAGAAGCACAAGAGCAGCGCATAGTACTGGAAGTTGGTGTTAGACAGTTTTGGATTAACCAACTCGTTGAGATCTCTCCAGTCGTCAGCGTTTTGCTTCAGCCGGGACCTGTTGATCCGCAACAGCCATTTTTCAAAGATTTATTGACCCTGTTTACGGCGCATATGAAACTGCAGAAGCTCAAGGGATTGGGGCCCAAAGAAGCCTATGCCGAGGCTCTTCAGAAATTGGTCTCTGATGTAAAACCCCATGTGGTGCGTAAGGCCGAAGAACTTTTAAAATCCCATCTGGCCGCAATGAGTCTTGCTCTTAGCAGAGGGTTTGGACTGACCTTTGATGGTTGGTTTTTCATTCGGCACAATCGATTGCGGGTTAGGACTCTTGAAAGATTAAAAATTGCTGCTCCCGACCAAATAGGTGCCATCGAAAACATAGATCATGAAATTGCCCAAGAAGAGGGATTCGAGAAGAAAGACTTGCTTCCCGCAGCAGGCGAAGAACTTGGCAAGATTGCTCTGCAGTGGATCGCACACTCCATAAACTTTCCAATGGCCGTCAGTTACAACGTCGCAAATGCGTTTATGATGGGAGGCCGACATCACGGAACAAAGGATGCTTTAGGTTTCGGATCTCAGGCTGGGCTGAATGATTTGGAGTCGTTTAGGCTCATTCAAAGAGATCCGATGGTACACGGACTGGCGATGGGGTTATTTGATGCTTTTAGATACGCGCTTCCGGTGCTCAAATTCGGATCAGCTTTAAACGCTCCAGGTAGGATTGCCGCTTGGATGAAGGCGTTGCCCGCAAGAACGGGAAGTTTAAGTTCAGTTCCAGTGCGATTTTCTATTAAAGCTTTAGGGGACCTGGCCCTCAGACACTCATCGTCGATTGGTTGGGCGGCTGCTAATAGTTCAGCATCGCTTGCCATTTTAACGGGCGGCGAACTTATGCAGCGAAAAGGCAGGGGTTTAAAAGAGATCTTTTTTGAACCCTCACAGACTGTCGAGGATATTAAAGAATTGTGGCAAAACCCCCATTTTCAATTGAATTTTTGGACGGCTCTTATTTGTGATGCAACTCTGGGATTTTATGCCGCCGAAGGGCGATATGTTGATGTGGTTTGGACCATGGCAGCAGCTTCAGGATTTAGTTCTTTTTTGGCCCAAGTCAAAATGGGGCAAGAAGTCGATTGGCACAGAGTCAATTTTGATTATGCTTATGTCGGAACGATTTCGGTTTACAAGATGAGAAAGGTTTTTGCCCCTGGAGGCGCAAGAGCGGTTGATTACGCCAATCGACTGTTAGTTGGCCGCCCCGGTGCCCAGCTCTTAGCAACAGCTTCGATTCGTTTTGCTGCAAGTTTTGCCAGCAATTTAATTGGCAATCCCGCTTATACCTTCGTAACGAGACAAATCATGGAAGAGCCGGAGTTCTTCAGACAAGTTGATGAGTCAATTTACGATGAGTTAAGTCGAATGGAACAGCCCTAAGCTGCCGCTTTGCGTTTCGGACTTAGAAGTTTTTCGAAAGAAGCCAAAATGCGGGGGTCATAGCGGCGAGATTCAGTCATCATGAGCGTTAGTGCATTTTGTGGTAGATACAAAGAACGACCACCTCGCTTCGTTGTCAGAGCACTGAAGCAGTCGGCGATCATCACAACGCGTGCCGGGTAGTAAATTTCTTCGCCCTTAAGTCCTTTTGGATAACCGCGCCCATCGTAACTTTCATGATGTTGCTCTATGACTTGTACGACCTCTGGTGGAAAATCTGGTAATCCCTGAGCGACTCTGGCCCCTAAAGACGGGTGTTGGACCATTTGGGCCCATTCTTCCTCCGTGAGTTCTCGGTTAAGTTCGTTCATTTTCGGATCGAGCTGGCTCATGCCAATATCGTGCAATAAAGCGCCGAGCCCAACAATTTGTAAAATGCGATCAGAATCATTTCCTCCGGTTTTTGCAATTAAAACGGAAAACACGGCAGTCGCAATAGAATGCCTCACCATATAAGTTTCGTTCTTGCACATCTGAAGAAACTGAATTAAAACGCGCAAATCTTTTTTCACGTAGTGTAAATAGGTCCGCACCAGATCAGTCGCAATTCTTAAATTCTCTTCATCGAAAATGCCGTCTTCGTATATTTCGGTCATCGATTGTTCGGCAAGCTCTTCTACGGCTCGGTGGGCATCCATTGAGTCGATCTGACTCTGAAGAGCTAAATTTCGAATGAAAATTTCAGTAGCACTGATGTATTGGCGTCGTTCGGAGCGGAGCACGTAAAGTTTCTGGGCGCCTTTGTCGAGATAGCTTTTAAATCGTGTATGATCGATAGTGTCATTTTTGTTGAAGATCTTAGTGTATTTATCGTTTCCGATGAGAACGTAGACCTCAAAGGGCAGTTGTCCCTTCATCGACAGAAAGATCTGGGTTGATATTTCAAAATACTCGGACGCTGATGTGCTCATCAAAAAATTTATCGGAACTACGCCTTCAAAAAATTAACTTTTTATATCAGTAATCCGAAACGGAAGTTGATGAATTCTCTATGGAAACTCGTCGATGGTATAGGTGAAAAAGTTGTCGGAACAATCCGCTATACGGTTTCGATCTGGACAATGGTCTATTTAAGTCTTCGAACAGTATTCACAAATCGCAAAAACCAAAGCTTTCGTGAACTTGTTAAAGTCATATCATCGCAGATCTACTTCACAGGATTTCAAGCCCTTCCTCTAATCGGAATGCTTGCGCTCATTGCCGGGACGTTGGTCATTATTCAGGCCAGCAGTCAGCTGAGCAAGGTGGGCGGAGGGGAGATGCTTGGGAATTTATTGGTGGTGCTTATTATTCGTGAGCTAGGCCCCTTGATCACAGCCCTTGTGGTGGTGGCACGATCTGGGACCGCGGTTGCCAGTGAGCTAGGAAACATGAAGGTGAATTCAGAAATCGAAGCCCTTGAAAGCATGGGCATCGATCCGTTGAGCTATATCGTTTTTCCGCGATTGCTTGGTGGGATTATTAGCGTCGTCTGTTTAGCCCTATATTTCTGCGTAGTCGCTTTATTTGGCGGATTTTTAGTTGCACAGTTTCTGCAGCCCATTGCCTTTAGTTACTACATGGAGAGTTTGGCATTTGCCATCAGCCTTGAAGACGTCATGCTTTTCTTGGTTAAAAACGTTTTTAGCGGAATCGTGATTTTCGTTATCTGTTGCTATCAAGGTTTTCAAGTGAAACAGTCATTTACCGAAGTTCCTCAAGTGACAACAAAAGCGGTAGTCAACAGCATCATGTATACGGTGAGTTTTAACAGCTTTGTGACGTTGCTCGTTTACGTCAAACATCTCAAGCGACTAGGTATCATATGAGGCGAGAACGCATCAGAAGTTTGAGAGCCGAGAATTTAACCCATGGATTTACTTCGGAGGCGCCAGTGCTGCGGGAGATCACCATGGATCTTCCGTTTGGCAAAGAGGTCGTGCTTCAAGGGGCTCCAGGGTCGGGTAAATCTCTGTTTCTAAAAATACTTGCTGGCTTGATAACTCCTAATAAGGGCGATGTCTTTTATAACGAACAGCCTCTTAAAGAAATGACCTTTGAAGAGTTCGCTCCGCTTAGAACAAGCACTTCGGTTTGTTTTGAAAACGGCGGCCTTTTGATGAACAAAACCCTCTTGGAAAATATCCAAATCGGACTTCTTTACAATCATCAATGGCGACGAGAAAGAAGCGATGGATTGCTGAAGTCTTTGGTGACGGATTTTGGAATTGAGAAGTATTTATCCATGAGACCTGCGAGTGTTTCTTCAAGTGTTAAGAAGATCACCGGGATCATTAGGTCTTTAGTCTCAACTCCACAAGTTATTTTCTTGGACGATCCAAGCCTTGGTCTGGGTGAGAACGAGAAGAAGGCACTCAAGTACTGGATTGAAAAGTACCGACAAGACGGTAAGGAAGACGAATTGATTGTCATTGCGAGCAGCGATGAGTCGCTTGTGCGTGGGCTTAATTGTATTCGCTACGTCATCGAAGACGGAAGAATAATTCCGTGGAGTGAATCCACGAGAAGCCAGGTTGCATGAAAGTGAAGTTTACCAAATTTGAAAGAGTAGCGGGGCTATTTGTCGTTGGCTCTATCGTTGCTTTTGGATTCTTCACGGTGGTTGTCGCTATCAAACAAGGTTGGTTTTCGGCGCGCCGTCATTTTAAAGCAACTTTTAACCAAGGTGAGGGATTGCGTCCTGGAACCCTTGTGCAAATTAGCGGACTGCGCGCTGGCAGCGTGGATACCGTCGGTCTCAATAAAGATAACAAGATCGAAGTCGAAATGACGGTGAGTTCGGATTTTGATCCACAGCTCAAAACAGACTCGGTTGCGCGAGTCATCCGGCCGTTTATCATTGGCGATAAAGTTTTGGAAATTACCGTAGGATCGCGATCGGCAGGGCCGCTCAAAGACGGGACGATGATTCCCAGCGAAGAAACTCTTGATTTTATGGATCTCCTTGGTGGCGGACGCATCGGTCCCTATTTGAAAACCATGGATGATCTGCTCAAGAACTTGCAGGTGGTCGCAGAGGCATTTGCAGATCCCAAACGTTCCCATGCCTTGATTGGGTTATTTGACGAGGCTTTGCCAACGATGAGGGACCTGCGCGAGTTCACCCAACAAATGACAAGGCATCGCTATCTTGGCAAATCTATGGCGAATATTACTAAGCTCACTACTGAAATGAGTCGTATGCTTCCGGAGCTCATTGAGTTTACCAAGAGTTTGCCCGAGCTCGGAGAAAACGGTGCCAAAACAATGGAGCAGATGACGAAATTGACGGCCGAGATTAATGAACTTTTGCCGTCACTTGTCGCAATCGCACCTCAGCTACCTGAGGCGAGTCAAAAAAGCGTAGAAGCGTTACGAGAGGCAGTGATCGTCCTCAAGGCAATGCAGAAATCTTTTCTGCTAAGAGGAGCGGTAGAAGACGTCAGGGAAGAGGAGGCAAAAAGATTAGAACAAGAAAGGCTTCCTGCAAATGAAGGAAAGTAAAAGCGATCAACCGATGTTTTTTAGTGGCAAATGGATTGGCGAAAGCCTCAAAGAGGTTTCCGTTGATTTCATTGAAACCGAAAAGGCCGAGCTGATGAGCCGATGGTTTCATGGAGAACCCGGAACCGACCTTTATGCCTGGCTGGATAATCGGCAAAATGTGATTAAACAACAATTGAGTTTTGTAGGGCAGGTTGTTGAATGGAATTGCCTTGACGGGCTTAAAACTGGGGTCGTTATTGAAAGTGATCTTGGTGTATCAACTCCCAATACTCAAAAGCCCGAAGACTCTAAACGAGCCGTTTCAGAAACGGTCCAATTTGACCAAGCACCTCAATCGACTGCGATTAAGCTAGCCCTAGAAATTCTGTCTAATCTGCAAGTTGACGAGAAACTGAAGAATCAGCTTATGGGAAATTTTCAAGATCCCCAGCATCTCCAGACCATGAGTCCTCAGGATTTTATGAGACGGTTTGGTCAGTCGCTGCGAGGCAAGAAATCCGAAGACAGTCATCCATGGGAGTCTTTTGTATCTTGGCTCAGTCAATTGTTCAGAAAATCCGCTTAAAATTAGTTTTGTTGTGTTGCTTCTTGTTTTTGCCATCCAAGCTGGCATAAAAATAGGTCATGGCGTTCAATCAAAGTGCTTCACTAGAGAGTTTGTTTGTAACTCGGTATCTTAAAGGGCCAGCAAAGGGCTCCTTCGTTAAACTCATTTCATATTTGTCGATATTTGCCATAGGACTTGGCGTTCTTAATATGGTTGTTGTGCTTTCTATTATGGAAGGCTTCAGCGGAAATATGCAAAAACGATTGCTAGGGTCCGATCCGCACATTGTCGTCCATAACTCAACAGCGCGGCTTAAAGAAAGGTTAATAAGAGAACTTGATGTCAAAGGTCTTATTTCAAACTTCACCAAACAAGATGTCATTCTGAGATCCCTGGATGGTACTTATATGGGTGCTGTGGCCTATGGAGTTGAGCCAGAGGTTTTAGCTCAGACAGCACGTCGCATTCGTCAGCGATTTGAAGTAACCGAGTCGGGTGCCGTTATCACGACCCAAGACAGTTCTCAGAGTGATCCTGTTAATATTCGGCTTGGCGAAAAAATGGTGTTTGTTGGAGACGGCCTTGCGCGCTCATTAGCCTTATTTGACGGAGATGAAGCTCAGGTGATCGCCCCCGAATCTTTGTTGTTGCCCGAGGGCGAACTGCCTATTTACGAAAAAGTTCGGATTCATTCTCGTGTGACAACTGATATTCCAGATGTCGATGCGCACACCTTGTTTTTTGAGCACGGGCGGGGTCTTAAAAAGCTTTCCGATTCGGCATCCGTTGAAGCGGGAGTAGAGATTCGGCTCGAAGATCCTTCCCTTACGGATCATGTGATGGCAAAACTTAAAAAAATGGGGG
>JADLCR010000004.1 GCA_020847095.1 Oligoflexia bacterium | reverse complement strand
GTCATGCCACTGATTGCGCCGTAGAAGTGGCCAATGATGTAGTTTTGGATCAAAAAAGCTCTGAGTCGCTGAAGCTGTTTCTCGATCGCTGCGACCTCATCACATTTGAAAATGAGTTTTTCGATCTTCGGCGCGTTTTGGAACTCGGTGGAAACTATGCCTTCGCTCCTGATCTTCATTCAATGGGAGCTCTTCAGAGCAAGTTGAGCCAGAAATTATTGCTTCAAAAACTTAAAATTCCGACGTCTCGTTTTGTGGCTTTCGATGAACATCAACTTCTTGAAATGGAGAGGGTCTTAAAAAAAGACTTCCGTCGTGGGTGTATCATTAAGCGAGCGTTTGGCGGATACGATGGCCGGGGGAATATTTCTATCAGCTCAAAATTTAAGGAATTTACAAAAGAGCAATCTCTGGCCCTCGAAAAGTGGGGGTCTTATGACATTGAAGAATTTATTGGGTTTAAAAATGAAGTTTCAATTGTCGGCGCCCGCAACAAGCACGGAATAGTTACTTTTTATCCGCTAACCGAAACCTTTCAAAAAAATGGCATGTGTGAATGGACTTTGAGCCCTTCGAAAGTTTCTGCCAAAAGCGAGCGACAAGCTCAGGCGTATGTTAAGCGAATTTTAGCTGAACTTAACTATGTTGGTGTCTTAGCTGTGGAGATGTTTTGGTGTGGTTCGGGTGGCATCTTTGTTAATGAGATTGCGCCTCGAGTTCACAATACGGGGCATTGGACCTTGAATGGATCCAGTGTCAGTCAGTTTGAACTTCACCTGAGGGCGATATTGGGCATGGCATTGCCAAAGCTCCATTTGACGGCGCCTGAAGTCGCAATGGTCAATATCAACGGGCAATTTGATCGAGATTTAAAGGATTGTAATATTTTAACTCTATTAGGAAATGAGATCGACAAATATCACGAAGGTCAAATTCACTGGTATGGCAAAGCAGGACACAGTTTAAATAGGAAGCTAGGGCATATCAATGTGTGTGGGAAGAAGGGGCAAACCCTTAAGCGGGCAATGCGCCTGAGGAAAGCGATAAAAGTATGACACAAGCTAAAGTTCGAGTCGTAGTGGTCATGGGGTCACAATCGGATCTAAAGATTATGAAGTCTGCTGTGGAAGCGCTTAAAAAATTGAAGGTCAATTCGCGAGTCGAGATTTTGTCGGCCCATCGGACCCCGCAGCTATTAGAAAAGCAAACTCAAGTTTGGCTCAAGCAAGGGATCAAAGTCATTATCGCCGGAGCAGGAGGTGCCGCCCACTTGCCCGGAATGTTAGCTTCATTTAGCGTGATTCCGGTGATTGGAGTCCCGGTTTCTGCAACTCGGCTCAATGGACTGGATTCTTTGCTTTCAATTGTGCAAATGCCAAAGGGAATTCCCGTGGCAACGGTCGCCATCGATAATGCTTATAATGCTGGATTGCTCGCAGCTCAAATGCTCGCTGTTATTGAAGGGAGTCAGACCGCCATCGCCGGTGTCTCTCGGTTTCGAAAGCAAATCAAATCCAGGGTTTTGCGCGATCGAAAAGCGCTCGGAAAATGGGGTCTAAATAAGATTTTGAAAGCTAGATAATGATTGTTGATGGCCAAGATCAAAGAAATATAAATAAGGCGTCTGAGCTGCTGAAAGCAGGCGAATTAGTGATTTTTCCCACCGAAACTGTTTATGGGTTGGGAGCTGACGCATTGAACATAGAGTCACTTGAAAAAGTGTTTGCTCTTAAGGCCAGGCCGAAGTGGGATCCGCTTATTGTTCACTTATCTGATATTTCCAAGCTTGAGCAGTTTGTAGAGGCAGTTCCAGATAAGGCATTGAAATTGGCCGAGAAATTTTGGCCAGGGCCCCTGACGCTCGTACTTAGAAAAAAGAAGATTGTTCCTGATTTGGTGACCGGAGGTCGAGAAACAGTAGCCATTCGAGTGCCTCGCAATCCAGTGGCGCAAAGCTTACTGAGGCAGTTTGGAGGAGCAATCGCGGCCCCAAGTGCTAATCGTTTTCAGCAGTTAAGCCCTACTACGGCCCTTTCAGCATTTGAGGCACTGGGAAAACCAAATGTGATGGTCCTCGATGGAGGCCCATGTGAAGTTGGATTAGAGTCAACGGTAGTCATGATTGAGGAAAAAGCGACAAAGATTTTACGCCCCGGTGGAATTTCTCGGGAGGATATTGAACAAATAACCGGTCAATCAGAATTGAACTTAGGCGTAGCGGCCGAGGCCCCAGAGTCGTCTGAGTCACCTGGGCAATCGAGTTTTCACTATGCACCTCGAACCCCACTTAAACTCGTGGACTTAACCGACATTAAAGAGTTGATCCTTCGCAAAGGGAATAAGCGCCTTGCCCTTGTAGCCATTGGCCCTAATGAGCACGTCGAGCGCCTTAGAGACCGAGTTGAAATTCATTATTTGTCAAAAGGTGAACATGATTTGGTTACTGCTGCAGCAAATCTTTATGAGACTCTAAGGATCATCGATACCAAAGGGTTTGATTTTATAATTTGTTTGAGAGCTCCCGAATCGGGACTAGGACTGGCGATCAATGATCGAATGAAGAAGGCTCAGCATGGATATTTTTGACGAATACACGCCATTCATAAATGAATTTAAGAAAACGAGATCACTTAAACGGGCGTTATCGGTTAGTGAGCACTTAGAAAGTGTTCATAAGGCCGCCGTCGAATGGGAAATCGATCTCGAAAATGTTGAGCGGTGGCTTGGAAGTTCTCAGTACAGTTCACACGAATCAACAGCGCTGGGATTTATGCTAAATGCAAAGTCCGTATTAGAGCGTGTTGAGTCTCAACTTGGGCAAACTCTAATTGGGGAGATTCGTTTCGGACCGAGTTTGATGAGATTTGATGGGTTTGCAAGATACGATTTGGGCAGTCATTCAGTCTGGTTTGGTGTGGATCATCCAGATGCCGATCACAACTATTTGAATGTTTTAATGGCCCATGAGTTATCTCATGTGTACAGAGATCATCAGCCGAGAGTTTGGGAATCACTGGGTAAGCCGCTGAGCCAAGTGACCAGAACTGAATATCTGGATGCGGTAACACCCGAAGAACATCTTATTAGCGAAGGTTTGGCGACGTTGTTTTCTCAGGTGGTGTTTCCACAGGTCGAGCTCCACGTGCATCATTTTTATTCGCCTGAGGAAATGCTCTGGTGCCTCAACCATCATGATGAAATTGCCAAGGCTATTGCGAAAGAATTGAAATCCGATGGCAATGTTTGGAAGTTCTACGAAGAAGGTTCGGTTAAAATCGGAAGCCCTAGCCGAGTCCAGTATTATTGGACCGCTAGAACCATCCGGGAATGGTTGAGCCAAGACTCTAAACTTGATCCCGTCACTCGAATTGTTAATGCTCACTCTCTACCCGCAAAGGAGTTTAAATTTTTGTATGAATAAAGTGGTTGTTGTTCTTTGTTTGGTGATTGGATTCATTAGCTCTAAGGGGCTAGGGCAAGAATCGGTCGGTTCACACATATCATCGACTTTAACTGATGGATTCGACCGTACAGGTCTTCTCATTTTGGGATCTGGCGCATTGTTAACGGCAATCGCCTTTAATCACGATGTGCTGGTTAAGAAGGCCTGGGAGGATCATCAAAGAATGGGCAGTTCGGTGTCAAAGGTTGGTGATTTTTGGGGTATGGGAATCGCACAGGCGGGCATTGCGCTTGGGCAACTCATTTTCGATCGAGAAAAGGGCGTCCCTTCGGCTGAAGCTTTAATTGCTTCTACAGTTGTAATCTATGGATTGAAGTATTCGACTCAGCGGAGTCGGCCTGATAGCGAAACCCATAACTCATTTCCCTCGGGACACACTCAAATAGCGATGGCTTCAGCCACGAGCATCCATTTGAGCTATGGATTGTGGTGGGCTCTCCCTTTGTATTCCATGGGAGTTCTAACTGGGCTAAGTAGGCTTTCCGACGATGCCCATTGGCTCAGTGACGTTGTAGCCGGTGCAACCGTTGGAGTATTTTTTGGTAGAGCACCATTTAAACATCATGGATCGTTTCTTCCTGAATATTCTAGATCTCGCAAAGGCGAGTACTTTGGATTTAAATACTCCTACGCGTTTTGAACAAGTGAGGTTTTATGCTTGATTTTAGTAAATCTAAGCTTTTTATTTCTGCAAGGTCTCCTTTCGCAAGAAGGGTCAGGGTTTGCTTTGATGAGCATGGGATTAATTACGAAGAAGTCGTCTTAGATGTGTTCAAGGCGAATCCTGAATTTGAGAAAATTAATCCACTCGCGCGAGTCCCCGCTGTTCAGCTGAAAAGTGGAAGCGTTATTATAGATTCGAATTCGATTCTCGATGCATTTTACAGAAGCCATCAAAAAAGTGAGCTACTAGCCCACTCTGAACGAGAAATCGTTCTCAACGCCCAATGGAGTGGGATCGCGGTTGGTTTATATGAACAAGCGATTCAATACTATTTGGAAACCCTAAGGCCCGTGGAGAAGCGGGATCTAGAAATCATGTCCGAATGCGAAGGAAATGTTCGACGAACGATGGCGGAGTTTGAGCGCTTTATTAAAGGTCGCGCTTTTATCACCGGTTCCCATTTAAGCCAGTCAGATATAGACATGGTTGTCGCCATTGACTATTTAAGGTTGCGTTGTCCTGAGGATTGGTTGGCCGCAACTCAAGAGACTGGTCGCTATGGCGCCGCCATCGGAATTCGACCCTCTTTTGTCCGAACTAAGCCGCCTCCGCCTCAATAAACCGGTGTTTAACAGTTAGACTGACTGGCCCCTTTTTGGAGCAAGTCCAAGACTAACTCAGTATATGGAAACAAAATCAGCAGGTCCTTTGAGTCCTAAGTGTTTGAAAACACTTAAAATTATAATTTTGTAAAATGTTCAGGAAGTGGCATTCCAGTTGCTTTCAATTCTACCTGATAGAGGAGTAGTAGTTTATATGTCGATTGATCCCTACAAATATCTTTCAGTGATTTTGTGTGTTTCCATGGCTGTCCCTTCTTCTCAGGTGGCCTGGGCTAATCTTCCCACGAGTCCCGAGGGCCGATCCCAGCCGCATGTTGTTGTCGAAATCAAGGGTGATCAGCTAGAAAATCAACAAGCCTTGATTGAAAATGCCATTACATCTGATGATTCCCGTCGTTTAGGTTTCGTTATAGTAGCCTCAGGGATTGATTCGAACTTGGTTGGATTCGCAACCGAGCTGGCCACGAACATCCAAGTTGCGAGAGTTTTGGGTCGCTCGTTTACTCCCGAACAGCGCGCCCAATATAGAAAAATTCTTGATCGTCAAACGGGACTTTTAAATGAGATTAAATTAGCTCTACCTGGGCTTTTGCATTATCAGCTTCAAAATATTCCGACTTCTGATATTGGCCGGGCAGTCATTGACATTTTAGCCGAGCGCCAAATCACTCTGGCTGAATTTCACGCTATTATTCGGTCCCTTCCTCAGGATGTCTTTGTGTCACGGGATGCAGGACCACAGCCGACAAAACAGGTAACTGAAGTTCCAAAAAGCACTGCGGATCGAACCCAGATTTTGAGACAATTTGAACCCCTGTCTTTAGACAATCCTGAAGAAAGATCAGATCTAATGGGATTACGTCGAATCATTAATCCTGAAGCCGTGGATAAGTTGCGAGAGCAGGCTCTTGCGGAAATAAAACTGGCTGATCAATACGATCAGAAATTGAGGCAGTCAACTCCAGAAATGACCGCATTCGGATATCAAAAGTTACACTATCTTAGAACATGGCAAGCAAAGAGAGAAGGGCGAGCTCCGGTCTTAAGTACTTTGGAAAAGTTGCTCATCATTGACGATATTTCGTCAAAGCTTGTGGATCGTCTCGCATCTACTCAGGCGAACAAATTGTTTCAGCAAATGGGGAAGTTATCTCAATTAGTTAATCGGGCTCAACGAGAGGGCATTACTTTTGATTTTGGCCGACCTAGGCTCGCTCAATTAGGAATAGTTAACGAAGCCGTCATGACCGGCGTGCGCACAACTCGAGTTGCAGACCAAAACCAAGCGGATAGAGGATCAGTGACGGATAGTCAAGGGCGACTCAAGTATGGATTAAGCCAAGGCCCTGAAATCGAAAAACTAATGGTTCAAGATGGAACCCATTTGGAGCGCACATTCATTGGACTGATTCGGGGTCTTAGGCATTTGAGTCCCAATGAGGACATTGGGTTTCTCATGCATAAATTAGCCTCGTCTGTAGATGTCGCCGTTCATGGCAGTGTGACTGCAGACGGAAAGCGGGTTCGCTCGCCTGTACTGATTGGTGAGCAAACCAGTCCCACCCTAGCGACTATTTTAGAAAATGAAAGTTCTTATTGGCGCTTCCAATCACCGGCTCTAAGAAATGCACTTTTTGATGGAATTGCAGGACCCGAAGCATTGGGGGACGTGCGTCGAAGTCTAGAGTTTTTGCTTGCCCAGCATGGCATCAAGCTCAATGAATTAGTTGAGCAAATGCAAAAACTTGACCCGTATTTGATTGATAAATTGTCGCGAGGTGAATCTCAAAGTGTCCACGTAGGGGCGTTTCCTTGGGAGGGTAACCCGCACAATCACCAAAGCGAGAACTTTTCGGGCTCAGAGATTGAAAAAGAAAAAGTTGAATTGAGACCAGATAGTTGGAGGCAGGGAAATCCGCCAGGTTTGATGGAGAATCTCGTAGAAGGATTCAAATACCTGAAAAATGTTATGGCTGACGCATTTTTAACCGCGCACAATAGCCGCCCGGTCGCTCTTCGCAAAGGGCAGCTTATCGATATTCTGGGCCCTCAAATTGATGCGTCGATGATTAGGAGATGGTCGTTAGCCAGTGACGAAGAACTCGCGCGAGCAGAAGGTGAGCTTTTAAAAGCCATTCGGGACGCTGGAAGAATGCGTGCTGAAAGAGCTCATGATTTTCGGAATACGAGAAAGCATGAAGGGCGGGCAGTACCTCTTGAAAAGTTTGAGCACGAACTCGCCTCTAAAGAAGAGACTTATACACGGGATCCCAAGCTCATTAAGCTGCTGATGACCCTGTCTGAAGAACTGAGCGCCATAATCATTTCAACTCGCGTCAGTTCAGTTTCTAGAGCGAATCCTGTCGCACGAAATTCATTAATGGCACGCGCCGAATCGGCTTTGGCCGATAGCCTCTCGCTTAACAGTAAAGGATCTGAGCAAGGTTTGCCGTCACTCAAAGGACCTAAGGACTTGGCTGCTCGAGAAACGATTGAGAAAAGAGTTCGCGCAAACAGCCCATTTTTAAAGCGGGCTCAGGATCCAAAAACGACAAGGGCACAAAGCACAGCCATTGCGGATCCAACGAGTTCTGAAACCGATAGGACTGTTTCGCCAGAAGTTAAAAAATCAACTCAAGAACTTCGAGCGACGATCGATGCTAAAAAAGCAGAGTTTGCAGCCCGCATTGCCGCCATGCCGGAAGAAGAACGGGAAGCCTATTTGGCGGCCCGTGAGGCCCAGCGAACTAAGCCTGTTGGAGATCAAGTTAAGATTTGGGGTCAGATGGTGCGTGATCAACACGATAAAATCAAATACGGTAAAGTGATGCCAAAAGGTGAGGGGATCTGGGAAACATGTCTTTATGGGATGAGACAATTATCTCAAAGACTTGGACTTAATTAGTTTCCGCCAAATATTGGTTGATTGAGTCGGCTAATAAATCCACTGCAGACCTCAATTACTGATTGAGTCATTTTTTTTGTCGCAGTTTTAACTGATCGATATGTATCTGCTGTCCATTCAACAAAGGCGGATGGGACATCTTTAAGATCCATTCCCCAGGTTTCACCGAGCCTCGCTCTCGCTTCTCGGAGTTCTTGAACTTTCGGTTGCAAATGGGGAATGTCCTTTAATTCATCGATAGTGCGGTCCAAGTATTTCATCAAAATGAATTGAGCAATGGGAATGGAGAGCAGCTGCAAAATGGGCACTCGAAAGTGGGTTCCTGGAATATTGACTGGAACCTGCCCCATTAAAGTGAACACATTGAGTGACCAAGGAATCATATAGTACATCTGTCCCATGAAATTCGATCGGTTCCACTCAACTTGTTTTCCAAAAATCTTAAATCGAATGGGTTTTACATATTCGCGAAGTCGAGTTTTATTGGCTGGAATTTGTGCCCAAGGATCCTTTGCGTAATTATTCATAGTGAAATTGGCCCACAGGCTCACATTCATGGCCCGCCCTTCGGGGGTCATCAAACTAATGGCACCCAACTCTTTTCCGCCTGTCAGAACAGTCATGACGTATCCGTAGAGGGCGCTGACAGAGTTTCCTTTGAGGGTACGACGCAGGCGGCTGGAGCCTGAATTAACGAAGTTTTTATACGTGCTATAAAACGTACCGATAATGCCGCCATAAACCGCCGTGAAAACCACCGGAGCCCAGTTCATCGGATCTCCAGTTATGCTTGATTTCATGGCAGAAAAGGCCGCAGTGAGTGCGCCTTGCATGATCACGCCGGTAAAAAGGGTGAGAGTTACGTCGTTAAATTTCCATGAAGGCTTTTTATACTTTGCAAAAAAATAGTCTTTCCAGAATCGAGCTTTCCAAATGGCGCTCTTAGGATTTTCTTTTATGTTTGGGTGGTCTTGATTGGCTGAAAGCCATACTTCAACAACGTCCCGTCCAGTTGTGCGCTTTGGCTTGCCGGTAAGTCCTAAAACCTCTTGACCTCTTTCGTCGTAAACGATGCGATTTTCGCCTGCTTCAATGTGTTGGCGCGAAATAATCTGGCGTAAGTGTTTAGAGGTTGGTTCAACCTTGTCTTGATCTAGGAGCAGATAGGCGACCCCTGACTTTTCCATAACGACGCGAACAAAAAGCTGCTTATCAACAAAGTTCACCTCGGCCTTTGCGACCCCTGGAAGTTGGACCACAACTTCTGAGCGCTCCACAAGCTCGTTAACTTTTTCTTCACCCAACTGAGACTTCAAGTTTTCGTAGTGTTCAAAGGCGCGAACCTGCATATCAAGGACGGTTTCCATGGCCGCTTCGTGGCGCGAAGCCCATGCTTTTCCAGCTTCTGATTCTTTTACTGCTTGTTTTTCGATTTGATCGATAGGCTCAGCATCTGAAACAGGATATGGGGCTTCAATGGGTAATGCGGTCGAGCTATCATCCGCTTGTGCCCACACGCCCCCCAATGCGAGGTGTGAAATAGTTACAGCTATAATTACACTTCGAAATAGCGCCGCCAGCTTAACAATCATTCGGATTGCCCCTCATGCTTACCTACGGGTCTTATTTTCAAACCCTGTGCCAAGGGAAATATTCAGAACCTAACAGAACCTTAATATTTTCAAAGGGATACTAAGTTTTTGACGTTAACGAGTCTTGACTATTACGGCCGTCAAAAAGCTACCAATTTGCCGACCGGCCCAATCGCACATGGTTGAGTCCCAAGCATTAATTTTTCTCCATGCCGACTCTGGGATGAGGCCTCCACGATTAACCCCACCGGTGAGAAAGTAACTTAAAGCCGAGTGAAACTTAACAGACTTCATCGAAAGCCTCGGGCATTTTTGGTTAACGACATTCCAATTCTTGACCACAATATTTGTTGGAATTGCTTGATTTGAAATCTTCAGTGGGTCCCCCTCGGGGAGCTTCCAAATATTCTTTCTCGTTTCGCAGGGTTCGTGATGAATGAATCTATATATGGGGTAGGACCAAATGGAGATATGAGGTTCGGTGAACACAAGGCGACCATTTGGCTTCAGTACTCGCTCACATTCTTTAAAAAAAACCACAGGGTCTCGGAGGTGATGAAGAACATTTACCATTGTAATATTTGAGATTGTTTCACTTTCAAACGGCATATTTAGGGCATCAACGACAAGATCGACTCCTTCAAGTGGCAATATGTCCGTAGTTTTAGCATGAGGGAAAAACGACTTGAAGTCGCTCCCACCGCTTCCAAGTTCAATGGTGGGCCCATCATCTTTTAGAAAATTATCAATGTGATTTTGATACACCTGCTCAAACCAACATCTCAACGTCGGATTTTTCTGATGCATGAGTTGGGCATGCTTTGTTTTTGAAAGGCTGTCAGCAAACTCTTTCATTAGACGAACTTGATTTTGCGGGCGGCGTAAGCGCACATTTGAAGCAACAGCCAGCCATGGCGGAATCGGCTAATATTGGTTTCACCGTAAGTGCGCTCTTTGTATCGAATCGGTATTTCAACTATTTTTAAATTCTGCTTAGCGGCTCCAAAAAGTAAGTCGAAGTCGCCAAAAGGGTCAAAATCCCCGAAGAATGTTCGGTTCGCCGCAATCTTTTCGTAGTGTTGGCGACGCAAGACTTTAGTGCCGCAAAGAGTATCCTTAAATTTCTGTGACAAGAGCCAACTGAAGGCCCAAGCAAAAAATTTATTTCCCAACAAGTTAAGAAAGCGCATGGCTTCTTTTTCCATAGGATAAACGAGCCTAGTTCCATTGACGAATTCGGCTTTTCCACTCACTAGGCAATCGTAGAATTTAGGTAAATCCTCAGGTGGGACTGTTAAGTCTGCATCTAATATGAACAACACATCTCCGGAAGCATGGGAGAATCCATGTCGAACCGCATCTCCCTTGCCTTTTCCAGGTTGTCTCAAAGTGGTGATGCGCTTTTCGGGGTATTTGAGGCGAACGCGTTCGATTTCTTCCCAAGTGTTATCTGTAGAGTTGCCTTCTACGAAAATGATCTCTTGGTCCGAGCCAAATTGCGGAATTCGAATAACAGCACTTTCGATATTTCCGGCTTCATTTCGGGCTGGTATCACAATGGAGCTGGTGAGCGGCTGTTTTTCGGTGAACCGCTTTCGCAAAACGAAATACTTCATCAAACACAGCTGGCGAAGTCCGGGGATGTGAATAAATATCCGATTGAGCAGCCACGAGACGAGAGGGATGTATTTAGGCATTAGAATGCGCGAATATTTCGAAACAATTTCTAAATCTTCAACGAACAACAAGTTTTCGAGATCCGTATCATTAAGCCAATTATGAAGTGGAGTTGTGGCGCGCAATCCGAGGGCGGCACCTAACCTTAAGAGTGGTTCCCAAAAGGCATTATAAGTAGAGAGAATAATCCGCGTTTCAGGCTTACAGATTTTCGCCATCCCCCGAAGGGCCAATTGCACATCGGGCACGAAACTCAAAAGGCCGTTAGCGATAATATAATCAAAAGTTTTTGAGCCAACAGCGTCCAGTTGATCAAGATTTTCGCATCGCCCTTCAATGGCGGTCATTGCGGGATAGTGTGATCGAATGTGTTGAACCATCGGTGAACTAAAATCAACCGCTACCGCGCTTGAGGGTTTAAGATGAGAAAGTAAATCACCAGATCCAGCTCCTACTTCAAGGCAAGTCTTAGAATTGCCAATCAAGAACTGATGAAACGAGGCGACCTCATCATAAAAATACTTATTTTTTGCTCGCGAATTCATGAGCGATTGCGGATTCAAATTCGAGAAGTATTCTAATATGGCTTCAGATTTCATCGTTTTGATAACGTATTTTAAATGACGATTCGGGGCAAATGCTTTTTAGAGCTGGGAAATAAGTATTAAGTAGTTGAAATTATTTGGTATTTAATGCGCTCCTAGGCTTTAGCCGGGGGGTGTTGTTGCCGATAAGTGTTAATGGGTAAGGGCTTATAGAGGCGGAGGACTTCAAATATGAAAAGCGGAAAAAGGATTTTGATTTTTTCTGGGATCACAATGGTCTCGGGGATTTTAGCTTTGCTCTTTCAAAATTGCGCAAGTGAAAGTCAAAATACGACTGTGCGAAGATCGCAGCAATCGACAGGTTACTTAATACCAGGAAATCCAACCCCAGTTGGAACAGTTTCCCCCACGGCGACTCCAACTTCAACGGCTTCGTCCACTCCAATAATCAGCCCCATTCCGACGTCGCCGACGCCGACAAATGGGGGGCAATGCGGTGCTTCTCCGTTGCCGCCTTGTCCATGTCCTGGACCTCAATGTCCTTGTCCCAATGCCTACCATAATCCAAGCGAGTGTATTTCCTACGCCGCCAATAACAACAATGGAGCTTGGAGATCTATTTGTATTGATCGAAGGAGATCCAATAACAATTCCGAATGTTATGTCATTCAAGCGGCAAACTATGATTGTTGGTGGCACTCAGGATATGCAACCCCACCAGCCAATTACAGTGGGCCGGCAACTCATCCGACTTGCAGCTTCAATGGCATCAACTCGACAAATTGTCCCGCATTCAATCCAAACCTAGATGTATTATGGACGCGGAGTTTCGATTGTAGCCAAGCTGGAGGCATGCCGGCGTATCCCAATATCAAAAACTAGAATTTCGGTTATTGTGGATAAAGGCCTCTAAGGAGCATTGCTGTTGATACACGCTTCACGGCGGTGACCATAGCGGCCTTTCTTAAATCAATTTTTTGAGCTTGAGATTGTTGTAGGACGTTTTTGAACGTCGTGGTCATAATCTCTCTTAGTCTTGAATTGATCTCTTTTTCGCTCCAGAAAAAATTCTGAAGATCTTGGACCCACTCAAAATAGCTCACGATAACGCCTCCGGCATTTGCCAAAAAATCTGGAATCACAAAGATTCCGCGTTCGATCAAAATCTGATGGGCGTCGTGAGTGACGGGTCCATTGGCGCCCTCCGAAATTATTTTGGCTGAAATCTTCGAGGCATTTTTGCTGTTAATAACTCCATCAACAGCTGATGGAATCAAGACTTCACAGGGGAGCTCTAGCAAGGCTTCATTTGTAACCGCTTCGGCCTCCGGATAGCCCTTAAGAGTTTTATTTTTTGAGTAGTAGTCTTTCACTTGATTGATATTAAGGCCTTTGGAGTTGTATATTCCTCCGCTAACGTCACTCACGGCCACTACGCTAAGTCCCAAATCATATGAGCACTGAGCTGCGCTGGCGCCGACTTCGCCAAACCCCTGAACGACGACCCTTATTGATTTATCTTGTTTCATTTTCAGATGATTGAGCGCCTCTTCGACCACAAATACGGCGCCTCGACCCGTTGAAGTATTGCGGCCCAGACTGCCACCAATTTCAATGGGCTTTCCGGTCACCACACCGGGCACGGCGTGACCGACCTCTTGACTATAGGTATCCATGAGCCAAGCCATGGTCTGCGAATCAGTGCCAATATCAGGAGCGGGAATATCTTTTTCGGGACCAATAAACGGCGAAATTTCGCTGGTGTACCGTCTCGTGAGACGCTGCTTTTCTGCCCGTGACAATTTGGTGGCGTTAACTTGGACGCCGCCCTTTGCGCCTCCCAAAGGGAGTCCCACTAGCGAACACTTAAATGTCATCAGCATGGCCAGCGCAGCGACCTCGCTCAAATTGACCGATTCGTGATAACGGATACCACCTTTACATGGTCCTAGGGTTGAGCTGTGCTGCACGCGATAACCCGTGAATACCTTAACCGAACCATCATCCATTCGCGTCGGCACACTTACAATGATTGAGCGTTTTGGGCGCTTGAGCCGTTCAAAAACGTTAGGGTCGAGATTCATCAATTGGGCGGCTTCTGTAAACGTGAGCAGCGTGTTCTGATAGAGATGGCCTTCGGTAATGATGTCCATGGGAAACTCCTCTGAGATATTCCAATGAGGCCATTTTGTTTTTAGCAGATTGACATTGCAAGGGATTTCTCGATTTCCGTAAACTGTTCCATATGAGTTATCGATTTGAACCCCTTGACACTGGGCGGGGCATAATTCGACTAGAAGCTCTCGATGGCGGGCGCGAACATTTTCAAAATGCTCTGAAAGCCGCACTGCAGGCGATTGCCGTTAACTTGATCATCGACTTGTCTCTCAAGCCCCAGGCGGTTAGCGAGATCCTTCAGGATCTGATGGCCCTTCAAAAGGTTGTTTCCCAACATGGGGGGAGACTGACGGTTTCGGGCATTCGGGGGCAGATTCCTTCGGATTTGATTGGGCGCGTCGAAACTTTGGGGATTTTAGTTGAGGATTCTAAGCCCACTTCGACCCCGGATTTATCGCAAAGTGTTATTTTAAAAGGAACCTCGGCCCGAGAGTCCATTGCTGCTGATGCCTTTGAGACACGAGCGAGTCAGCTCAAGGCTCGCCTGGCAGAGGTCTTGCGCATGGCGAGAGCTCTGGAATCAGAAAAGAAATTTTTTGACGATCGTATTTTGCTTCTCAAAAAAGAGATGCCAGGAGTAGTGAATAAAGAAAGTTTTGGAAAAGTTCGAGAGCTTGAGGTTCAGCTTGAAAAGCTCACCAATGAATCCAACTTGCACGATTCTAAGTTAAACGAAATGAGTCAAAAAAGACCCCAGGTTGAAGAGTCGTGGCAAAATGAGCTTAAAAAGAAGCAAGACGAGTTTGCCAAAGCTAAACCCGCACTTGAAAAAAAACTGTCCGAATTAAAAAAGCAAAAGGACAAGCTACTTGCAGATTTTAAACGAGCTTCAGACGCGAGAAAAAAAGAGATTGAAAAGCTAACTTCGAAGAAGGCCTGATTTGAAAAAAGTATTATTTTGCCGCATCGATCGAATTGGAGATTTAGTTCTCACCCTTCCTTCGGAGTTAGCGTGGTTGAAGCATCAACCCAACGATCAAACTGCCTGGATTGTCCCCGAAGAGCTAAAATTCGTCATGGAAGCGCGCTCTCAAAAGAGCGAATTTCATCTGATCAGTTTAAATACAAATGTATGGAAAAGATTTTTGCAAGCCTATCGCTTAATGAAGTTAGTTAATCCTGACATCGTTATATTTTTTCATGCCCCTTGGTGGATGACCCTGGCCAGCTTTGTCTCCCGAGTGCCGGCTCGATGGGGACCGCGGTCCCAATGGCATTCGTTCTCGTTTCTCAATGGAGGCCCGAGGCAAAAGAGAAGTTTGGCTGAGAAAAATGAAGCCGAATATAATTTGGATCTTATACAAAAGGCATTGGGGATTCAAACAAAGCTCGGCTTGCCAACGGAACCCTATTTGACTGCGGACCAAAGCCTATCGGCAAACTGGTTGAAGGAGTTTGGAGAGTTAGGGGGTAAAGTCCCTTACGTTGTTGTTCATCCCGGCATGGCGGGTAGTGCTGAAAACTGGCCATTGACGAAGTACGCCAACCTCGTCAGAGGAATCATAAATAGGGGGTATACGGTCGTCATTACTGGCTCTTCTGCTGACAAAATTTTGGTTGAAAGATCGGGCGTGCTCTTGATTCCCGGAGTGATTGACCAAACCGAAAAAACGTCGCCTAAAAAACTTCTGGCTGTTTTAGAAAAAGCCAAGCTCGTCGTGGCACCAAGCACCGGAGTCTTGCATCTGGCCTCAGCGCTGGGAAGCTCTGTCGTCGGAATTTATAGTCCCGTGCGCGTACAATCGCCCAAACGCTGGGGTCCCATCGGCCCAAAGAAGTCTGTTATCGTTCCAGAGGTTCATTGCCCGGGAATTTACGGTTGTTTAGGTCCAAGGTGCTCGGCATACAATTGCATGGACCAAATTTCTGTGGAATCCGTACTTTCCTGTGTTATTGAAAAGCTATGAACGTTAATCAAAACAAGCTGTTCTCCACCATGCAAAACCTCAATGGGAAGCGCCTTCTCGTCGTGGGCGATGTTGGTCTTGATGAGTATTTTATCGGTCCTGTCAGAAGGATCTCTCCCGAAGCTCCGGTGCCTGTTGTTGAAGTTGAAACTCAAGACAAGCGTCTTGGTTTAGCAGGAAACGTGGCCGCAAATATCTCAAGCCTTGGCGGAGTTCCTTATCTTCTAGGCGTTGTTGGAGATGACAGCACCGCTGAAGTCTTAAAAGCAGAACTGAGAACTCATGGTTGTTCACCTGAATATCTCGTGACCGATTCGTCACGCCCGACTACCCGAAAGCTTCGCATTTTGGCGGGCCAGCATCATGTGGTCCGTGCGGATTTCGAGAGAAAAAAGTTTTTGGGATCGCCAATTGAAGATCGTATTTTGGAGAGAGCCCGAGAGTTAATTTCAAATTGCGACGGCGTCGTACTTCAAGATTACGCCAAAGGGGTGTTATCAGAAAGACTTATCGAAGAAGTCATTCGCATTGCACATTCTAAGGGTAAATTTGTTAACCTTGATCCTAACCGCTCAACTCCGGCGACTTCTTATAAGGGCGTCGACTATCTCACGCCCAACATTGAAGAAGCTCAAGCTCTCTCTGGAATTCACCTCGATGATCTGCGGGCCACCCAAGACAGCATTGAAAAAATGGCAGGACGCATCCTTCTAGCCACCGACGCTCAAGCGGTTGTCATCACCCGCGGGCGAGATGGCATGAGTTTGTTTAGAAAGGGTAATGTGCAGGCTGGCGCCCACATCCCCACCTTTGCGCGAACCGTATTTGACGTCACTGGGGCCGGGGATACTGTTATCGCGGCCATGAGCTTGGCCCTGGCCGCAGGAGTCACCTTGGAAGAGGCTTGCGTTCTTGCAAATTTTGCAGCGGGCGTCGTTGTTGGAAAAGTGGGATGCGTATCGGCAAGCCCAGAAGAACTCAAGCAATACATCCTTTCCCATTCTAGCCCAGTGTGATAAGCCTTCCGGCTTGATATGGTTAACTTTTTTGACAAAACACTCGAAGAGTTGCGAGAGCATCTAGCTCAGTGCGGTAAAGAGAAGTTTCGCGCTCAGCAGATCTACAGATGGGTCTATCAAAAAGGAATCCTTGACCCTGAAAAAATGACCAATATGTCCAAAGACTTTCGGTCGCAGCTGCTGAATTTAATCGAATTTAAACTTCCTAAGATTTCTCACATTGCGGATAGTTCTGACGGAACCAGAAAGTTCCTGATGGACGTTGATGGGGGAAAAACCGTTGAATCCGTTTTGATTCCAAATGGTGATCGCCTCACCCTATGTGTGTCATCCGAGGTTGGGTGCGCCATGGGGTGCCGGTTTTGTTTCACTTCAAAAATGGGCCTCATGCGTCGGCTTCTGCCCTTTGAAATTGTAGGGCAGTTTGTGAATGCTTCGGCGAATAGTCCTGGTGGAAGAAAAATTACGAATATTGTTTTCATGGGTATGGGCGAGCCTCTGGACAACGTGGCGAATGTGAGAAAAGCCATTGAGATTTTGCATAATCAACATGGGTTTGGGTTTCCAAAACGTCGCATCACTGTTTCAACAAGTGGAATTGCTCCGCTTATTCGCGAAGTGGCAGAGGCCGGTGTGCGTTTGGCCGTAAGCTTGAACGCTACCACCGACGAAATTCGAGATAAAGTAATGCCGATAAACAAAAAGTATCCGCTCACCACACTGCTCGACGCATGTCGCGAGTACGCCTCACAGACGGGCGACAAAGTAACTTTTGAATATGTTTTACTTAAGGGTGTCAATGACTCTCGAGATGACGCTCATCGGATAGTACGGTTAACAAAGAACATTCCTAATAAAATAAATTTGATTCCGTTTAATGAACATCCTGACTCTGGTTTTCATCGCCCTCCAGCTGCAGAAGTTCTGCATTTTCAGCGAATTTTGATGGATGCTGGACGGCATGTGTTGATTAGAAAGACAATGGGACGCGATATTTTCGCCGCTTGTGGGCAGTTAAGATCGGAAATGGAAAAACACCCAACCCGCATGGCTATTCAGGTTTAAAAAGAGGAGCAGTTATGGGCAAAATCGTTGTTGTCGGCAGCATGGCGTATGATTCAGTAAAGACACCGAGTGGGCAAGTGGACCGAGCCTTGGGTGGCAGTGCCAATTATTTTAGCCTTGCCGCTTCCCTATTCGCTCCAGTTCAAGCTGTTGGAGTGGTTGGGCAAGATTATAACCCTGATGATCTTCAGTTACTGAAAGTGCGAGGAGTGGATGTTTCGGGAGTCGAGAGGATCGAGGGAAAAACTTTTCATTGGGCTGGCGAATACGCTGGAGATCTCAATGAAGCAAAAACATTGGCAACGGAGCTCAATGTCTTTGAAACTTTTAAGCCGAAACTACCAGCAAGCTATAAAACTGCCGAGTACGTTTTTTTGGCCAATATTGATCCCGTTCTTCAGCTCGACGTATTAGATCAGGTTCAATCACCAAAAATTGTTGCTGCTGACACTATGAATTTTTGGATTAAAACCAAACTCGACGATCTCAAAAAGGTTTTAAAGCGATTGGATATTTTGTTTATCAACGAAGGTGAAGCTAAGTTGTTGACCGACGCGACCAATGCGGTTTCCGCTTGCGAGAGACTTTGTGAGATGGGCCCGAAGAGCGTTGTCATTAAACGCGGCGAGTACGGATTTTTGCTCTTCACCGACGGTAACTTTCACGCTCTTCCAGCGTTTCCCATTAAGCAAGTTGTCGATCCCACAGGAGCTGGAGACACTTTTGCTGGCGGATTCATGGGGTATTTGGCGAAGAACGATTTAGGACTTAAGGCAAGCTCAATGGGGCAGGCGGCAGTGTTTGGAACTTTGCTGGCGAGCTTTACGGTTCAAGACTTTAGTGTGGGAGCATTAAAAGACCTAACGGCAGCTCAGGTTGAGAAAAGGCATTTACAGTACAAAGAAGTGGTTTCGCTCTTCAGTTAGACAAAGGCCTTGTGTCCAACGTCGAGTTTTAAGAGCTTCGGCCGGTTAAAATCCCCAATCTTCTAAATAAGTTACGTCATAAGCCCGATAAGTCTTTTGGATGAGTTCTGAAAAGAAAGGCGACCTGGCTACGGAGCTTGTGCAGTTCCTTTTGAAAGAGGAAGCGCAAAAAAAGAAATCCGAAGCTGAGTCTCCACAAGAAAACAAAGGCCCGAAGCCACAGTCGGCAAAGGTTCCCGACCAACCTGCCGCTGCGCCTGCAACCGCGGAGTTCTCGCTCGACGTTGATGATCCAAATCTTCAGGCATTGCCAAAACCTCAGGGTCAAAAAGAGCCAGAGATTCCGGTTCGTCCCGTTCCGGGTAAAACCGATTTTAATTTTGGCCCCACTCAGATGGCGGCTGCGACGGCAATGACCGAAAAGGCCACCCAAGCCGCTCGAGAAGTGGGAAATATTGTCGGTGGCGTTGAAGCGCTCAGAACCGCACAAAACCGCATCACCCAGTTAGAGCGAGAGCGAGACGAATTGCGCGACGAAACTGAGCGTCTTTTGTCGCATGCTGAAAGTCTGCAAAGGCGAGTCGGTGAGTTGAAAACTGAAGTCGAAAGTTCGGAGCGCAAATATCGAGAAAAAGTAGAAATACTGGAAGAAGAAAAGATCGTCGTCAAAGGTCGGTTGTCCGCGAGAGAAATGGAAGTTCAAGATTTAAAGCAGAAATATGACGAGATTCAGATTCGATTTCAAAACGACTTGAGAAAAATTCGGGTTCGTGAACGTGAGTTGGAAAATCGTTTGGCCTTAATGCGATCAGAAATGACCGTCGTCATGGGCTCAAAAGATGACATCATTTTAGAGCTTCGAAGACAACTCGAGCAACTGAGCTTTGAGTTGGATAACTTCAAAGCAAAATCTGCGGATCTTAGCTCTAAGCTTAGTGAATTTCACGACCGCAATCATCGCACGGTGAAGGCCCTTAGGCTGGCTTTAAGTATGCTTGAAGCCGGTGAGGTCGAAGACAAAAAGAAGGCCGCGGGATAATGGGAAAAGGGCGCATCATCTTTTTAGACGATGAACCAAAAATGGGCGGGCGCCTAAAAAAGGCGCTTATCTCCCATGGTTTTGTCGTTGTAGAGCCCAAGTCCGGAGAAGAAGCTCTCCATGAAATTGACGGTCATGGTGCTGGACTCCTTGTGCATTTTTCGCATTCTACAGAAACTCATTGGCGCATTTGCCAAGAAATCATGGATCGCCACCCACAATTTCCGAGTATTCACTTCGCCACCGGAGAAAAGGCCGAAGAATTTCACTTAAAATTTAAGGGACCCTACCACTACAAGATGAGACATTTGCTACCTGAGCGAGTTTTCATAAGTCGCGTCAAGAAATTGGTGCGCTTGGGTCGGTTGATTTTAGGTAAAGACCACTCGGTGGAAGCGGTTAAATTCGAACGAGGGGTCCAGCAGACTTTTAAAACGCTTGATTCTCTGCCTTTTCATATGGATTTGGTGCAATTTCTAAATCAGACATTTCAAGCCGAGAATACCTTGTTTCTGCCTCCAGGATCATTTAACCACTTCATTGAAGAGCGTTATAAAGTTACTCATCTTCAAACCGCCGTGGAGCGTGGGCGTCCACCACGAACGACCGTTTCATCTTGTCAGCCAATCAAAGACCAAGAAGTAACGATCTTATTCAGGCAATTGAGCAAGCTTGCTCCAAGTGGATGGGAATTTCGCCGGCAGGCTTCGGAGTTCAAAACTCAAAAGCGTTCATTGGCCGTTATTCCATTCTATGATGAGAATTCAAAAAATATCTTAGGGCATGCCCTCCTCATTAACCCTCGAAACCTAGAATCCGGAGGATTTGCTGAACTGGTGCACCATGGGGCTCAATCCGTCGCTCGGCATCTGGTCAATTGCGAAATGCACAGCGAGGTTAAGGGTCTCAGTTATGTCGACGATTTGACCGATTTATTCAATCAAAGATATCTGCAAATGGTTTTAGAAAAAGAAATCAATCGATCCCAGCGTCAGTCGAGCTGCTTCTCCGTTCTCTTCATGGATATCGATCACTTTAAGCGAGTCAATGACACTCGTGGGCATGTCATCGGAAGCAGAGTTTTGATTGAAATCTCCAAGATTTTAAAGCAAAACATTCGCAGCATAGATTACGGATTTAGATACGGCGGCGACGAATTCTTGGCAGTTCTGGTGGGATCAAATAGCGAGCAGGCGCACGTGGTAGCAGAGAGAATACGCAAACAAGTAGAAGAAACGATTATTGACTTAGATGGTAATAAGGTTCAAGTCACAATAAGTATAGGTATTGCCAGCTTTCCGGCTCATGCTCGATCAAAGGAAGAAATAATCGAAATTGCCGATCGGGCGATGTACTGCGGTAAACATAAATCCCGTAATGTTGTTTACGTAGCGAGCTAACAATGAAAAAGGTAAAGCTTGTCATCAGCGATTTCCATCTCGGGAAGGGTCAATTTCTTCCTGACGGTTCAATCAACATCATGGAAGAGTTCTATTTTGACGACAAATTCATTGAGTTCTTAGAGTTTTATTCAAGCGGTCCCTATGCGGAGTCTGAAGTTGAACTGATCATCAACGGAGACTTCTTAAATCTCCTTCAAACAGATTACAAAGGCCACAACACCACTGTCATAACCGAGGGCATCGACCTTTATAAAGTTAAAGCAATTGTTGATGGTCACCGTCCCGTATTTGAAGCCTTCAAAAGGTTTTGCTCGCGACCAGGAAAGAGACTCACTTATATTATTGGAAATCATGATCAGGGAATGCTTTGGCCAAAAACGCGCGAGTTTCTTGATGAGGTTTGTGGAACTAGAATCAATTTTAAAAACATTGTTTATTTCTTTGATGGAGTTCACATCGAGCACGGACATCAACATGAGGCGGCCAACAGGCTCAATCCGAAAAAATTCTTTTTGAAACAAGATTTGCCGGAGCCAATTTTGAATCTCCCGTGGGCCTCTCACTTTTTTGTTAACTTCATCCTTAAACTTAAAGTTGAAAAGCCATTTATCGACAAAATTCGACCCTACGATATTTATTTAAGGTGGGGACTCATTTACGATACGATTTTCACAATCAAGAATTTGATCAAATGTTTTATTTATTTGGTCAAGTTTGCTCTCCAAAACGACTCAAAAAGGGAGTTTTCTTTGAAAACTCAACTCCAGATTCTACGTGATGGGGCAATTTATCCTGACCTCGAAAAAGCGGCCAAAAGAGTTCTTGCTGATGAGCGCGTTCACACCGTGATTTTCGGCCATACCCACATTTATTTGTATAGGCAATGGGGTAAGAATAAAGAGTATTTGAATACGGGCACTTGGACGGATTTGACAAATCTTGACATCGTAGGTCTTGGAAAGCTAACAAGGTTGACGTACGCTTTGATCGAGTATCCCGAAGAGGGTGGGCGCCCGCGTGCCCGTTTAAAAGAGTGGAGAGGCCATTACCGTGCGGAAGCCGACGTGGCCGTATAATCCGCTAGATCAAATCGAACTTCCAGAGGGGACAGTATGATCATTTCAAAAGATCATGAGCTATTGGTTCAAACGGTAAGAGAATTTTCTCAAAAGGAAATTGCTCCGGAGGCCGCATCGCGAGATGAAAGTGAATCTTTTGATCGCTCTCTTTTCCCCAAAATGGGTTCGATGGGACTACTGGGCATTACGGTGGACGAGGCTTTTGGTGGCTCCCAGATGGACGCTGTTGCGGCGACCCTTGTGATGGAAGAAATTGGGGCCGTTTGTGCCTCAACCGCACTGTCTTATTTGGCCCATTCTATTTTGGCGGCTCACAATCTTCATATTAACGGAAGCGAAGCTCAAAAGAAAAAATACCTTCCAAAGCTCTGCAGTGGTGAATGGATTGGCGGAATGGCCATGAGCGAACCTGAGGCGGGTAGTGATGCGTTAGGCATGGCTACGAAAGCTGAAAAAAAAGGTGATCGCTACATTTTAAATGGAACTAAAATGTGGATTACCAATGGCCCTGTTGGTGAATTTTTTCTTGTTTACGCTAAAACCGGACCAAAAAAGCGAGATATCAGCACTTTTCTCATCGAAAAAAGTTTTAAGGGATTCAGCGTTGGAAAAAAGCTGCATAAACTTGGAATGCGAGCTAGTCCGACATCAGAACTTATTTTCGAAAACTGTGAAGTCCCCGTTGAAAACCTTGTTGGCGCCGAAGGGGAGAGTGTTTCTCATATGATGAGAAACCTGAATATCGAGCGAGTGACGATCGCAGGAATCAGCAATGGATGTGCTCGAGCTGCCCATGAATATTCAACGAAATACGCCACCGAGCGAAAGCAGTTTGGCCAGGCCCTTGGACATTTTCAAATGATTCAAAAAATGATTGCCGATAACTACACTCAATACCGAGCGAGTCGAGCTCTAACCTTGGAATGCGCTCAATATATTGACAGTGGTCAAGACCTGGGGCGCAATGCATCTGCGTGCAAACTCTTTGCAGCAGAAATGGCCACACAAGTGGGGCTCAACGCTATTCAGATTTTGGGTGGATACGGATACACCAAAGAATACCCAGTCGAACGATTCATGAGAGACGCAAAACTCATGGAAATCGGCGCCGGAACTAACGAAGTTATGCGACTCGTAATTGCCCGTGAGCTATTGAAAGAAATTGACGGTCAGAATGCCTGGTAAGCCCTATCTCAAGTTTAGTGGTCAATCGCAAACTCTTACGATTGATTGGTCCCAGCTTATTTCGCAGGTTGAATTTAAGGCGCAAAAGCAAAGCGAAATGTTGGCTTGGGTCCACCTTCCAAAATCAAAGGAACATGTTCTCCAAGTTAAAGCTTGGCTGAGTAGAACCAAGTCTTTTGAAACTCTCGTAGTCTTAGGAATAGGGGGAAGCAGTCTGGGTGGACGTGCAGCCTTGGATTTTTTGCCTTCCAAGAAGCAAGTTATCTTTCTCGACAATATTGACGGCTTCCATTTTGAAACGGCGATCAAGGCACTTAATCTGAAAAAGACCCACTTTTTGGCCATATCTAAGAGCGGGGGTACTTCGGAGACGCTTTTCCAAATGGCGCATATTTTGGGAGTTCTAAAATCAAAGAAGTTGAGCTTTGCAAAGCATCTTTCGGTTATGACCGAGGATACAGCCAACGTGATGAAGGGTGTTTCGCAAGAGCTCGGCTTAACGGAAATGAAGGCTGACCCCAATGTGGGAGGAAGATTTTCTGTCCTTAGTGCCGTGGGACTTGCGCCCATGGCCTGGGCCGGTGTGCCCGTAGAGAAAGTTTTAGAAGGGGCAAGTTGGGCGCAGAATCAGCGAGAAATGATCGCTCAAATTTGTGAATTTTACTTTCGTAGCTGGAATCGCGCTAACTGGATTAGTATTTTTTGGATTTATTGTCAGGGGCTTAAGTCGTTCGGCGCTTGGCTACAACAGCTTTGGGCGGAGTCGTTGGCCAAGGCTGTGAATCTGCATGGCCACGAAGCGCCTCGCGTTAGCACTCCATTGCCCTGCCTGGGGGCCACGGATCAGCACTCGCTATTACAACAGTTTGTTGAAGGTGCCCCTGACAAAAGTTTTCTTTTCATTCGAAACAGTGAATCCGAAAAATCGAGTGCCATTAACAAAGTTTTTTCTGAGCAGCTTTATATGACCAAGGGTAAGAGCGTGGGCTCTTTGCTTGGCATTGAAGCAACGGCTTCTGAAACCTTTCTGAAAGAAAAAGGACTTTTGGCGGAAAGACTCACCGTACTGGATCATAGTCCGGAATCAATTGGCGCCCTTTTTTATATTTTTGAAATGGTGGTCGCAGTCTTGGGAGAAGCCTTGGAGATCAATGCTTTTAACCAGCCTGGGGTCGAGGGCGTAAAGAAACTCACTCACGAACTTCTTCAGAAATAATACCCAGATCGACTAGTCTCTGTACCTCAGAGTGGTGAAACTCTATAATGGATTTCATGGCGGCGGAAGAAAACAAACTCGACAAGACCAGCGTTGTTGATAGCGATACTCTTAAGGTTCGTCTCGAAGAGGCAGGAAAAAGGCCGCCCGCTCTCATTTTGCTGATGGGCCCGGCTGGAGTCATGGGTAAGCAGTGGCCGTTGGAGAAAGCGGAACTTACGGTGGGACGCGATCCAACTTGTGACATTCATGTTGACGAAAAAAGCATGAGTAAGCGCCATGCATTGGTAAGAGTTAAAGACGATGGGGTTTTCATTGTGGATCAAGGATCCACAAACGGAACGGAATTTCACGGACAGCGCCTCGATCCCATGAAAGAAGCAAAACTCGTTGATAATGATACGGTAAAATTGGGAAATGTGATCTTCAAGTTCGTAAGTAGTGGAATCGAATCCTTTGCTGCTGCTCATAATTACGATCGCGGTACAACTGACGGCCTGACTGGAATACTAAATAAGTCGGCCTTATTACTGTCCTTGGAAGAAAGTTTTAAAAAGTCGCGACTTACTGAAACCAATCTTTCACTTATTGTTTTCGATCTTGATCACTTTAAGAAAATTAACGATACCCATGGGCACCAAGCGGGCGACTTTGTGCTGAGAGAAGTCTGCACGGTCGTCAAAAATCAATTGATCCGGTCTGGAGATACCTTCGGCAGATACGGGGGCGAAGAATTTGTAATTATATTGTACGGCAGCCCCCTGCAGAGAGCCTGCGATGTGGCTGAGCGTATTCGATCGACCATTGAAAAGCACAACTTTAGTTTCGGCGGTAAGACAATTCCTGTAACTATATCTCTTGGAGTGGCGTGCCTAGATTCGACCATGGCGTCGGCATCAGCACTGTTTGAAAAGGCTGACCAGGCTTCTTATGCAAGCAAGAGAGCTGGTCGTAACCGTGTCTCCACACTTTAGCATTCCCGAAAAATATACTCAGTATCTTCAAAACCGACTTGTTCAGTTGGGGTACGATCTTCATAAACCAGAAACGTTAAGTCAGGTTATTCGGGAGCTTTCTCAAAAGTTTCTATTGAGACAGCTTAGTCTCGACTATTGGGCCGATAGTAAATACAGAGCGGCTTACCTGAGCTATTTTCAGGTTCTTAATTATTTGCGAGCTCGCGCTGTTTTAAGTGAGGCCTCAAGACAAAATTTTCTGGTATCGGCCAAGAAGATTTCTGATTGGGGGTGTGGCCTGGGGGCAGCTTCCTGGGCCATTTTAGATCACGAAGCCGAGTCGCTTAATCTCGTCGATGCCGTAGATAGTAGTGACTCGGCACTTGGTGAATTAAAAAAGTTTTTTGAGTTTCTCAATGTGAATGTGGAAATCAGTAAGAAAAACCTAGGGCAAATTCGTGAGTGTCAGTCCGATACGCTGATACTCAGCTATGTCTTAAATGAAGTTGCCAGCTGGCCCGAAATTCCCGATCATGTTCAAAGACTAATTATTATCGAACCCAGCACCCACCAAGCAAGCCGCGCCTTACTTAAATGGAGAGAAGAGATCCTGACTCGCGGTTGGTATGCTTGGGCGCCTTGCGTGCATCAGGGGCCATGTCCTGTTTACACTCAGTCCCCGAGGGATTGGTGCCATCACCGTATAAACTGGAATAAACCCGAATGGTTTGTAGAGCTGGAAAAGCACCTTCCTATGCGAAACGACACTTTGACAATGAGCTATCTGTTGATCGCACGGCAACCGCCGCCTGAACGTCACAGGTTTTTGGCCCGAGTTATTGGCGATGAACAAGAAGAGCGCGGTAAATCAAGACAACAAATTTGTCGCGGCGAACGCCGGGAGTTTTTGTCCTGGCTTCATCGCGATCAAGTATCTCCGTATCTTGAGCGGGGAGACCTCATCAAGCTTCGGGATTTTGAGGAAAAGAAAAACGAAGTGCGGATTTCATCGACTAGCGGTTTTGACTTGATTGACGACTGAGACTCGCAAGACCTGCAACGCCAAGTAAGAACCACATCAATCTTCCAAGCCCCCAGTAGCCAATCGAATCGAGAGTGAAAAAACTTAATACCCACAAGACACCCAAGCTTCTAAGTAGGGGCGTATTAAGATTTCGCATGAGCCCGGTAATCCAGATTGCCGCTGCGATGAGAAGTGCTAATCCGCCGTAAATGGACATCAGAAATAAACTATTATCGCCCACGACGCCGGTGAATCCCAGTCCGACCAAACCTACATAAGGTTTCTCAAGACAAAGTGTTAAGAACTTTCCCCAAGTTGAAAATCGAATCAAAAAATTTGCTAACTTCTGTTCGTAAATCCAGGGCGGGAGCCAAGCTAAAACAACAGCCAATATGGCTCCCAGGCCTAGAAAAATATAAAGGACTTGGCGTCTGCTAGGACTTGAGCGATGGGGCGTAGGCAATTTGAACATCAAATAAGCTGCCGCCACACTTACAGCCACGAAGGCGGTCCCTCCTTGGCTTTTTACAAGGGCAAAAAGCGAGCATGCCGCCAAAATTAAATTGAGTATCAAGTTCTTCTTGGTGAGTAACCCTTCAACCCCAAGCAAAATTCCCACAGAAAACATCAGCGATGCCTCAAGAGGTGAAGCAAATGGGCCTTGCACACGATCGGCCCATCCTAAGACTGAGGCATGACCATATATCTTAGTGGGATCAAATAATTTGAGAGCTTCAAAAACGGCGATAAGAGCGGAGGCGGCCAAACTTAGTCGTAATGTTTTGAACAACGGTTCAAATGGAATTTTGGCACCGATGGAATAAACGAGCCACGGAGTTGAAAACAGCAGGAGCCATCGGACATAACGAATCGAGTCTTGGCCCAGACGAAAGGAATCGTCACCCATTGGGTATTGCGAAATGGTCACTCCCAAATCTCCGCGCCATAGGCCGGCTAAAAAACTGGCGGTCAGGCATAACCAAACCGCTCCAAGGGATTTGGGAAGTCTTATTTTTGAATGATTAACTATGGCCAATGCGATCAATGGCAATAGCAAAAGTTCTGAAAAGAAAATGGTCTTATTGAAAACTCTAATCGGTGGGACAAGGCAAAGAAAAACAATGTAGGTATTCAGAAACAGGATCATTCGATCCTCGAGAGTTTTCATGGCGTTGACGGGGCGGTCTCTTTGATTTTAATGAGTTGGGCGTGGTCACACTTTCCAAATTCCTGAAGACTAGAAATTTCTGGAAAGCCCCTAAAAACAATAAGGTCACCGGGTTTTACTCCTGCAAATCCTGAATCGTCGGCCCGACAAACCGAGCCGTCATCACAGACCACGGAGAATTTATTCAATTGCTTATTGGTGACGACAAAACCCTTAGAAAAGCTTTCAACCCGCGCCACGCGGCATTCTCGCTTATAAGAGAAAACCCAAGCCACGACATTTGGTGCCCAAATATAAAGCCCAATGAATCCCAAAACAAAAACGATCAAAATGACTGCGATCCAAGCCTTCCAGCGCACGCAAACTCCTTTAACTTTCAGTCATCTTAGTTTCCATTTAAGTGGTTGTAAATGCTTAGATTTTTAAAGCTACCCCTGAATTCTTTTTAAATTGTTATTTTCTTTTAACCGGACCAAGATAGAGGTGTGTCTGACCAAAGGCTAGGACGGGTGATGAAAGCCGATTTTGACCTAGTCAGGGAAATTAAAGCGGGTAAGGCAGAGGTTTTTGGCGAGTTGGTTCGTCGCCATCAGCGTGCCTTGTTTCGATTAGCCCTGAGGTTTTGTCGGGATGAAGGGACGGCTGAGGACGTTGTCCAGGAGAGCTTTGTGAAGGCATATCAAAAATTGAATTCCTTCGAAGAAAGAAGCAGCTTTAAGAGCTGGCTCTACCGAATTGCCATAAATACTGCCAAGAACAAGCTTCGATCGGGAGATCACCTAGATGTGGATGTGGAAGACGTCGTCTTGTCAGTCGGGTCTCAGGCGCAATCGGATTTAGAATCCCAAGAGCTCAGCCGGCTGCTTGGCGATGAAGTCAAAAAGTTACCGGAGCGCCAGCGAGAGGCTCTCACGTTGAGAATCTATGAAGACCTAAGTTTTCAAGAGATCGCAACGATCATGGGCTGCCCTTACGATACGGCAAAAGCTAATTTTCGACACGCGGTATTAAGACTAAAGAAGACCTTGTCTATTAAGGGAATCGATAAATTGGCTGATTGGAACCTGTCCGATGGGCAAGAAATTTCGAACTCGACCAATTTTTCTGAACCGGATGGAGATTGATTTGTGTCACTGAAGCGAATGAATAAAAAACGATATACGACACCGTGTGGAATCGACGAAGAACTTTGGCTCGACTTTTCAGAAGGCGAGCTTGATCCGTCATTGAGTCAAGAGCTTGAAGCTCACTTGGCCGGTTGCGGGGATTGCCAAAAAGCAAAAGAAGGATGGAGCCGTCTGGGCAGTCTTTTGCGCAGTGACAAGTTGGAAATGCCCCATGATTTGTATTTTAAAAAGCTTGAAAATCAAATCATGAGCAAGGTGAGCACCACCCAAATTGAACCTCTTCATCCCGAGTTCGCGTTTCAGGCAAGGCAATATTTGGTGCCGGTTGCGGCCGTTTTCGTTTTAATTATGAGCTCGGTTTTTGTGGGATTGCACCGAAGTCCGGTGCCCTCTGAAAAGAGTGTGCCTGGACTTACTTTGGATGAAAGGTACATGGCTGAAACCGTGGCTGGAGATCCGAGTGTGTTAAATGAGGTTCTTATTTCAAATCAAGATGAACATGAAATGCTCTTGGATGTGGCAACCCGAAGACTTGATTTAATGAATGGCAAGAAGTCCGAGGAAACTATTGAACAAATGAGGTGATATTCGCTCATGGCTAATTCAGTTCTAGGTATTCTGCTTGTTGTGGCAACACTGGGGGCATCAAAGGGGGAAGCGGTCGAAAAGGGGGAAGCTTCTGATTCTAAAGTAAAGAATCGGCTCGAACAGCTCTACCTATGGAAGGTTTCTGACCGGCTTAAACTGACTCCCGACCAAGAAGCTAAATTTCGGGCGATCTACAAAGAAATTGTTGAGGCCCGAAACAAAGCGGCGTCGGAAATTGAAAAGTGCCTCAATCAAATTGAAGCCGCCAAAGGGAACTCTAAAACCGTACAAAAGTTAGTGGCCCAATACGAAAGTCTTTTGGCTGAATATAATACGGTGAGCGTTAAGGAGCTCGAGAGGCTTAAGAAGTTTATGGGTTCCGAAAAGCTTAGCGAGTATTTGCTGCTCAAGCGAGAAATGACACAGAAGCTCAAAGATGTTATTTCTCATGGCGGCTTAAATTTACAGACGAAAGCCGCAAGTTCCCCGCTCAAAGATCCAGAAGTTATTCAAGAGTGAAAAAAATCTTAACCTAATCCTGTTGCTCTCTTGTCATTAAGGTAGGAGGCCAAGATGGCCAAAGGAGAGAGCAACATGAAACACTTAATTTCAGTATTAATCTCAGTTGGAATTTTAATGACTGTTCAGGTTTCTCAAGCTGATGAGTCAAGAACGATCAATCAAGAAAGCAAGGACGCTGCCGCTGCTCCCGAATATGTAAATGAAGTGAATACCGAAAAGGCCGAGCAAGACGATGCCCAAGCCAAGCAAGAGCAGCGCAAACATAAACGTTTGGTCGAAAGAGCAGCTTCCCGACGTTGATACAGTAAGTTTCGATGACACTACAAAGGAAGCTCTAGGGGGCTTCCTTTTTTTCTTCTAAGGCCCGTTTAAGATCTTCGATAGGTGATCGAGATTCAGAGAATTTCCGTATAAAATCAAAAAACTCGACCCAATTTTCGTGACAGTGTTTGAAGGTCCTCTCAAAAATCTCGTAGCCGCTTTGATAGGTCTTGTACCCAGACAAAACCGCATTATTAAGCTTCTTCTCCGAGAATCGTGAATAATCGCGGCTTTTGAGCTGTGGAACGACCTCTTTTTGAAAATCCCTTTTGATGCGTTCAAATTCTTTTTCTCTTAATGCCAGAAGGTCTGAATTCTTTTTGTTTTCTAGATAAAATGATTCTAGTCGGGCAAGTTCTCGGCGAATGAATTTTCCGAAGACTTGCGAATCATGATTTGAGTTTTTAATACGCTGAATGCTTGGAGCCGTTGGGCCATGTTGATCGGTATAAAAGGCCTCGGCCCCTTTTTCGCCAACAAAAGTCGCCAGTGACTCATTGAAATCGCCACCGTTTTTCAAAAACAAAGTGACATGGGTTAACTCATGAATCACGGTTTCAACTAAATACTCATCGTCTCCCCAAGTCATAGTAGAGAGCAGCGGGTCTGAAAACCAACCCAGTGTAGAATAGGCGGTGACTCCTCTGACGCTGGTATCAAACCCTTTGGTTTCCATTTCTTTTGCTTCGGCATCTGCGGACGCTTTGTCAAAAAAGCCCTTGTATGGAACTTTCCCCACGATGGGAAATTCCCACTGGTAAGTATTGAGCGAGTCCTTGGGGGCTGCTGTTACCGCATAAACGACATATTTGTCATCTAGCCAAACAAAGCTTTCATAGTTTCGACTTTTTGTAAGCGAAAGCTTTTCTTCTGCGAAGCTTTTAACTTTAGCGACGAGCCGAATTTTTCTTTTCGTTTCTTCATCTAGGCGAGGATCTTGAAGGGCTCGTTCAAATTTTTTCTTTTTAAGTAAAATGCCCATTTGATGAAAGCCTGAATTGATCACATATCCCATCTGGCAGCCCAGAAGTGGAGTCAGGAAAATTCCCGCGAGGATGGCTCTAAAAGAGAAAGCTAATGCCGGCTGAAAGCGATAGGTCATATGTGGTTTCACTGGAATTGGAATTGCTGCCTCCGGACGGCGTGATGGATCCCTCGGCACCCATTTTGATGGCAAACTGCTGACCCAGCATGAGTTTGAAACCAACTCCTGCCGTTGGCGTCACCCCGTATGTTTTAACAATGATTGTTTGGTAAGAGGTCGGGTTTGAGCCGGGAATGGGAACGTAAGTGCGAAGGTCTTTGACCACATAAGCGGCCCCACCTTTGATATAGGGTCGGAACGGACTATTGCGTTCGCCGGCGGTCATTTGCAGGTCCAAACCATAGGCCTCATAAGTTTGATACGCCGTATATTCGGGTTGCACTTGCTTGGCGGCCCCTCGGGTGTAGCTGGCCATAATGGCGCTGGATTCCCAGAAATAATAACCAAGGCTACCGGTAGCACTCTCCATGACTGCATTGTGAGTGGCGTCGAAGTTTGTTTTACGATAGCTGCCGGTGGCGCTGATTTCCCAGAGACCAGCCCAGGCAGGAATTGCGACAAACAAAGCTAATAGTGATGCGAAAAGTGATCTCATGGTCACTTCACTATTCTATCTGAGATTTGAACCGCTTCTTAGACCAGTCCGTGATTCCTGGACTTTAGAGAAGGCTTATTTGAAAAGTGCAATCGTGTAGTTAAGGCGAAACTTTCCATCTGGATCACGCATTCCCTGTGGGGGATTGGGAAAGTACTCAGCGTCAGCAAATCCTTGAATGGCCGCTTGATCGAGGTGACTAAGCCCCGAGCTTCTATGCAAAATCGCCTCTTCAAATTTCCCCGTTGAATCCAAGATGACCTGAAACTCCGTGATAAACTCTTTTTGCTCTTTCCAAACCTGTCGCTCTTCATTTGAAAGCGCTGTTAAATGACTTCTTACGCGGCTTAGCCAAAGCGGGCGGACCCGTTCTTTAATGCGTGAGAAAAACGAGTGATATTTGAACTGGTCCGTATTTAACGCCGTCATGGCACCGGCCTGGACACCTGGCAGATACATGTCGGTGGCAGGTTCCATCGTGATCATTTCCCGACCCGCCGATTCGCGACGAGAGCCAAGCCCTTCACCAGGGGTATACGGAATTTGCGGGGCCATTTTTTTAGCTTTTCGATTTTCCGTTTTTCCCCATTTGAGCGCCCGAGTTTCTTTTTCAACGCGTCTTGTTTCGTCTGACAAATATTCAGCAGGCTTGGTGAGATCCGGTGTGAGGGAGCGTAAGTCTGGAAGAGCGTCTACCACTAATCGACTCTTGCGTTCTTCACTGGGCTTTCGAACCTCAATGGTGATGGGGTCATGCCGAGCCGATGGCGTTCGGGTGGCGACAAGCCAAGCCCCCTGATACACGGCCAGGTGAATCAGGCTACTTAGTGCCAACAAGATTGTAAGTCTTAAGGGATTCATTGCTTACTTTATATTGCAGGACCTTGGTCACTTCAACTGGGCTTCGTTACTGAATCAAAAACCCTCAATTTGCCTAAAGGTTCAACAGTTTATGCCGAAATTAAAGGTGAGATACCAAGGAGAGGGTTATGGCAGATCGATCAAATATCATTCCATTTACGGGCAAGAAAACTAAAAAACAGGATCCCAAGTTAGAAAAGCTCAAGGCCGGTCTTGAGCCATCAGACACCCCGATCGACCTATCTGCGCGCCGGGATCTCGCCAAACAAAATGACCGCCGCCAAGTCACCCGAACCGTTCTCTCTCAATTTATCGGAGTATTCGTTGTGCTCAAGGACGTGGGCCTTCAGCCAGTGTCGCTGTATGATATTTCCGAAGATGGTTTGGCGTTTGATCTCAATCAGGAGCTGGGAAGTTTCACGATTGGCGAAACGATCACGATGCGCATTTACTTAAGCCACGATATGTACTTCAGCTTTAATGTCAAAGTGGCCAACATGAGATCCATATTGGGTGAAGCCGTCAATCGCCATGGGGCAAAAGTTTTGCGTAGCAGTGAATCCTACGACGCCATTCAACACTTCATGAAGTTTTTAGAAGCAGTGGCAAGTGTTGCTAAGAAGGATCACGGTGATCGCGTTGTAAGTCGAACGACTTGATTTTGCTGTGTCGCGTCTGAACTCATAATTAACTTGAATTCCTCCCGCATTCTAAGGGTTAATTGACTTTAGGACCTTCGTTGGGGGGAGGAAATCGTTGAGTAAAGCCAACATTCGAAAACGTTTCGTCATAGACACCAACGTTATCTTGTTCGATCCACAAGCCATCTTCAAATTTCAGAATGCGGATGTCATTATCCCCATTTCTGTTATCGAAGAAATGGATCGTTTCAAAAAAGACTTAGGAGAAAATGGGCGAAATGCCCGTCAATTTTCTCGATTCGTCGATGTGATGCGCTCAAAGGGCGCTCTCAGCAAAGGAGTCTTGCTCGAAAAGAGCCACAGCTACTTCTTTGTTAATTTGGACAATGATACGGATGTGCTGCCAGATCATCTTGAAACTGGCAAAGTTGACAACCGCATTCTCGCTCTTGCGATTAAACTTCAAAAAGAAAAACCTCCGCGCCCAACGGTGCTCATTACCAAAGATACAAACCTTCGAATCAAAGCTGACGTCTTGGGCATCATTGCCGAAGACTATGAGCCGCAGAAAGTAGACATTGAAGATCTGTTCAGCGGGCTCACAGAGTACGAAGTTTCCGCTGACGCCATTGACAGTTTTTATAGTCAAAAGACAATGCCCATCAGCGATTCGTCGATTGTGCCCAACCAATATATAATTTTTAAAGACGTCACAAATCCAAATCACAGTGCAATTGCGCGCTATAACCTGGCGACTAAAAGTGCTGTGCCACTCATTAGACCTACAGACAATGTTTGGGGAATTTATCCTCGCAACGTGGAACAAAGCTTTGCGCTTGACTGCTTGCTTAACGACGAAATCAAGCTCGTGAGCTTGGTTGGAAAAGCAGGAACCGGAAAAACCTTGCTGGCATTGGCCGCAGGGCTTTCGAAAACCCTTGATGAGGGTAAGTATCATCGACTCTTAGTGAGCCGTCCCATTTTCCCAATGGGTCGTGACATTGGATATTTACCTGGTGATGTAGAAGAAAAACTCAATCCTTGGATGCAACCGGTTTTTGATAACATTGAATATCTTCTGGGTTCAGGGACAAGTCAAAAACGCGCAGCCGGGCGAGCTCAAGAACTTATCAGTCAAGGGATGCTGAACATTGAACCCCTCACCTATATTCGCGGACGAAGCATCCCGAACCAGTATTTGATTGTCGACGAAGCGCAAAACCTGACCCCACACGAAATCAAAACCATTATCACGAGGGCAGGGCAGGGGACGAAGGTCGTGCTCACGGGAGATTGTTATCAAATCGATAATCCCTATGTCGACTCGGCCAACAACGGACTCACTTACGTTGTTGAAAGATTCAAGGGCGAGGCCATTGCGGCGCATGTGACTCTATCCAAGGGTGAGCGATCTGAGCTTGCCGAATTGGCCGCAAATCTCTTGTAAACTCGTCAGATTCTCTTTTGTTCTTCATTGGTTTTTCCGAACCGAAGACTATGAAGGGTCTTTTATTCTGGACAATGGTCTTGATGGGCTTGGTCGCCCACGCCAAGACCAAAAATACAAGCGAACTGACACCGGCATGGGTGCGGGCAGAGCTTAGAAAAGTTGCGACCGCAAAAGCCAACTGCGCTCGCAAGAATTGCTCTTCGCTAAAACTCTACCAAGATTATCAAAGAACTCTTCAGTCTCTCGATCTATTGCAAGAGAGGTCGGCCGGGCTTACAGAAGAAGCAAAATCACTTCGCAACGCTGTTCAGATTTGCCAATCCGGCAATTCTCTCTCGTACCGCGTGGGTTGCGATAAGCGCCAATTAAGAAAAGAACTTTTGCTCGATCACGGAATAGAAGAAAATGGCAGTCCCTTGTTTCCGAAGGTTGAGGTGCATGGGGCCAATGCCGTTTGTTGGTCAAACTCTCGAAAAAAGAAAATTGCCACAATCGTACTTTGCGAATTTCCCTTAGCCATTACAGTCATGACCAAGGGTGGAACAAGTAAGCAGCCCATGGTTCGTCATCGCGAATATCTTTTTTCACCCAATCAATGTATTGAAGCCGTTCGCATCACTGATGAAAGCTCCCAAGGAAAGCGAGTCTCCGAACTCAGCTATAAAGATTGTGAAAAGGAATGGAACAACAAAAACTTCCAAGAGCTTGACGAATCCAACGAGGTTCGAAAAATTGACATTATTGGAGCTTGTTTTCGCTACTACCTACTTCCCAATCGTGGGTCAAAGGCCGGAAGAACCAATCCTGATGTTCAATTTGGTCCAGGGGCCAAATAAACTATTTAAATTGCCGCGGGCCTTGATCTAAGTCCGGTTTGACACAGAAGTGTTTAGGAATTGCGCAGATCACCCGAACAGTGAATCACGAAGCTCTCTTGGATGAGAGAAGGAGTGATTCATGGATTTTCTCAACGGGGATTTGGATCGCATTTTTACGGCACTGTATGAGCTCGGTCACATAGACCCTATGCTCATCAAAGATTGGAAGCCGGTGATCCAAAAAAGCCAAAATAATTGGACTGAAGTGAGAGAATCCATTCACGTTTTGAACAAACTGAAATCAATCTCGGAGATCCGGGATTTTTTGAATGACCTTCCTCAAGACCATATTGAAGCCATAGTCATTGAAGTGGCACGAGAACTAGTAGATGCCCAAGACGCAAAAGCGGGCTCACACACGGTGCACTGAGGTAATGATGATGAAACGTTCCACAGGATTTTTGATTGCTGTTTTGGTATTGGCGGGATCGGTGCAAGCGCTATCTTGGGAAGTAGACTTCTCTCGAAGGAAAAATTCTCGAGAGATGGCATCGGAACAACCGGCTGCAGCTACCGCACCGGCACCTGAAGCAGCGACACAAACGGTCGAAGCCGAACCGTTAAAGATAAAATCAAAAGAAAAGCGGTTAGAAAGTTTCGTCAGTCAAGTTGAAGGGCCCGTGGATCGGCAAGAATTTGTGATAGTGAATACTCCATCAGGTTTTATTCCGCGAAGTATTCGCTTGCGTAATGGGACCCACTATACAGCTCATGTCGTGAATATTAATGACAGCAAAAAGAACGTCAGTTTCATTTTGGATGGATTTGCTCAGCACCACGCCACATTTTTTGGAAAGAAAAAGAGCTTCTTTCTAGATCCTAAAGTTGACGGTGTTTATGAGTTTGTTTGCCCCGAAACATCGGCGCGAGGCGAAATTATTGTTTTTGGTGGCAAAGGTCCACAGCCTATCAACCGAAACCTATCGGCTGAGTGAAGGTGACCCATGTCTGAGGTCACGCAGACATCAGTCTTTGAAGCCGCCATTCAGAGCTTCTTGGCACCAGTTCTTACCTACCTCAAAGATGAAACGGTAACTGAAGTACTTATCAACGGACCCAAAGATATTTTTATCGAGCGCGGCGGAAAACTTACAAAAACTGACGCTCAGTTTGCTGACGAAGATACTTTGCAGGCTGCTGTTCATAATATCGCTCAAAGCGTCGGAAGACGAATCAATGACGAACGACCAACGTTAGATGCTCGCCTTCCGGACGGGTCACGCATTCATGCCGTATTTCCCCCTTGCGCTCGCAATGGGACGACAGTGAGTGTTCGGAAATTTTCCAAAACCCGAATGACGTTTCCCGATTATATCAAGCGAGGAACCATCACCGCGGCCGCAGCTCAGTTTCTTGATATCTGCATGTTTTTGGGAAAAAACGTCGTCGTAAGTGGTGGAACGGGATCTGGAAAAACCACCTTGTTGGGGCTCTTGGCCAATCGAGTGCCACCAGGACAACGCGTGATAGTCATCGAAGACGCCAGCGAATTGATTATCGACTATGAGCATGTGGTTCGATTTGAAACTCGAATGGCAGACGAACAAGGCAAAGGCGAAGTTTCGATGAGAGATTTATTGAAAAGCAGCCTTCGCCTCCGCCCTGACCGAATCATAGTTGGAGAAGTTCGGGGTGCCGAAGCCGTAGAGCTTATTAATGCGATGAATACAGGACACAAGGGGTGCCTTGGGACGGTGCATGCAAATAGCCCGGCTGATGCCATGGTGCGCCTAGAGACCCTCGCCATGAGCGGAGATTCGCAAGTGTCGGAGCGAGCGGTTCGTTCGCAGATCGCGTCCGCCGTTGATATCATTGTGCAAATTTCAAGATTTCCTGATGGAAGCAGGCGCATTGCAAGCATAGCCGAGGTCACGGGCCTCAATAGCCAAGGCGCTTACGAAGTCGAAGAGCTTTTTAGAATTGGTTCTCTTAAGCGAGAACCTGACGGGCGATTGACGGGACAGATCCAACCTACCGGGGTTTTACCAACCTTTATTGATGAAATAGAAAACAACCGCATCCCCTTTGGGCGGGACAAATTCCAAAGCCCGACGGCCGCTTAATCAGTTGATAAAGCTACAAAATCACGTATAAAAGCCCTGTGATCACGCAGGTCAGTTGTAAGCTTACAAACTCGCTTCTTCACCATCTTGATCGCCAGGGGGTATCGCTAGGACCGATTTTCGAAATCTTTGACGGTCCTGAAGAGTTCTTAAAAGATCCTCATTTCTGGCTTGAAGTTTCTCAGGTGGAGAAAATTTTCGAACGTGCTTCGCGCATGGTGGAAGATCCTTATCTTGCGCGCCACGTGGCTCAACAAGTTCCGGACCTTCAAACATGGGGCGCGCTTGATTCTGTTTTTAAGCTCATGCCCTCAGCTAAAGATTATTATGCCAATTTGGGGCGGGCGTTTTCTTACTTCGTCGGACCGCTCCAAGATTTTGTAGAGCTCGAACGAGGCGAAACCTTTGTGCGGTTTCGATTTCCGATTGATCGCACTCAAGCGCCGCACATTTTTGAATTCTTAAGAGCGTTACTTGAAACACTTCCTCGTTACACGGGCCATATTGCGGCGGCTTCCGACTGGACGGATCTGAAAAATGAAATGTGGATAAGTTGGGATACCGCTCAACCTAGTCTTTTCAATGAAGAGCCCGGTCATGTTTTAAATCCAAAACTTTTACAAAATCTGACGAGCCTTGTTGAAAATCAAGAAAAGCAAATCGAAGCCAAGAATCGCGAAATTCTCAGTCAGCGATCGGAGCTTGAAAAACTCAAAGGTGTTTTGCACAACAAAGAAGCAAATAATGGTGATCGTGTTTCGGGACTGGCGCAGCTTGCTGCCGGCGTGGCCCATGAAATCAATAATCCGCTGGCTTTTGTTACGAGTCACCTTCGAAGGTTTGAAGAGTATTTTCAAAAGCTTTCAACTTATATTGCCCATTTGGAATCGATGGCCTCAGACCATGATCTTAAAGCCGATTTAGATATTGAGTTTGTCTTAAAAGAAACTCCCGTGATGATCAAAGAAGGGCAAGAAGGCTTGAACCGTGTAAGAGAGATTGTCAAAGATCTTTCGACGTTGGCACAACCTCGCGACCCCGGAAGTGACAAAGCCCTAAGGTCTGATCTTAATTCAATCATAGAAAGTTCCATAAAAGTCTTAGGGAAGGATTTAGGGGACCGGATCCAGGTAGAAAAGCAGTTAGAACTTTCTCAGCCCGTTGATGTCTACCCTGTGCGCATGAGCCAGGTATTTATTAACCTTTTGAGTAACGCCATTCATGCGGTCGAGCCTATGGGCGGAGTCATCAAGATTAAGACTGGCCAACAAGATGGGCGTGCGATCATTGAAATTGCTGACAGTGGAACTGGTATGGATGAAAAGGTGGTCTCAAAACTATTCACGCCATTTTTTACTACTAAAGAGGCGGGTAAAGGAACGGGCTTGGGTTTGAGCATTGCTCAGAGCATTATTGAAATGCACCGGGGACGCATCGATGTCAGGAGCGAAAAAGGTAAAGGAAGCCGATTTACAATTAGCCTACCTATGAAACAAGAAGGGGAGATGCATGCCTAAAATAAAAGAAATCATGGCCCGTGAAATTTTAGATTCTCGTGGACTCCCTACTATTGAAGTCGATTTGACTCTGGAATCTGGAGTGATGGGCCGCGCGGCGGTGCCGTCGGGTGCGTCGACCGGCGCTCACGAAGCCCTAGAGCTTCGTGATGGCGACAAGTCTCGTTATTTAGGAAAGGGTGTGACCAAAGCGGTTTCCCATGTGGTGGATTTATTGCAGCCGAAATTAAAAGGAAAAGCTTTCGATTCCCAACGCAGTCTTGATTTGGCGATGCTTGAAATCGACGGAACAGAAAATAAAACAAAACTAGGAGCTAACGCTATTTTGGGAGTGAGCCTTGCTTTTGCGAAAGCTCATGCGCTGATTGAAAAGAAACATCTCTTTGAATCTATTGGTGGGGGGCCGCGAACAAAATTACCCGTGCCTTTAATGAACGTGCTCAATGGCGGAGCCCACGCCGACAACGGACTCGATATTCAGGAGTTCATGATTGCCCCCATTTGTGGAGGTCGGTTTTCTGAGGCCTTGCGTGCGGGATCCGAAGTTTTTCAAACGCTTAAAAATCATCTTAAAAAACAGGGGCTAAGTACGGGTGTTGGAGATGAAGGTGGTTTTGCCCCGAAAGTGAAAAGTAACCTTCATGCGCTTGAGCTTGTAGCGGAAAGTGTCGAAAAGGCGGGTTACAAACTTGGCAAGGACATTTGCCTTGCTTTAGATGTTGCGGCAACGGAACTTTTTGACGAGAAAACAAAAAAGTATCGTTGGGAAGATCGCCATATCGATGCGTCTGAGCTGGCCACGATTTACAATTCCTGGTCATTGAATTTTCCGTTGGTCAGTATTGAAGACGGGCTCAGCGAAGATGATTGGGAGGGTTGGGCTGAACTTACGGGTCGAATCGGTGATCGCGTGCAGTTGGTTGGCGATGATTTGTTCGTCACAAATAAAAAACGCATTCAAAAAGGAATCGATCAAAAAATCGCCAATGCCGTACTCATCAAGGTGAATCAAATCGGGTCACTGACTGAAACCCTCGAGTCCATTCAATTGGCCCATCAAAATAAATACCGAACGGTGATGTCTCATCGCAGTGGAGAAACGGAAGATGCCACCATTGCCGATTTGGCCGTGGCGACCGGATGTCAACAAATCAAAACGGGGTCACTTTGCCGCGGCGAGAGAACAGCCAAATACAATCAGCTATTAAGAATACAAGAGTATTTGGGAAGTCGGGCTGAGTTTTGGGGTGCCCAGGCTTTTAAATAGGCGGTATGTTTTCTAAAACTTTCTTAAAGTTACCCCAAAGATCTTGAATTCTTAGCCTAAAAGGCCGAGTCTGGGCCTGCACAAAAATTGAAAGGGGTAGAAATATGAAACTATTTATTATGTTCATGGCGTCCGCGGTTTTGGCGAGCTTCGCTAACGCGGCAAGTGATTTCGCTCAAAGCACTTCGAAAATTGGGAACGTGCTTCCGAAAGCTGAAAATCTAAAAGTGACGGGCGGGGTTTCGACCTCCGTGGGAACATTGACAAGCGCCGGGGGCTTGGATTCTAGTAGTCGCGATAACTATTTTTCCGTAACACCATCACTCACTGTAGGTTCTAAAGATGCCTACGCCGCATCGGTTTCGGTTCCGTTCATTTATGACACTTCTGGCGTTGATACGACCACTCGAATTATCGGGCGCCCGCAGGTGGCCGGGTCCGTGAATTTTATGGATACTCCGGACACCGTTGCCTATTTTGGCCTCGGATTTAAGATGCCGCTAGCGGATAGCTCAAGGGGATCAAACGAACTGTATCGTGCGGCTCAAATCGCCCCAGAAGTGGGATTGAAGCGTCATCTCAGCGGAAATCTTTTTGCTCAGGCATCATTGAATCTTTCGATTGATCTCAATACTCAAGTTGATATTGAAGAGACCAATCGCTTGACTTACGAGCGAACTCCTGTGGCTCGAGCATTTGCTGGAGTTATTCGGGAATCGGATGTGATGGCTTTAGGTTTGGGATTGCAAGCCATCTACGGAATCGGAACAACCCACGTTTATTTCGCTGATCCCGCCGGAACCACAGGCCGATTGGATTTTAACGCGGTTGAACGATTGAACTTGGCTCTGACGGGCCGCATGGATCTTGGAGAAGGTCGCGCCTTTACGGCCGGTATCACTAAGAGCTTGCAGCAAGATATCGCTAACTCTGGTTCTATGATGAGCGCTGCTTTAGCCTCTTTTGATAGGCCCGATGAGATGGCTAATATTTCTGCAAATGTGGGCATAACCCAAGCGTTCTAAAGGGTTTAGCATCAATTTCAGGGATGACCATTAGGTCGACAAAAGCGCCATTTTGGGGCGCTTTTGTTTTTGCGTATTTTGTGCGATGGCCATGGCCACGATTGCTTTTGGTCGTTTGGTATCAAGAGGGTCCGCTGGGTTTAAAAATTCTGCGAGTTTACCAGGGCTTAGAAAGGTTTCGGGGGACACGAGCCAGGGACCTTCTGGCACCGGTTGATTAAAATTCAGTGGCATTTTAGCTTGTCACTCCCTAACAGAAATGCAACTTGCGCGATTAAGTCCTTTGAATTACTACGACTTCTTCAAAGTTAACCGTTTTTTGGCCGTGGCATACCCATTGCTCTTTGAGCCTTGGCTTAGAGAGGTTAGCTTTTGCACGTTAATTGATGCGGGCTGGATCCCGCAGAGGAAGGGTTCGAATGAAAAAGGCAATCGTATTAACAGCTGTATTGGCCGTCATGGCTTCTGGAAGCTTGGGACAAGCAGCTAACAAGAAAAAAGTCATTGTTGCAGTGAATGACAATGTCACCAACGTGACCATTACCGATGAGGCGGGACCGGCCAAGAAAAAGATTAAGAAAAAGGCCGCGCAAACCCAACCAAAGAAAACAGTAACCCGCAAGGTGATTACTCCGGTTGAGTCAAAACCTGCCGTTGCAGCACAGCCTGCGCCGAGCGTGATTCAACCTTCAGCAGCTCCAGTTGCTCGACCGGTGAGTCCAGCCGCTAGCCGCGCTGATGTGGGTACCGTTCGAACCACAATCACTAAAGTGGCTCCAAAGGCAGCTAAGAGCAATTTTGCTTTCAAATACTCTTCAGAAAACGCTTTGGACATGGCCGCTATTCAGAATAATCCGGGGGCGGATACAGAAGTGAAGGCCACTGATAATTTGGGCTTGAGCTATAAGTTTACTGATACTTTTTCAGGAACCGTACAAGCCGAATTTTATCATACTTGGTTTGGTAACCGAGACCGATTGGCTGATGGCAACGCTCAGTACTCCAGCTCTGGTGCGGGATACATGGGTCCAGTGAAGCTTATTTTGGCCAATTCAAAAATTGCACAGTTAAAAGGCGGATTAACTTTGGACGGATTCGTTCGTTATGATTTGCCGACGAGCGAAGCTTCCCAAAAAGATGGTGAACTTGGTCAAACCCGTTTAAATGTTGGTCTTGGCCGTTCGTTTGGAAAATTTGACGCCAAGATCTCTTTCATGGGTCGCTATTATATTCAACAATTTAACACTAGCGAAATCACCAAAGACGATCTTCGTAAGCAAAACAAGCAAGTGCGATTCTATGAAACGCTCGATTTGGGCTACAATTTCACAGATAAGTTCGCTCTTACTTTGAGCACTGGCTTTTACCAAACCGTGTTTCATGACGACCCTGACACCGACCGCTCAGGATTTCGCCGTGATGTTATGACGGTTAACCCTGAAATGAGTTATGCGTTTAACGAAAACTTTAGCCTTGCGGCCGGAGTTTACGAAGACACCAACATGGCAGCAATTCCTGTAACTGGGTATGTGCCATTTGAAGTCTTGCCAGACGGCGGTGGACGAGATTATCTCTACAGCTACCTGACGGCAACAATTAAGTTCTAAACTTAGACTTAAGTCAGATAATCGAAGTGGGACCGTGAGGTCCCACTTTTTTTTTATTTATGGCAAAATAGAAGGTGATGAAGGCCTTTGGAAAGTTCATTGCCGATCTGCTCAATCACCCCTTAAAGGTTTCGACCATTGCTCTTATTTTTGTAGCCTTGGGACTTATTAGCGAGGGCACCCTTTTTCATTTATGGACGTTAAAGCGCGAGCAATGGCGACTTCGCAACCGTTATGAAGACACCCTTAAAAATAATGAAGCGTTACGACACAAATTGAATCAAGCAACCTTTTCTCCAACGTTTATCGGTCGACAGGCCCGTGACCGTTTGGATTTGATAAGTGAAGACGAAATCGTATTTATTTTCGAGAATGATTCCCAACTCTCCAACGAAAAAGTTGCACAATAAAGAGACACTTCTAGGCCGATCATCGGTTAAGAAAATGTAAGAAATTTGTTTCTTGACCGAGATAGGGCCGTCGCGTAGCTTCGAATACAGGTACATTATTTTTTAGGAGGGGTATGTAGTATGGCAGCAGGAAAAGTAAAATGGTTTAACGATAGCAAGGGCTTTGGCTTCATCGAGCGCGAAGGTGGAAAAGATGTATTTGTCCACTACACCGCGATTGTAGGAGAAGGTTTTAAAACCCTTCCTGAAGGTGCCGCCGTCGAGTTTGATCTCTTGGAAACCGATCGAGGACCTCAAGCTGCAAACGTGACCGTGGTTAAAAACCAGGCCGTTTAGTTAATCCACGAAAGTGATGAGGGGCCTCGGGCAACCGGGGCCTTTTTTTTGGCCCGTTACAATAAAGATGAGAACAGCAATGAATTGGGACCAGAATCGAATTAAAGAATTACGTCAACGACTCAATCTGACACAGGCTGAGTTTGCCCGAACCCTAGGATGTCGCCAGCAAACCATTAGTGAATGGGAACTTGGAATGTATATTCCCGGTAATGCCTATGGCCGACTTTTGGACTTAATGGCTCAAGGTGCGCTTCGCTCCAATGACGATTCGAAAAATGAAGTGGAGAAGCGAATCGGCGAACAGGTCATGGGGGCCAAGCAGGTTTTAGAGAGCCTTGATCGATCCGCAGAATAAAATTCTTAGGGATTTAAGTTTTTCTAGACTTCGGGCTTCGACCAAGACATCTAATGATTCACCATGAAGAGAATTTATTTGGTGGACGTCAGCTCTCTCTTCTTTAGAGCTTTCTATGCCATCCGCAGCCTGAATAATAGCGCCGGACTTCCGACAAACGCGCTCTATGGATTTTTAGCGTCGATAGTTAAGCTTCTTAAAGAACATCAGCCTTATGGAATAGCTTTTTGTTTTGATCGACCGGAGCCCGGGTTTCGCGAAGAGCTCTACGAAGATTACAAAGCCAATCGTGACGAAGCGCCCGATGATTTGCAGAAGCAGTTTCCTTACCTTCCAAGACTTGCAGATGCATTGAATATTCCTAAATTTGAAGTTCCTGGGTTTGAGGCTGATGATGTTATCGGGACTCTTGCAGAGCAGTGTCATGCCCACGGGTACGAAGTCATTATTGTGAGCGGCGATAAGGATTTCGGGCAGCTAGTCAAGCACGGCGTGAAAATCTATGATCCTTCAAAAGATTTGTACACCGATCCTCTTGGGGTTGAGGCGAAGCTTGGCGTGAAGCCTAATCAAGTGATTGATTATTTAGCTCTCGTTGGCGATAGCTCCGACAATGTCCCGGGCATTGCGGGTATCGGACCGAAAGGAGCTCAGAAGCTTCTGCAGGAGTTTGGTTCTTTAGATGAAATTTACAAGTCAATTGATAAGGTGGCCAATCCAAAGCTGAAGCAAAAACTGATCGAGCAAAAAGACAAAGCCTATCTGTCGCAAAAACTCGTGACCATTCGATTGGACGCCCCTATCAAAGCGACCGCCGAAGATTTAAAAATACGACCAGTGGATCGGGCAAAGCTTGTGCCTTTACTTGAAGAACTGGGGTTTAAAGGTTTTTTACAGAGGCTTTTAGGTGAAGGCGGGCAACCCGCCCAACCGAAAGAGTCTGATGCTGCCCCGGCTCTGGTTTCGCAAGCACCGCTGCCGCAGGTTGAGGCCTCAACTCTGACAAAATCCGAAGAAGTGGTAGGCTTTCTCTCGTCCTCCGAAGATATTTGGCTTGATATCTCTGCCAGGGGAATCGCCATTTCTGACGGGCAAAAGCATGCTCGTTTTGAAGGAGAACTCACTCAATTAAAAAGCGCACTTGAGCAATTGGGAAGTCAAAAGCCTCTGAAGTGGAGCGGGTATTCAGTAAAAGAAACTTTGAGACAGCTTCAACTTGATCCAAAAGTGTTTCAAAACATTGCCATCGATGTGGAGCTCGCGGCTTACTGCCTAGGCCGTGGTGAGGGCTTAGAGCTTTCTGAATTAATCAAAACTCATCTGGGACAGACTTTGCCTGAGTTCGGGCAACCTGAACTTAGTCTTAAACTGATACAAGACCTCGGCAAAAAGGTGATGACAGAGCTCGATAATATACGGGCGATGAAGGTGTACGAAAAGCTCGAGCTGCCGTTGGCGCCTATTTTGTACGAGATGGAATGGGACGGATTTAAGATTGATACCGATGCCTTGAATCAATATTCAGTTGAACTAGCCCAAGAGTCATCGAGCCTTGAGAAAATCATTTGTTCAATGGCAGGAATGGATTTTAATCTCGGAAGTCCTAAGCAGCTCAGTCAAGTGCTCTTCGATAAACTGGGTCTTAAACCCGTCAGAAAAACAAAAACGGGTTACTCAACGGATTCAGATGTTTTGGAAAAGCTCATGAAGGAGCACCCCATTTGCGCAAAAATACTCGAATGGCGGGAACTGACAAAACTTCGCTCGACCTACGTAGACGCTTTACCGAGACTTGTTGATCATCGCGATCATCGAATTCATACTCATTTTTATCAGGCGGTCACATCTACGGGGCGACTCAGCTCGGCGAATCCTAATCTTCAAAACATTCCCATTCGAACTCCAAGGGGAAGTCGCATTCGAAAAAGTTTTATTGCAGATCAAGGGAATACGCTCATATCTCTCGATTACAGTCAGATTGAACTTAGGATATTGGCTCATATTGCTCAGGATGAGTCACTCATCAAGGCGTTCGAAGAGGATTTAGATATTCACTCAGCGACTGCGGCAGAAGTTTTTGGCGTTAAACTGGGAGAGGTGACAGACGACCAAAGGCGTGCGGCAAAGGCCATTAATTTTGGCATAGCCTACGGCATGAATGATTTTGGATTAGCTGAGCGCTTGGATATAGAGCGGTCTCAGGCAGCGGAGTTTATCAAAAAATACTTCGCCCGATTTTCGGGTGTGCAAAAGTACATGCATGAAATTGTCGAAAAAGGTAAGGCCCAGGGTTATGTCGAAACAGTTTTCGGTAGAAGGCGTTATTATGACGACCTGAAATCAAGCAATGGGCGAGTTCGCCAAATGGCCGAACGGGCGGTTATTAATATGCCTATTCAAGGTGCAGCGGCGGATTTAATGAAATTAGCTATGATTGCAGTGCATCGAAAGATCAAGGAATCAGGTACCAAAGCTAGAATGATACTGCAGGTTCATGATGAACTTGTCTTTGAAGCTCCAAAAGAATTGGCTCACCAGTTTGGTGAACAAATGAAAGTTGCCATGGAAACAGTGGCTCCTCTTCGCGTTCCGTTAAAAGTTTCAATGGAAATTGGAGATAGCTGGGGCGACTAGTTCTTTCGCCAGCCGACGACTTTACCGCTCTCAAAATATAGGATGCGTTCTTCTTTTTGAAACCCTTCGGGAGTCGAGATATAATCCACATAGGTCCAACGTTCGTTGCCATATAGCTGGCTCCCAGCCACCTCGACAACAGACGGGTCGCCCCAACTTTCGACGACGGCATCTTTGGTCATTCCCAACACAATGTCGCCTTTAGCGACGGCATCCATGATGTTTGAAGAGTATTTGACTTCACGAGTAGCAATTCCCTTTTGAAGGGCGTAGCGCTCTTTGGCCTCAAAGGATTGTAGCTTGAGAAATTGAACCCTCTCTTCGTCATTATCTAAATAAGGTTTATATTTATAGTACTGTTCACGTTCTCGAGAGCTGCTCAATTGACTTTCAAGATTTTTGAGTCTGACTCGGGTTTGAATGGCATAGGCTTCGTCTGCTGAAAGCGGTTTGGAGGGAGCGTAACCAAGCTCATCCATGGCGTCCAAAGCCCCAGACTTTTGGGCAGCATAAGCGGCGTAATCTTCTTCGTAATACGATGCATTTCCCGGGTGCGTTCGCAATGCGGCACAGGCCGTGAGCCCTACGCTACACGCAATTAGCAATCCGAACTTCAAAAACCGAATCTTTTGATCCATCTCAATGATTCTGTTCGGAAAGATTTTCCCAAAACTGAATAAGTTTCTTACACTATGTTCAGGAGAGTGTTCTTTGGCTGAAGATCCCAAGAATCAGGACGAACAAAAAAAGCAGGATGAAGCTCACGCCAAGAAGCTAAAGGAGCTTGAGGTCGCTTTGGCCAAAGAGCTGGATCAACAGGTTCGTTTATCCGAGCCATCGGACAAAAGACTAGATGGCTCGGTCATGGTTAATCCAACTTTAGATGCAAGTGTGCCCAAGACCAAAGGACAAGCCCCTCCAGCTACTCCCGTAGGTGCTGTGACGGCAACCAAGGAATCTACTGCCACTGGCACAGCCGCAGCTCCTACCCAGGGACCGGCTTCTATGGCCGGAAATCAAACGCCGCTCGGAAAAAATGTCGATGATCTCAGTCTTCAAGATGTTGATGACATCTTAGGGCAGCTAGATCCGCAGTTTCAAGAATCCCTAAAGGCGACACAAGAAGAAGTTGGAAAGATCGATCCCCCTCCGCACCTTGAGTCCATAAACATTGGAAAAGATTTTCTAGAAGGAGTCGAAAAAGAAGAGCCAACGCCCGAGCCTGATGAGCTCAGTTTAGATATTGAGGCAAGTCTTACGGATGACTTCGACGACAAAACGCCTGCACCGTCAGGTCAACCCGACGGAATGTGGCCCTTGCTTAAGCAAGTGTTGGTTGAGGCAGCCCAACTGCCACTTAAGATCGGATCGGAAGTAGTTAAGCAATTAAAGATGGTTAAGACTTTAGGCGCCAGAGAGGTAATTCTTGGTCTCCCTGGAGTTTTAAAGCCCATCATTTTGGCTTGGGTTGAGCTTGTTAAGGCTTTTATTAAAAAATTGCTCAGCTTGCCAAAACGATACTTTGTGAATTTAGGAATATTTTTAGTTCTTCTATTTTCACTTGTCGCGGTGGTTAAAAACATTATTCGCGAGTGGGGCACTGATCCACACAAGGACCCGTTTATTCGAAGCTTCACAGATGTTGCCAACGAAGTTCAGGTGATCCCTGATGATGATTCCGAGGAAGGTTTTGACAATCCCAATAAACACCCCGAACAAACGGTGAGACTGCCGCGCATGGTGGCTAATTTAAAGCCACCTCTACGCGGACGCTTCTCCATGGTTTCGATAAGATTGTATGTCGAAATGTCCAATCCCGACGCGGCGATCGAAATATCCGAGCGTCATACGGAAGTTACTCATATCGTGACCCGCATTGTGGAAAACGTAACTTTTGAAGAGGCTGACTCTCCCGAGGGTAAGGAGCGACTCAAAAACAAAATCCGGTTTGAAGTGAGTCGCATCCTTAACAAAGGACGAATCAAGAGAGTCTTTTTCGATTCATTTAACATCCAAACCAAGTAGTCCTTTTACATCAATTTGATAGGCTTTGATGCGATCGTGAAGAGTGCTTTTGGGAATTCCTAAATCAAAAGCCGTTCGTCTTTGATTACCTCCATTGGCTCTCAAGCGGGCCTTTATAAGTTCTCTCTCAAGTTCTTTGAGAACCGGTGATCCACTTGAAAACACAGGACCCTGAGCTGGGGGAGTGTTCAATATAGGGCGATCGACAATGTCATTGAGATGCTCCAATTGAATAGACCGATTTCCAAATAGCGCCTTGGCTCGGGCTACCACATTTTTTAATTCCCGAATATTTCCGGGCCAAGTGTGTTTCTTGAGGTTTTCAATCGCGGACACAGAAAAACGAACACGCATTTCTCGACAAAATTGGTAGAGCAAGTCTTCAAAATCCTCCATGCGCTCACGAAGACTCGGAATTCTTAAACGAATGACGTGTATCCGATAAAATAGATCAGCCCGAAAAAGCCCCTCTGCAACCAGCGATTCAAGGTTTTTGTGAGTTGCGGTAATGATTCGGACATCTGTTCTCACAATGCGGTCGCTTCCAACGGGTCTAATCTCTTTGTTTTCGAGTGCTCGTAAGAGTTTGGGTTGAAGGTTAATTGGAAGATCCCCAATTTCATCTAAGAATAGGGTTCCTCCCTTAGCGGCTTCAAAGGCACCTTTCCGATCAGAGGTGGCCCCAGTGAAGCTACCCCGCATGTGTCCAAAGAGCTCACTTTCAACCAATGACTCGGTCAGCGCGCTGCAATTGACGGTTATGTAAGGTCCTTTCGATCTTAAGCTTTGGTCATGAATGAGTCTGGCCATCACTTCTTTTCCGGACCCGCTTTCCCCTTGAATGAGAACGGGCATATCGGAATTGGCAACAAACTGAATGGATCGCAATTGACTCAAAAGCACCGGATTTTTTGACTGCACCGGAAGGTCCTGGACTTCTTCTGGCGGTTTTAGCGATCTAAAGCTGAACTCTGAATTTCCCACCTGAATTCGGGCATCCTCCAGGAGTTGGGCTTCTGTAACTCGTGAGCCGTTGAGAAATGTTCCATTTCTGCTTTTAAGGTCCCGAATAAAGAATCCAAATGGGCGTTTTTCGATCTGGCAATGAAACAAACTCAAGGTGGGATCAGAAATACAGATGAGAGTTGTGGGGTCGCGGCCGATGGTGACGACCCCTTCTACGGGGGTTGGGCTTCCCCCCGCCAAAGGCACAAGGTACCCATCCTTCAAAACCTGCTGGGATTGATCTAAAGACATAGTAAGACTCATGAAAATTCCTCCTGCCTGGCCGTATCATCAACACTTGTGCCGCCCCCATTGTTCGTTTAATGAGAGCAGAGAAGCTTTGCTGGCAAGCATTCTTGCGGTTGTCACATATTTTTTTTCGTTGTAATATCCGCGGCTTATGCCACTTGGTCGTTTTTTAAAAAGCGCTGTTCTTCCTTCGGACTTTCCTCCGGCTGACCGGCCGGAGCTTGCGGTTGTGGGGCGTTCAAATTCTGGAAAGAGCACATTGATCAATGCCCTCTTGGGGCAAGTGAAGGTGGCCAAGATCAGCGGCACCCCAGGAAAGACGAGACTCGTTAATTTCTTTGACGCTGGCGATCATTACCGGCTTGTTGACTTGCCAGGTTATGGCTTTGCGGCGCGTCCACGGGACGAGCGCGTGATGTGGGAAGAAATGATCCGCACTTATCTTTTGCAACGAGAGAATCTCATTGGTTTACTTTTAGTCTGTGATGTTCGTCGGAGCTGGGAGGCTGAAGAAGAACTGATCGCCGAGCTTGCTCGCAATCGGGGATTTGAGATCATTTGCCTTCTAAATAAAACCGACAAACTTTCAAGAAAAGAGCGAGAAGCGGCTCAAAAATCTTGGATGGGTAAGTCAGGGCTCGCGCGCGACCAATTTTGGTTTATTTCGGCAAGAACCGGGTCTGAAATCGAAGAGTTAGAAAGGCACGTTTTCAAAAGATGGGTCAGCCCAAGAATAAAAAAATAAAGGCCATTGGGGTCATTCCTGCTCGCTTCGGATCAACTCGATTTGAGGGAAAGCCACTAAAACCCATCTTGGGTAAACCCATGATTCAGTGGGTGGTTGAGGGGGCCTTGCAGTCTAAAATGTTAGACAAAGTGGTGGTTGCAACCGACGATCGGCGTATCGCCCAGGTCGTTGAATCACTTGGGGTCGATTGCGCCATGACGGACTCCGCAATTAAAACGGGTACCGACCGGGTGTGGAAGGCCGTCCAAGAACGGCCTGAGTACGAGGTTGTTTTAAATATTCAAGGGGACGAACCCCTAATTACGGGCTCGATTCTTGATTCGCTTGTAGATCTAATGACTTCTGGCTCTGAGATGGCCACCTTGGCCCGAGAATTTCAAAAGCCCTCAGAAATTGAAAGCCGAACCACGGCTAAAATCATTTTAAATCAAAATAACGAAGCAACTTATTTTAGCAGGCTCCCTATTCCCTATTCTCGGGAATCATTGGCCCAAGGGGACTTTGCCTGCGTTAAGCACATTGGGCTTTACGCATTTAGGAGAGCCTTTTTAGAACGCTTTTGTGCCCAGGCGCCGGTATCTTCGGAGGTCTTCGAGGGGCTTGAACAACTCAGGGCACTTTGGTTGGGTGCTCGCATAAAAGTGGGACTGGTAAATTTCGATTCTTGGGGTGTTGATACGCCAGAAGATGTGATACGAGTAGAAGAAATACTTAAATCGCGAGGAGGACGAGGTCATGGCCAAATCTCGTAAGCAGTCAAAAGCCCCAAGTAAGAAGGCGCAAAAGCCAATGGTACAAAAATACGTTTTTGTCACTGGCGGAGTGGTTTCTTCCATTGGAAAAGGGCTTTGTGCGGCGAGTTTGGGAGCTTTGCTAGAAGCGCGCGGAATAAAAATCACCATGATGAAGTTTGACCCCTATATTAACGTTGATCCGGGGACGATGTCTCCGCTTCAACATGGCGAAGTGTTTGTAACGGACGATGGTGCTGAAACTGATTTGGACTTGGGCCATTATGAACGCTTCACCCACGTCAAAGTCAGCCGATCAAATAACTACACCACAGGACAGATTTACGATGCGGTCATAAATAAAGAAAGACGCGGAGATTATTTGGGAGGGACTGTTCAGGTCATTCCTCATATCACTGACGAAATCAAACAATGCATTTATGAAACCTGCCAAGGTGCCGAAGTGGGAATTGTTGAAATTGGCGGAACAGTGGGCGATATCGAAAGCCTGCCGTTTTTAGAAGCGATTAGGCAAATGCGTGTTGATTGCGGATTTGAAAATGTCGTTTTCATGCATGTCACACTCGTTCCTTACATCGCAGCCGCAGGAGAACTCAAAAGTAAACCCACGCAACATTCAGTTAAAGAAATGAGATCTATTGGAATTCAGCCCGATTTTTTAATTTGTCGTAGCGATCGGGTCATTCCAAATGAATTGAAATCTAAAATTGGCTTGTTTTGTAACGTTAAACCCGAAGCCGTTGTCTCAGCGCAAGATGCCTCAACAATTTACGAAGTGCCATTGGTTTTGCATGATCAGAAGTTGGATGAGCTTGTCATTAAACGACTTCAGCTTCCGCTTGATCCCATTGATTTATCCACATGGAAGCGCATCGTGAGCGTGGTTAAAAACCCTGAGTCGGTGGCGCGTATTGGAATTGTTGGAAAGTACGTTGACCTCAGAGAAAGCTACAAATCGCTAAACGAGGCTCTGATCCACGGGGGTATTGCAAACAACGCCCGCATCGAACTTGTTTACGTCGATTCAGAAAACTTAACTGCGGCCACAGTGGCTGAAAAATTGTCTTCGGTGCACGGAGTGCTTGTTCCAGGAGGGTTTGGAGAGCGTGGAGCGGAAGGCAAAATTGTGGCGATTCAATACGCTCGAGAAAATGAAATTCCCTATTTTGGGATCTGCTTTGGGATGCAGCTTGCGGTGATCGAGTTTGCTCGGCATGTGGCTGGAATCGTCGATGCCACGAGTCGGGAGTTTGTCACGGGATCCAAGGGCGCACGCAATTGCGTTATCGACATGATGGTCGAACAACGAAAAATCACGCAAAAAGGTGGGACTATGCGATTGGGGTCGTACCCCTGTCATTTAGTTCCAGGCACAAGAGCCCGTGAGATCTACGCTCAAGGTTTAGTGCAAGAGCGCCATCGCCATCGCTATGAATTTAACAATCGGTATCGCGAAATTTTGAAAAAATATGGCCTGATTATTTCTGGCATTTGTGAAGAGCGCGATCTTGTGGAGATGGTTGAATTGGCCAATCATCCGTGGTTTGTCGGTTGTCAATTTCACCCAGAATTTAAATCGAAGCCCATGGCACCACATCCCCTTTTTAAGAGTTTTGTTGAAGCTTGTCTTAATCAAAGTCTGGGGAAAAAGAAGAGCCCGAGCAAAACCAACAAAACGGTGGCGGCTCTTGTCAAAAGTAAATCAAAACAAAAGGATCCGAAGCCTGCTAAGAAATCCGCAAAATCCGCTGACTCGGTTCCGAAAAGAAAGGCGAGAGAATTTTATCTCGCGTAGGTTGTTGAAGTATGTCGTTTGTCGGTGAAGCCCGTCGGGTTTTTGAAATTGAAGCTAGCGCGATATTGGGACTCAAAGAAAAAGTTGATAAGCGCTTTGATTTGGCGATTGAAACTTTATTTAAATGCCAAGGCAAAGTCATCGTTACCGGAATGGGAAAGTCCGGGCAAATTGCGCGAAAGATTGCATCGACATTTGCTTCTACGGGAACTCCGGCGCTATTTGTACATCCGGCAGAATCTAGCCACGGTGATATGGGTGTGTTGTCGTCCGGCGACGTCGTCGTGGCCCTGAGTTATCGGGGGGAAACGGACGAGCTCAAAGACCTAATTGCCTATGTGAAGCGAAAAGGTGTGCCTCTTATTTCAATGACAGGCAATAGCGATTCCACTTTGGCCAAGGCCAGCGATGTTCACCTCGATGTTTCAGTGCAAGAAGAAGCTTGTCCTTTGGGACTGGCTCCAACCGCGAGTACTACGGCTGCTCTGGCAATGGGCGATGCTCTTGCAGTTTCATTGCTGACCCGCCGCGGGTTTAAACCAGAGGACTTTGCTGAATATCATCCCGGGGGAAGTCTCGGGCGAAAACTCCTCACGCGTGTCGTGGACCTCATGCATTCAGGAAAAGGGCTGCCGCTTGTCGCCCCAACGGCCACAATGAAAGAAGTGATCAGCCAAATGACCTCAAGAGAAGTTCGAGGTGTTTGCGGAGTAGTGGATCCACAAGGAGCTTTGCTCGGTGTCATTACGGACGGAGATATTCGCCGTCGCCTAGATAAAAGTCATAACCCACTCAATGATCTGGCCCAGGACATAATGGGGAAAAACCCTAAGGTCGTAGACAAGAATGAGCTCGCCGAACGCGCCCTCTTTTTGATGGAACAATTCGCAATCCAAACCCTGTTCGTTATCGATCAAAGCTCGAGCCAGCCTACAAAGCCGGTTGGCCTCTTGCATCTCCAAGACATCTTAAAGGCAAGAATCCGATAGCAGGTAGAAGCCCGACTCAAGTCGAGAACTTCCAAACGGACTCATGCGTAGCTGGTATTTAAGTACCTGATTTGCCACAATAAAGGCAGTATGCGTCACCTTCAGCAGCGACTACGGAAGGTCCGGATGCTCATCTGTGACGTGGACGGTGTACTCACTGACGGGCGTTTGTGGATCAGCGACGATGGAAAATGGCGCCGTTTCTTTCATGTGAAAGACGGTGTAGGGATGAAACTGCTTCAAGAAGCCGGTTATGAAGTAGGCGTCATCTCTGGTGGAAAATCCGACGACGTGATCCAACGGATGAGCTTTTTGAATATCAAGCACTTCTATTTAGAAGTCGCCGACAAAACTATTCCCTTTCTTGAAATTTTAAAAAATACCGGACTTCAAACAGATGAAATCGCATTCATCGGCGATGAAATTTTTGACATTCCCATACTTGAAAAAGTGGGCTTTGCAGCGACCGTTCCAAATGCGGTGGCCAAAGTTAAAAAGGCGGCTCATTACGTCACAAAGGTTGAAGGCGGTTACGGAGCCGTAAGAGAGATCGTCGATCTTATTTTGGATCATGGTGCGCATTCATCCAAAGGTAAAAAAGGTTCGCGTTCTAAATCGGAGCGGGGTGCTCAGTTATGAAGCAGTTGGTCTTTGCATTCTTATTCGTCGCTTTGAGTTTAAATGTCAGTTTGGTCAAAGCTGAGACGATTAAATTCCCTGAAGAAGAGCTTGCTCGCGAAAGCGTCTTGCCCGTTTTTGATCAGCCCGAAGCGGTAAAGAAGCGACTGGTTCCAATGGAATCTCGATTTGAACTCAACCCATTAGTAGGCTCTTTTCTTTCAGACCCTTGGTTTAACGCTTACCCATTGGGTGCCAAAATTGCTTATCACTTTGACGAAATCCACAGTGTTGGAATTTTTGGCAGCTATTTCATTTCACAGCGAGCAAGCGAGATCGCGGCGGTTCAAGAGTTGAATAACGGACAGAACATTCCGTTTGCCCGCGCCCCTTATCCGTCATTCTTAGGGTTGTTGGAATATGAGTTCACTCCTTTCTACGGGAAAATCAGCCTGACTAAACAAAGAGTTATGCACTTGAACATCGGCGCTATTGTTGGGGGCGGATTACTGGGAGTTAAAAGTGATGTGGCATCAGATAGCAGTGTTGCGATTTCTGGCGGCATCACGCAGAGATTTTTCTTCACCCGAGACATTGGCATTAAGGCCGATATTCGCGCGTTGTTTTATCAACAAGAAGATGTGGTGCTTCAAACCGTTACGAAGAAAAACACAGTTAACATCATGCTGACAGTGGGAGCAGTCATTAACTTTCCCATGTTGCAATAGGTGGCGGGAATGATTTTGAGCAGAACAATCAGTAAACTAAATTGGGTCATGGCGCTGAGCGTACTGTTAGTCGTGAGTTCAGTTGCTCAAGCTCAAGAAATTCCATTTGATCCAAATGTTCCGCCGCCTCAGGGAAGTTTTTCGGGCAGCGAGAGCCCGGAGCCAGCTCCTATGACCCCCGAAGAAGTCGAAAAGGAGTTAGAAGCGATTCCCATGTCAACTCCCACACCGACAAGAGTGCAAGTCGACGGTAAACCAAAAAAGATGATTCCGGCTGAACTTTCGGGATTAGGCAGGCTAGCTCCTTTTAGTGATGTGGCGGTGATTTCCAGAAAGTATCTTCCGAAAACTAAACGATTTGAATTTTTTCCGAATGGCGGGATGGTTCTCAATGATAAGTTCTTCAACTCGTTTGTTTACGGAGCAAAATTCGGATACTACTTTCACGAGCATTACGGGGTTGAGTTAACGGGACTCCTTTTTGGAACCGGGCAAAAAGAAGTCACTCGCGAACTAGAGTCAGAACGCAATATTTCAACAGCCTCTTTGGCTACGCCAACCAATTACATGGGTATTGATTTTAAATGGTCTCCCATTTACGGAAAAGTGGCATGGCTGAACTCTTCAATTATTCCGTACGACTTCTATCTCACTGTTGGCGGCGGACTCACTGGAACAAATCAGGACAGTCGCCCGCCCACTTTTCATTTGGGAGCGGGTCAATTGTTTGCCATCAAAAAGTGGCTTGCGGCCCGATGGGATATTAGTTGGTTTCTTTATAAAACCGACTCCAAAGTTGCAAACCGTCCAGGTGGAACTTACACCAACCTTCACGCCACCATTGGGCTTAGCTTCTTCTTTCCGGGGGCAAAGTACAGATGATGAAAATATTCGGATTTAAATTAGGTGTCGTGATTCTCGTGGCGATGTCGCTTTCAACGGGAGTGGTGTTGGCTCAAAAATCCCAAAGAAAGGCTAAAAGCACAGCTTCGAAAACCAGACCTGCTAAGAAAGCCCCTGTTTCTTCTTCATTCAAATCTTCGGTTCCGGCTCGACCTGGTTATTCCAGTAGCACTTCGATGTCTGACCAGGCCGAAAATGAATTGCGCGCAGCCCTGGCGCTCACAAAACTAGATCCACCCGATTATGCAGGAGCCAGTGCAAGATTGTTTAGAATGACTCGTGACCCAAGATTTATGGCAAGCCGCAATCGAATTAAATACGTCTTGGGCCTGATGTTATTTGAGATGAAGCTATTTCAGGTAGCGGCGTTTCAGTTTGTGGATGTCGTCAGGCAAGGTGACCCTCGCTATGTTAAGCAAGCTCTGCAAAAACTTTCAGTGGCCGCCGACATCTCCGATGATGACACACTTTTGAACTACGCAATCGGGCGTATTTCCATTGAAGACTTTCCGGCCGAAAATCGCGATATGCTGCGCTATCGATTTGGTGAATTCTTTCATCGAAAAGGACAATGGGAAAAGGCCACGCAAATGTTGGCTCAAGTTCCGCAAAGTTCTATTTACTTCTCCCGCGCCAAGTATCTGGAAGCGCTTTCATATGTAAAACTCAACGAACTCAATAATGCGATTCGCTCTTTCAATATTCTGGCCAATGCCCGCGCACCGAGGGGTGTCACTGACACCAATCGGGTTGCCGCTGTGGCCGGTCTTGCGCGAGTTTATTATCAAGCAAAAAAGTGGGACTTGGCTGCGGACTTCTATCGCCAAGTGCCCAGGGACACTGAGCTCTGGCATGATGTGCTGTTTGAACAAAGTTGGGCCCACCTAAGATCAGCAGAGTTTAGAAGTGTACTTTCAAATCTTCACTCGCTTCACTCCCCCTATTATGAAGATTTTTGGATTCCTGAATCGATTTTGTTGAGAGGAATCGTCTATCTCTACATTTGCCAATATGACGAAATGGAAAAGACGCTGGCCCTTTTTGAGCGTCTCTATCAACCCGTACAAAATAGTCTTGAGAGTTTCACTCGCGGAAATTCTGATTCTCAGTCTTATTTCAACGAAGTTGAAAAAGTGGCGCGTAACTACGAGAAGCTTAAGGCTGATCCCTCTTTGAGGAAGACCTTACGCGTGCCTTTTATGGTGTCTCGAAGCATTTTTAGAGAGGGCGATTTTAAAAACATTTACGGATACATTACTCAACTTCGTCAAGAAGAGTCCGTCATTCACAATCAGCCGGTCACTTGGAAGAGAGCGGCCATAGGCCAGTACGCAAGCCAACTCATCAAAGGGCGATTGAACTCCAGCATGAGATTGGCTGGAGAAATTTCTAAAAATCACATGCTTACGATGAAACAAGAGTTAGAGGATCTTTTTGAGCAATACAACTTCGCTCGATACGAAATGATCAACGGACGAAAAGAAACCTTGAAAAAGAAAATTCAGGGTAAAGGTCTTCTGGCTAAGCAGGTCGACGAATCTCAGAATCGTGATTTTTATATTCAAAACGGATTTGAATACTGGCCCTTTAGGGGTGAGTACTGGCTAGATGAAATTGGCGATTATCATTACCTAGGAACCCAAGGTTGCGAATAGTATGAAAAAGAAATCATTGGTTTTAACTTTATTTCTAGCAGGTCTAATGGGCTCACCCGTTTACGGTCAGCGAGCCGTTCGTAAGAAGACCGTCGCTGATGTCTTAGAATCAATTGATTCTAATAGCCGCGGTCAAAATGTTCAGTTGCGAAAACAATCGATCGCCCTGCCTGAAGTCAAGCAAACAGCCGTTCAAGCTGTTCCTCTATCGTCAGTCAAGCCTCCTTCAAGTCGTGAATTCTTTATGGGGGACGAAACCGACGAAGGAAAACTTGAAAAGATCACCGACGAAGGAATTAACGAACTTTACCGCCTCACCAAACGTTACACAAAAAGTAAAAATCGTGGTGAATTGTGGCTCCGTTTGGCTGAGCTCTATGTGGAGAAAGCCAAATACATCGAATATCGGATTCAAAAGGAGTACGACGTCAAGCTTGCGCGATATCTCGAAAAAAAGGGCCCTAAACCCAAGCTCAGTCTTAGCTCGAGCCAAGAGTACAATAAGAAGGCCATCACACTTTATCAGTGGTTTTTGAGAGACTTTCCTAAGGATCAAAAGATTGACCAAGCATTATTTTTCTTGGGCTACAACCACGTCGAAATGGGTCAAATCAAACAAGGCGTTAGTTACTATCAAAGACTCGTGAAAGAACATCCAAATTCTCCTTATATCGGTGAAGCGCATTTTGCATTGGGCGAGTATTACTTTGAAAACGATAAATGGAGCGAAGGGCTCAAGTCATATTCAGACGTCTTAAAAAATCCTCGAGCCAGGCTTTACTCATTTGCTCTCTATAAAATTGCCTGGTGTCAGTATCGTATGGGGCGAGTGGGACAGGGTCTAAAGACTCTAGAGCAGGTTATTAAGCTCAGTCGTACATCGGATGCTTCTCAAACTGATGGGCGTTCAAAGCCAGTAAGTAAAATTCGTTTAGGAAGTGAGGCACTGAAAGACGCAGTTTTATTTTATGCTGACGTTGGAAATTACGCCGCGGCCAAGCAGTATTTTATGTCCCTTGGCGGAGAGAAGGCTGCCTGGATCATGTTGGAGAAACTCGCTTATCTTTATAGCGATACGGGAAGAAAAGAACCAGCGCAGTATGTTTTTAAACAACTCCTAGATCACAATGCAACCGCGCCACGAGCATTCGATTATCAATATCAAATTGTTAAAAATTTTTCGACGAGCCGAAATCAGCGCGTCTATCGGGATGAATTGTTCAATTGGGTCGATAACTATGGGCCCGACGGGGCGTGGGGGCGCGCCAACGCCGGAAATGAAAAACTGATGGCGGATGCCTACACGTTGAGAGAGTCCGCCCTTCGCAATTACACGTTGCTGTTGCACAAGAACGCACAAAATAGCACTAAAAAGGGCGATTTTGCTCAGGCCAGAGAGTCCTATCAACTCTATCTCGTTAAATTTAAGGACTCACCGAAGAATAGCGAAATGCACTTCTTCTTTTCAGAGCTCTTGTACGCCATGGGTGAATTCGAAAATGCCGGTCGCAACTACCGCATGGTGGCGGATAAAGATCCTAAAGGAAAATATTTCGAACCTTCGGTCCTCAATTCGGTGCTCTCACTTGAAAAGGGTTTGAAAACCGATGAGCAGATGAAAAAGGTCGTTGGCGACAGTCTTCAGCCAGTTGCTTTTGGTGAAGTAGAGAACAATTTCGTGGCAGCCGCCGAGTACTATATTAAGACATTTCCTCGGGGCGAAAAGTCGGTCGATGTGAAGTTTAAAGTCGGTCGACTTCACTACTCATTCAATCATTTCGATGAAGCGCTTAAAACATTTAAGCAAATTGTTTCTCAACACCCCAAAACTCCATACGCCGTATACTCGGCGAACCTCATTCTCGATATCTTTAATTTGCGCAAAGATTACGATGGCCTGGCTCGAGAGGGTCAAGATCTTATAAAAAACCCCGCTCTGGCATCGCAGGGTTTCTCGGCTGACGTCAGAGAAGTTGTTGAAAAGGTGGATTTTAAAAAGGCCCAAGATTTGGAACTCGCCAAAAAGTATGAGGATAGCGCCAGGGCTTTTGCTTTGTTTGCCAAAAAATATCCGAAGAGCGCACTCACTCCGGTTGCCACGTTCAACGCTGGAGTCAATTACGAGCGCGCTTATAAATTTCCGGAAGCCATCGTTTCATATTCTCGGGTGGTGGCAACACCGCCTAAAAAGGGACAGGAAAAATCTTACTATCGCTCGCTCTTGCTGCTTGGAAAGATGTACGAGCAAACTGGGCAATACGACAAGGCGGCTCTCCAGTTTGAGCGTTACGCCAAAGAAAATCCCGGCGACAGATTAACACCGGATTTGTATTACAATTCGGCCCTCATCTGGGAAGGCCAAAAAGAATATTACAAAGCCATTAACAGCTACGAAAAGTATTACAATTCGACCAAACGAAAGGATCGGGCTTCAGCGTTATTCAAAATTGCGCAAATTAAAGAGCAGCTGGGTCAAAATAAACCGGCCATTGAAGCCTACGAACATTTTTTATCTTCAGGCCCCACGGACGGTGAGCAAATTGTAGAAGCCGTATTTAGAATCGGCGAATTGCATAGTGCAAAAGGCCGAGTGGATGATGCTACAAAGGCTTATCAAAGAACCGTAGCTACGGAAAAATCATTGACGGCTAAATCCGGAAGACCTGTGGGGTTGGTATTTGCGGCAGAAGCAAAGTTTAAGCTCGCCGAGCGGGTGTACGATGAGTTTGCTTCAATTCGAATTCCAGCAAATCCGGCTAAGCAGGGCGAAGCCATTCAGCAGAAGCTGCAGCTTCTCACGAAGTTAAATGGCGCTCTCGCTGAAGTGATCAAATATGACGAAGGAAACATGGTCATAGCGTCGCTCGCTAAACTTGGGCTTGCGTATGATCATATCAGCAAGGCCCTTTGGTCGGCGCCGGTTCCTAAAGGTCTTAATCCGCAAGAAGTAGAGGCGTACAAAAAGGGAGTCGATCAGGTGGCGCTGCCGCTTAAGGCGAAGGCCGTCGAAAATTTCACTTCGGCAATCAATAAGAGTTACGAAATAAATTATTACAATAAGTACACCAGGCTTGCCCTTAATAAAATGGGTGAGTTCGTTCCCGACAAGTTTGCAGAACCTAAAGAAATTGTGTCATCTGTTTCGAAAGCCGACGACATGGGGTTAATGCCATGACCAAACCGTTTAAGATTCTCATTGGGGTTTTGACATGCACAGGATTAATGGCATGTTCCACCTCATCGACAAACGCCCCAGTTCCCGATGTGGAGAGCCGCTCTGATGAAGTCACTCTTTCAGATGCTGATGGCGGAAAATCGGTACCACCCCCTTCGGAGGCGCCTAGCAGTGAGCACTATCGTCGGTTTAACGAGGCGCGATTGTCGAAGAATTTTAAGCTTGCTCAAGAAATTGGGGGCGAGATCTTGGCGCGTCAGCCCAATGACCTACGGATACTGAATGCCTTGGGAATTATGGCCATTGAACAAAATAAGCTTTCGTTGGCCAGGCTTCTGATCGGAAAGGTACTGGCCAAAGAGCCCTCAAATTCTGCTGCTCAAAATAACCTTGGGCTTATCGAACTAAAGTCGGGGAACTTGAGACTGGCTCTATCTCATTTTAAAAAGTCCATCGAGATCAACCCGTCAAATCGCTCCGCCCGAGCGAACTTAGGTCAAATTTATCTTTCTTACAGAAACTACACGGCAGCGGCTGCCGAGCTTGAATCAGCGGTCCGAAGTGGAGATGAGTCGGTAGAAACTCTCTCCAATTGGGGCGTCGCTTTATCTCGAACGGGACAAAGCGAGCAGGCCATTGAGGCGTTTGAAAAGGCTCTCAAGAAAAATGAAGGCAATGCGGTAGTCCAGCTCAACTACGCCGTCTTGCTATTGGACCAGGTCAATCGTCCAAAGAAGGCGTTGAAATTTTTGAACAAAATTCGATCGTCTAGCACTGATCCTGCTATAATTGAAAAGGCCATACAAATGGCCAAGCGAGCGGAAGCTGCTGCAAAGGGGAGCACGGAAAAGGGAGAGTCCGAGTGACCTTCATCTGGGGTAAATCATTTTGGATTTCTTTTGTAGCAAGCATCACATTGTTGCTCGCCTGGTCGTGTCCGAATGCGTACGCCCAAGAGCAAAGTCAGCAAGCCGCGCCAAAACCCACAAAGCGAACCACGGTCGATTTTGAAGATCAGCTTGTTCAGGGTGAAGTTAAGAAACCGGAACTTTTTTATCTTTTGCAGAAGAAGCAATTTAATTTTGGAAAGCTCATTAAGCTCAGAGAAAACTTTGTTCCTGAAATGACTCAAACAGCTGAAGATATAGAGAAGACCAAATGACAAGCAACAGGCAGCCCATTTTTATTCGAATTTTTAAAGGTGATCAACTTGTTGAAGTGAAGCAATTTGCGGTCAAATCTCAAATTGTTTTTGGACGAGAAGGTGAGGTTGATGTTCGCCTTGACGATCCCGGAATTTCAACAATCCACGCCATGCTTGAAGAGCGCGGTGAGGGACAATTTCACCTTTGCGACTTAGGAAGTCAATCGGGCACCCATTACAAGGGGGCCAAAGTTGTTGATACGAAAATTCAATCCGGCGATAGTTTCAACGTTGGCGGTTTAAGAATTGAGTTTAACGTTGGCGTTCCCAAAGTTAAATCCACCACAAGTTCCGAGGCGAGTGCCCCGAAAACCAGTACTAAACAAGAACCAGCGCGCCCGCTGCCAAAGTCACAGCCCCAGCCGGTTCGGCATGCAGGCTCAAGTGGCGCAGGTATGGCAACCGTTGCCAGAACGTCAGTAAAACCATTAAAGGGAACATTTGCTCCGCGGTCATCGGCCAAAATAAGCGAAAATTTGAAACCCACAAAGGGTTCAGTGGTTGAGATCGTTCTGACTTGGCACGATCGTATCGTGAACACCTATCATTTTAGTAAGGGCGGAATGATCAATGTGGGCTCTCATCCCAAAAATGAAATTATTTTGCCCGTTTTTGGAAGCGTTCGACAAAGTCATCCGATTGTCAAAATAGCAGGCATTGCCACCGTATTGCTCACGGCCGACATGACGGGCGAACTCATACGCGAAGATCGCACATTGAGTTTTGAAGATCTCAAAAGACAGGGAACGATGACGGCTTCCGGTGCTGGGCATAGCTACGCGCTTCAACAGGGTGAAGTTATTAAAATTAGCTTCGGTCAGGGTGTGGCGCTCATTATTCGGTATGTGGCTGCAGCTCCCGAAACTCGAATAGCACCTTGGATTGATATCAGTGTCAATCAACTGACTGCTCTGATTTTAGGTTTGATGGCGACGTCACTTTTCTTGTTTTATGCCTTTTTGTACGCGCCTCCACCACTCGAAGAAATCTTAGAAAAGGCCAAAGAAGAGCCACGAAAAGCGCAATTCTTTTATAAACGCGAGAAAGTGGATTTGTCAGAGCAAACTCCGCCGGCCCCTCAAACGGTTCCAAAAACCGCACAAGAGCCCATCAAAGATAAAGAGGTGGCTCCGGCCCGAGGCGAAGAAGGTGCGTCTCGTGATGCCAAACCAAACAAAAGCGAAAGCACAAAGAAGATCCCAACTACGGATAAAGCTGGAAAAGACAAAGGCATTCAGCCCATTCCCGGGAAAACAAAGTCCGATTCGGCTCCTAAGACTGAGGCCAAAGACGTTACGAAAACTGGCGTATTGAGCGTTTTCGGAACAAAAGGTGTTCAAGACCAGTTGAATAAAGCCTTTCAAGGTTCGGGAGCTGTCGCGGGTCTTTCGAAATCCGCCACCGGTGAAGCGGCTGAAGCAGCAGGAAGCGGAACCACTCCCGGTGCGGGGCTTAGAGAAACCGGCGCCGGTGGACAAGGTACGGCAACGGTTGGAATTAGTGGGGTCACAACCAAAGGCCGTGGCGGTGGGCTCAGTGGCTACGGAACCGGATCACTGGGCGCGAAGAAAAACGCCACGATCTTGGCAGGTGGTGAAGAAATGACAGCCACTGGCACCATCGATAAAGAAGCTATTCGACGTGTGGTGCAAAGCAATCTCGGTCAAATTCGCTCATGTTACGAAAAAGGTTTGAATAAAAACCCGAGCCTCTACGGAAAGGTGACCATTAAGTGGTCGATTGGTCCTGGAGGCAATGTCATTTCGGCGGGAGTGGGCGCAACTACGATGAACGCGCCGGAAGTCGAAAATTGTTTAGTAGCAAGATTAAGAACTTGGAAATTTCCGGAGCCGCCTCCTGGCACAGTTGCCGATGTGGCGTATCCGTTTGTGTTCCAGGCTCAAGAATAAAAACGGTCATCAAGGTCAAAACCAGGGGGTAGGACATGGAACCAGGATTAACAGCACAGGTGGCAGCCACGCCGGCAGCCAATTTCATAATAGCAGCCTTTCAGGGCGGCGGGCCAGGAATGTACCCCATCGCCATTGTTGGGGTGTTTGTTTTATTTATCGTTCTTGAGAGGTTTTTTACTCTCGGAAAAGTCGCAGTCGACAAAGAGGATTTCAACGAAAAGCTCTTTGGAATGATTTTGAGAGGCGACATTCGACAGGCCATCACATTTTGTGACAGCCGGCCCGCACCATTAACCAACACCATGAAAGCCGGACTTGTTCAGGTCTTGAACAAACGACCTGACGAAGAAGTTCAAGTGGCAATGGACGGAGCAGCATTAAAAGAAAACCCAGCACTCGAAGGTTGGACAGGCTTTTTGGCTTTGTTTTCAAACGTGGCCACGCTGCTTGGACTACTGGGAACCATCGTTGGTCTTATTACATCATTCCGAGCGGTGGCTCAGGCCGATCCTGCTCAGAAGGCTGCGATGTTGTCGTCAGGTATCGCTGAAGCGATGAACTGTACAGCATTCGGACTGGTCGTAGCTATTCCAGCACTGATCTTCTACGGTTACTTTCAAACACGAATTAACCGTATTCAAAACGATCTTGCTGAAAGCTCGATGAATTTGATGAACCTGGTTGTCGCTAACAGAGAAAAATTTAAAGACTAAGCGACTGAGGAAAGCACCATGCAAAACCCCGATTCACATTCTGGAAAAGGGAAACAGGTTAACTTCGAACTTAACCTGGTTCCCTTTATTGATCTCATGAGTACGGCGATTTGTTTCTTGCTGATGACGGCCGTCTGGACCCAAGTGAGCATGATTCAAATTGGTAGTTCAATTTACGGCAAGCGAAACGATACGGGACAAGTCGAACAGCCCGAAAGAGAGCAAGTCAATTTACGAGTCGACGTGACTCATCAAGGGTATGTCGTTAACTGGGGCAAACAATCGGTTCGAATCCCCAAGGTTGGAGAAGAGTGGGATCAAACGACACTTGTTAAGCAGCTTGGCGATATCAAACAGAAGTATCCTAATAAACTTGATGGCATCATCACCGTCCAAGACGACTTGAAGTACAACGAACTTATTCGTGGCATGGACGCAATGATGATTGCCAAATTTACTGAAATCGCAATTGCGACTCAGGGTGCAGGACAATAAGGAGATCTCATGGCCATTTATATTCCAGGAAAACGAGATCCTCGCCATAAGAGAAAGATAGTCGTCAATAAGCGAAACATTATGGTTGAGCTCAGTTTGACCTCAATGGTTGATATCTTCACAATTCTCGTCATCTTCTTGCTGCAGCATTACAGCAGTACGGGTGAGATTCTTTATATTCCAAAAGAAGTATCTCTTCCTCAAGCCGAGCAGGTAAAAGAATTGCGTCCCGCCCACGTGGTTTCAGTGACAGATAAAGACGTTATCTTGGACAAAGAAACGGTTGCCAAGCTGGATGATGTTAAGTCCCAAAAGGATTGGATGATTCCGGCGCTCCGAGAAAAGCTGGCTATTTTGTTACAAAAAGACGAAGTCACTTTTAAAGAAGCCATAAAGGCCGCCATTGGGGGAAACAAACCCGCCGATCAAGCACCGCCGGAAGACTTTAAGAAAGTGACCGTGCAGGCCGATAAGCAGCTGGATTTTCTAACCATTAAAAAGATCATGTTCACACTCACTGAAGCCGGTGCCAGCGAAATCAATTTTGCTGTCATGAAAAAAGAGACTCCGATTGAGAGTGAGAATCTTTAAGCCTCTAGAAATTCACTGATATAGCGATCTAGGCTTTGAAGGGCGGGTTCTGGAATACTCAAGAACCTAAGCCCGATTTCTTCATTGGTCCGATGGACCACAATGGATTCTACTGAAAAGACTTTGTCTAAAAGTGGTGATTCAATTTGAAGTTTGAACTCCGAACCAACCAGAAAAGTTTCGGGCTTATCAAATGTGAAGATGCGGGTTTTTTCTTGATCCTCAGATTCCCAATCCATGATCACGGTTTTTTCAAGATCACTGTTATCCCCTGCAGCCGGTTCGTTAAGCCTCAAACCCATTCCGCCACGGGAAATGTTCAGCGCTAGGGCGGGAATTTCTTGTCCGTCATCAAATCGAACTCTTCCGACAAAGGGAGCACGCGGGTGCTTTCTTGCCATTAGGCCCACGCGTTTAACAAGCTCCGGGAACTGAGAAAGCGGAAGCCAGCGGTCCATTCCCGGCGTCCAAAATCGGCTATCTAATCCAAGCTGTTTTTGCTTCATTAGTTTGACCAGGCTATCTGTAGTGAGGGGACCTTGATTTAGTCCTTTGGAAGCAACGTACCACAGTTCCTCGTCGGCCTTTATAGGGGCGCTTTGAGCCTTCATCCACTCTGAAATGGGCTGCCATTGAGAGTATTCTCGACTCCAAATAAGGTCAGTTTCTAGTAGCCGTTTGGATTCCAGGTGCTTAATAATTTGAAACGGACTCAAGGGGCCCAGTACTTGTTGCCCGTCGTATGTGAACCAATTTTTGTTGAATTCGGCCTTTGTTTTGTCCATTTGTAAGGCTTTTCGGCATGGTAGTATTTGAACATGAATAGAAAGTGGAAACGTCTAGGCCAGGTCCTGGGCTTTGGGCTGCTCTTAGCGATATTGGTTGTTGAGATTGTCACCTTCAACCCTTCGCGCACCCACACCATTCAAGATGCCGGACCGATGCCAACTCCTCCTCCCATTGAAGTTAAAACTTCGGCTGTCGAAACAACTTCTCAAGAAATGAGCGGTGCTCACGTTTTTGGAATTACCAATGGACGTAAAGAGTGGGAGCTTGATGCTCAGCAAGGACAAGGTTTTAAGGACAAAGGAACTTGGCGCCTTAAGAAGGTTAAAGTTAAGTTTTTTGGAAATTCAAATGTTGAATATTTGGTTTCTGGAGACGAAGGGACTGTGGAAACCGAAACAAAAGATATGGAAATCAGCGGGAACGTTCTCACAACGACCTCTGATGGTTATGTCGTTAAAAGTGGAGCCGTTAAATATCTGGCAAAGGAAAAGCTTCTCAGCACCGCAGAGGCTTTTGACTTAATGGGTCCCGAAACTTCAGATGGTCAGATCCGAATTGTAGGCGCAGGTTTTGAGGCTGATCTTAAAACTAACGAAATGACCTTAAAGCAAAACGTCAAAGCCGAAAAGCTGTTCAAGAACAATCGTTATATGCAAATACGCTCGCATCACGCAAAAGTAAAAGGAAAAGCCAACATGGCTCGGTTTGAGCAAAATGTTCAGGTGGATATGGATCAAGTCAGAATGACCGGCGATCGAGCTGATTTCTTGTATGCTCCTGGAGGGAATTTGAAAAGCTTGCTGCTTGAAGGAAACGTGCGGGTGACCGACCGCGAGCGGCTGGCGGTAAGCCGAAGAGCTGAAATTCTTTTTGCTCAAAATGAATTTGTACTTTCAGGAGACCCGAGAGTGATGCAAGGGGAAAATGAGCTGCGCGGCGAAGAAATCCGATTTATTGACGGCGGGAAAGAAATTCGTGTGATAAAAGCTAAGGCACGCGTTGACGGTGAAGTGCGGAGGAAACTTTAAATGAACGTGCTCGCAATAGATAACATTTCAAAATCGTTTAAAAAGCGAAAAGTCGTAGACGGCGTCAGCTTCGAAGTGCGTGCTGGCGAAATTGTAGGTCTCTTGGGACCAAACGGAGCCGGTAAAACAACTTCGTTTTACATGGTCGTTGGTCTTGTAAAGCCAGATACCGGTGACATTTTTGTCAACGGCGCAAGCATTGGACAAAAGCCCATGTATGAACGGGCTCGCCTTGGCGTGAGTTATCTTCCTCAAGAACCTTCGGTATTTCGTCGATTATCAGTTGAAGACAATATCATGGTGGCGCTTGAAGCTCACGGCTATGGAAGTAGCGAACGGGCTGAAAGGCTAGAAGATCTTCTTGATGATTTGAAGATCCACCATGTGAGTAAAAGTTACGCATACGCGCTCTCAGGAGGCGAAAGGCGCCGCGTTGAAATCGCGAGAGCACTTGCTGGAGAGCCTAAATTTTTGCTTCTAGACGAGCCCTTTGCCGGGATCGATCCGATCGCCGTAGGAGATATCCAGGCCATCGTGAAGCAGCTCAAAGAGCGAAATATTGGGGTCCTGATTACAGACCACAATGTTCGCGAGACTTTGAGAATCTGTGATAGAGGTTATATCCTTAAAGAAGGTCGTATTCAGGTGACTGGGACCGCTGAGGAAATTGCAGAATCACCAGTCGCAAGGAAGTTTTACTTAGGAGAGAATTTTAAAATCTAGCTATGGGATTTGAACTTAAACAGGGACTAAAACTTTCTCAACAGCTGCGGATGACTCCACAGCTGCAGCAAGCTATTAAGCTTTTGCAACTGTCCCGCCTTGAGTTAGAAACGGTGGTCACCAAAGAGCTAGAAGAGAATCCCGTTCTTGAAGAGGCTCCAGAATCTCCAGAAGATGACGCTTCTACAAAGGAAACTGAAAATCTAGATATGGCCGAGAGCGAAGAAGCTCCACCTCCTCAAGCTGACGATAATAAAAAAGAAGAATTCGAATGGGAAAATTACGTCGAAGATAATTCGCGCCAATCCATGAGCCAAGCGGGCATGCGCAACACTGAAGAAGTGCATAACTATGAAAATCTCATTACGCGCCATGAAAGTTTGCACGAATACCTGATTTGGCAAATGAAGATGTCTGGATTTAGCGAAAACGAAGAGCGCATCGCTCAAAAAATTATCGGCAATATTGACGATGACGGGTACTTGCCGATTCCCATAGAAGAAGTATGCCCAGAAGAAAATTTACCAGTTGAAGAACTCGAAAGCATTTTACAAATGGTGCAAGAATTCGACCCACCTGGAATTGCCGCTCGCAATCTTCAAGAATGTTTGCTTGTTCAAGCTAAGGTCCTGGGCGAAGACACCCACGACTTAGTTCACATCATCAAAAATCACATGAAAGACTTGGAGAAAAAGAATTTCGAAGGCATCGCCAAAGCCATGGGTAAACCGCTCCAAGAAATCATCGAAATATGTAAAATCATTTTTGATATGGAACCGAAGCCCGGACGAAGCTTCTCAGGAACCGATACTCAATATGTCGTTCCTGATGTTTACGTCTACAAAGTTGGCGATGAATATGTTGTTTCGTTAAATGAAGACGGGTTGCCGCGGCTTAAAATCTCAAATTTCTATAAAAATGTTTTGTCCGGAAAAGAATCAAGCAGCGTAACAAAAGAGTACATTCAAGACAAACTGCGTTCAGCGGTTTGGCTCATTAAGTCCATTCATCAGCGGCAGCGTACCATTTACAAAGTGACAGAAAGTATTGTTCGTCATCAGCGTGATTTTTTAGATAAGGGCTTAGAGCATCTGCGCCCGATGATCTTAAGAGATATTGCCAATGATATTGGAATGCACGAATCGACGGTCTCTCGGGTCACGACCGCAAAGTACGTCCACACACCACGAGGTATTTTTGAATTAAAATATTTCTTTAATAGTGGCATTAATAAGACTGACGGAGATTCGCTGGCAAGCGAGTCGGTAAAAGAAAAGATTAAGGAAATGGTCTCCCAAGAAGACCCTAAAAATCCTTACTCTGATCAAAGAATCGTCGAAATTTTGAAAGAAAAGGCCGGAATCGAAATAGCCCGCCGCACCGTAGCTAAATATCGAGATATGTTAGGTATATTACCCAGCAGCAAACGCAAAAAATATTTCTGATCTAGGCCTTGAAAAGCGCCGAAGAGTAATCACATTATTTACGGGAAGAAATTCCCATCCACAACCAACCTAAGTGGAGGTCAGTCATGCAAACCAAATTCACCTTCAAAAAAATGGAAGCCCTTGAATCTATTAAGGATTATGCCCTAAATAGAATCAACAAGATGGAAAAGTTCGCTCTTCATAAAGAGCCTCGAGTCCATTTTATCTTCAGCGTCCAAAAAGCAGATCAAATTGCTGAAGTGACTCTTGATGCTGGGCAACATCATTACGCCGCCAAAGCAAAGGACCCGGTTCTTTATGCAGCGATTGATAAGGTCGTCGATAAGCTTGAGCGCCAGCTGATGAAGCATAAAGAAAAAGTCCAAGCCCATCACGATGCTGAGCTCAGTAACGAGGGCTACCTTCGAAGGGAATTGGCTCTGCAAGCGGATTCCAAGAGAACCAAACAAAGAGTGAGCTAAGCCTGAGGTTTAGCTCGTTTTTCGTTTGACCCGTCCATTTGGGCTGCTATCATGCCTTGTCATTTTAGTAAGGAGACAAGTTCATGGCAGCTCAAATGGGTCCTAAAGACTATTTATTTACAAGTGAATCCGTCACCGAAGGTCATCCTGACAAAATTTGCGATCAAATTAGCGACGCAGTTTTAGATGCGATCTTAAAAGAAGATCCCACGTCACGAGTAGCGTGCGAAACATTGGTCACAACTGGTGTTGCCATGATCGCCGGCGAAATTACAACTCGGGCCTACGTTGATATGGCCGAAATCGCCCGAGGCGTCATTAAAGGTATCGGTTACGATCATGCGGAACTTGGGTTTGACGGAAATTCATGCGCCATTCTCACAAGTATCGGTCGCCAGTCGCCTGATATTGCCATGGGCGTTGATACCAAAGGTGAAAAAGAGCAAGGGGCGGGCGACCAAGGAATGATGTTTGGTTACGCCATCAACGAAACTCCAGAAATGATGCCACTGACTATAAGCCTTGCACACAAACTCACCCGCCGATTGTCACAAGTGAGAAAAAGTGGAGAGCTCAAATATCTTCGTCCCGATGGCAAGAGCCAGGTGACCATTGAATATAAAGATCATAAGCCCGTGCGTATTGATGCGGTGGTGTTGTCTACTCAGCATAACCCCGATGTGACGCTTGAGCAGATTCGTGACGATGTTATTAGTCACGTCATCAAGAAGTCGCTTCCTGAGCACTTAATGGACAGCAAAACCAAAATTTACGTTAACCCCACAGGCCGATTTGTCATTGGTGGTCCCCAGGGCGATGCCGGTCTTACCGGTCGAAAAATCATCGTGGACACTTACGGCGGACACGGCGGTCATGGTGGTGGAGCATTTTCTGGAAAAGATCCCTCTAAAGTCGATCGAAGTGCGTGCTATGCGGCCCGCCACATGGCGAAAAACGTTGTCGCTGCAGGCCTTGCCGATCGTTGTTTAGTTCAGGTTTCATATGCCATTGGCGTGGCCCAGCCAATTAGCGTGATGCTTGATACTTTCGGAACTGAAAAAGTTAATCTGGATAAACTCACCAAGGCTTGCCGCGAGCTCTGGGATCTACGACCAGCGGCTATTGTTAAGTATTATGATTTGCTGAAACCACGTTATCAACCCACGGCAGCTTACGGTCACTTTGGCCGCACCGAAGAGAGCTTCACATGGGAGAAAACTGAGCGTGTGGAACAGCTTAAGAAATTGGTTTAAGCCAACGCCCAAGGGAGGAAAGATGGCAGAAAAATACAAAGTAAAAGATATTGGTTTAGCTGAGCAAGGCCGGCTAGACATTCAATGGGCTGAAAGCCGCATGCCCGTCATGATGGAGTTTCGCCGTGAGTATAGCAAAACGAAACCTCTCAAGGGTCATCGCATTGCCGGTTGCCTTCATGTGACCAAAGAAACGGCCGTGTTGATTGAAACCTTGACGGCCGCCGGTGCGGAAGTGAGCTGGTCTGGTTGCAACCCACTTTCTACAAATGATGCCATTGCGGCGGCTCTAGCGAAAAACGGCACAAGCATCTACGCTTGGCATGGGATGAATCGCGAAGAGTTCTACTGGTGTATTGAGAGAACCCTCGACTTCAAACCTACGCTTACACTGGATGACGGCGCTGATTTGATCATGACCGTGCATACCAAAAAACCTGAACTCATTCCGACCATCATCGGCGGAACCGAAGAAACCACTACGGGAGTCCACCGCCTTCGTGCGATGGCTCACGAAGGGGCACTCAAGTACCCCGTCATTGCCATTAACGATGCAGAAACCAAATGGGATTTTGATAACGTCTATGGAACTGGTCAATCTAGCTGGGATGGCGTTATCCGAGCCACTAGCGTTTTGGTTGCCGGAAAAACTTTCGTCTCTGCCGGATATGGGCATTGTGGAAAGGGCTGCTCCGATCGCGCTAAAGGGCTTGGTGCCAATGTCATCGTCACCGAAATCAAGCCGACGGCCGCTTTGAAAGCAACCCTCGATGGTCATCGCGTTATGAAAATGGACGAAGCTTGTAAACACGGCGATATCTTCATTACCGCTACGGGCATGAAAGACGTCATTGTAAAAAGACATTTTGAATCCATGAAAGACGGCGCCATTGTTTGTAACACCGGACATTACGACTGCGAAGTCAATATTCCTGACCTTGAGTCTTTGGCCGAAAGCAAGCGCACCATTCGACCAAACTGCGAAGAGTATCGCTTAAAAAATGGAAAGCGCATTTACTTGTTGGCTCAAGGCCGACTCGTCAACCTAGCTGCCGCCGAAGGGCACCCCAGTGAAGTCATGGATATGAGCTTTGCTAATCAATTCTTAGGAATGGTGAAGTTGGCTCAGGACGGAAAGTCTATGAGCAAGGGCGTTCATGATATTACCGAAGAGCAAGATCAGATGCTGGCGCTTACAAAACTGAGAACCCAAGGGTTTGACATTGATAAACTCACCCCGGAGCAATCTCGGTACGCCAACAACTATCTCGAGGGAACTTGAGGTCAGTTAAAATTGAAAGTTAAAAGAGGGAGCCTACAGGCTCCCTTTTTTTATGGAGTGGCCCCTGGAGGGCAAGCAAACTTGCGATTAAATGCCCCAACCTCGCATGTCCATCCTTGATTCGGGCGGTTAGCTCCAATCCAATCCAAGCACTCCGCTCGAGTATCGAAATGATCAGAGAAACACTCAGTGCTCGGACCAGAATCCGGAGCGGTTGGAGTTGGAGTTGGTTCAGGAGTCGGTTCTACGGAGCTTGGGCATTTAGTTTCGCAAATGGCTCTAAGATTTCCAGGGCCAACGCAACAAACCTGCCCGGTGCCAACGAGCTCTGCGCATTCGGTTCTTGTATATTGGTATTCTGTGCAGCCCCCAGAGGTCTCTATACCGGCGCTAGGCAACGGTGACGCTTCAGGCCTCTCATCTGGTGAGGGCGACGGTAACGCTATATGTCTTGGCGATGGCGACGGCTGCACTGTTGGAGTTGGCTCCGGGGCGCGAGGGAGTTTTTCCAAAATAAATGAACCATCCGCATAACTGCCAATGTGATCGACGGTACCATACAAGAAAGGTACGCACACGATGCTTCCCAAATCGAAAGTCGAAAGATCGTAATCACTTAATTGCCAGCTATAATTCTGAGTTTCAGTTTCATTAGGCGCCAAGGGCCTGTTCAGAAATTCTCGTTTTGAAGATCCAGGAGTATACTCATAATAAGGACCATCGTTTCTTGAGAAATAAAGGTCACATCTTTCCCAAAACATCCTTCCATTCAAACTATTTCCAGAAATATTTTTGAATAAAGCCATGATGTCGATCTTTGCATTCCGGCTTACTACTGGCGCTGATGCGCCACTTGGCCACCGCTTACCAGTGGTATCATTGATTTCTATTTCAATTAAATGGCCCAAAAATTTATTGAGTGCGGGCTTTTGGTTATAAATCAAGAAGTCTAACTTCGATGACTTTTCAAAAGGATTATTATTTTCTAAAGCGCGAACTTGGACCGTTCTAAAATCAAGGGTGCCAGGTGGAGCGAACGTTCGGTCAAAGACCTCGGACTTAAGCAACTTAAAGTTAAGCGTTTGTGATTGCCCCGGGGCCAACACTCCCAGATTGGCGGTTCGAGTTAGACCGTTACTCAATTTTAAAACAACGCTTAGAGATTGATGGTTGTAAAGGGGAGATAAGTTTTTCACAAAAACTGGAACGGTTATCGAATCTAAATCGCCAAAATAGGGGTCGCCCTCATTCACCAGAGTCATTGATAAATTCGGGGTTTTAAATTCATTTGATAAGTAAACAGAAAGGGACTGCGGTCCAGCAACTTGGCCGTCGGCTAAATTTTTAATTGTGACACTAATGCTGACGCTACGATCGGGACCATCAAACGTTAGGTAGCGACTAAGGCGAACGGATTCTCCTGGGTTAACTAAAAATCCCGTGGGTACAGCTACATTTTGAATTTTAACCCCTGGATCGTTTGTCTGAAGCAAAACCTCAAATTTTTCGCCCCAGGCAAAATCGCTCAAGTTTTTTAGTTTCAATTGGAGTTCAAAATTGACTCCGACAAGGTCCATCGACTCTAAGAGAAAGTCAAACTTCTTAGCTTGAATAGGAGCCTCTCCAGCTCGGGGGATGAGATCAACGGAACCGGTTCCGGGATACATAGCCTGCACAATTTGTTCATCAGTTGGAGTGATCGCTTGTTGAACCGAAACGTCTCCAATACATCTTCGAGATGCAACCAGATCAAAATTAAAAAGATTTCCGCCAATTGGGGAGCGTGGATAGTGCATGATGGAAGAGTAGTTATAGTCAAAAGTGGTGTAGTTGGTCAGAAGATCAAACTTCATATAATTGATATTTCGCAGTAATTGGGGGTTCACCGTTCCACAACT
>JADLCR010000003.1 GCA_020847095.1 Oligoflexia bacterium | reverse complement strand
CGTAAGCCTCGGTGTGGCTTCGGTGTTCACCTATGGAATGCGCCAGTTCGCCGTTCTTCGAGAGCAAAATCTCACCCAAGAAAGCCTCCTTCAAGCTGCGTACTATACACGTTCGTTTTTAAGTCAAGCGGTGAAGGCAACTTGTTGCCAAGGTAACACCTGCTACAACTTTTCTAATCCGGTTTCGAATCCCAATTACCAAGCTATAGCCGACACATTTTCTCCGAGCACTCCCTCAACAACGGGAAACTTAGACCCGGCCGGATTTCCGGTTGGAGCCATTGATTGTCGAAACGAAGCAGCGGGAAATTTCGCTTCTGGAGCCAAGTCCACTTTTGGAATATTCGCTCGTGAAAGTGGACGGCTTAATGGGGGAACCGTCGCGACGGCGGTGCCTGAGAGTCTGTTTTTAGCAACGGGAATATATTTTAAGGCTCCGACGGCCCCAGTGGGTGGTGTCGGACAATCGGGAGTTTTGTATTTAGGTACGGGAACCGCGGCTAATCCATCAACCATGATGACCGATGAACGCGCTTTGTTTTTTGATAGACTCGTTAACGTTGGAGTGATTCCGGGATCTGTTAAGATGTCTGCAAATCCTCTTAATATTTCAGGCACCGACACCTACTATCCTATTCAGAGCATGGATTTGAGGTTGGTCGCTCGTTATTTCAACGACTTTTCAAATATTGATTATCGGCCGGGCATTGCGGCTGGGGCTTACCGCGATATTGAAATGATCGTCAGCATAGGTTTTCGAAATAATGTGATTAGTATGACTGCCGATGGATCAGTCGTGAGTGGTTCCCAACTGACAACGCCAGAGCGATTACACGGTGGACTTTATTATTATCGATTGGCTGCGCCTACTTTACAGGCAATGCAAAGCTTTTGACGGGAGGTTCGTATGAACCGGTTATTAAAAACTAACCAAAGTGGATTTGCCACGATCTTAGCTGTCGTGGTGACCTCGATGGTTTTGGTCACGTCACTGACGTCGATTTATGTTTATTACGTCAACAATCTTCGCTACCAAGTGAGGATCAAAGAAGCTTACCGCATGATGGCAGTTATGGAGCAAGCGGCCAAGGTGGTTCGTTCCGCTTGGGACGAAGCGGCAGCTGCTGAAATGGCCGCCCGAGGCGGAACTATTGCCAGTCTTGATGGAGATGCGTCGACAACGTCGACTGCGGACATTAGCCAATACAACGGACTAGTGGCGACGCGAGCTCAAGTAGTCGTTGATAATTACACTTTCAATCCAGCTACTTGTGTACAAGATCCAGCCGGACTTGCCGCAATTTGCGTTGATGTGGACGACTCCGATGATCTAGACGCCGGTGGAAACCCAGTTAATCCGGATCCAAGCTGCTATTGCTTCGCAACGGGCGGAACGTCTATGCAAGCGTTTAACTGGAATCTTCCCATGATCGAAAGAAACGCTGAAATTGATAACAGTCGATTTGGAAAGTTCATAGCCAAAGTGGATCGTTTTTTTGATGCAACTCCCGCAAAAATCAAAGGTATCGATTTTAATAATAAGCAATCGGACAATTTGATTGCGGCCATTCCGAAGCCTGCGTTTATGGCTTGGGCCGTTTCTGAATCACGCGCATTGGCCGGTTATGATGTTAATAATCAGCATGTAACTCAGCCCGAGGTGGCCGGTAATCCTTTATTTAGAAACGAAGGTGGACCTCCACCGATTTATAGCCCTCCTCATACCGCAAGTCCAACTCCAACGCCTGATCACCCAGGGGAGACCGCCCATTTAGATTTGCCTAACTATAATTGTTCTAGCGGAGGGACGAATTCAACTCAATGTATGAGTTGTGGGTCGGGGACGGGTGTCGCTTGTGTGAGTTTATTTGGTTGTCCAAAAACGTTTGGGTCATTTTGCGAGGACGTTGACCCTACAAACATCTCTGAAACGACGGCCATGTTTAGGCAACCGTTTTTAGTGACCCCTATGGGTTACGGCTCATTGTGGAAGTAACGATTTTTCCGTAATTACGCACACTCACATGGTTTTTGAAATCATCGGGGCGAATCGCAGGAAGCGATCGCCTAGTTGATGCAAAAATTCCCATGGTTTGCTCATGATGAAGACTGCCGTGAGTGCTAGCAAAACCTCTAAACTCAGTAATCAGTCGAAGTGCTTTGTTTCCGAAAACGTATCCGTAAGACGGGTCGACAACGACCTGAGGCTTTGTTTGCGAGTTTTTAGTAAAGGCCTCCCAAAGCCTGACAGCCGCGTAAGGATAAGTGTCTTTAAGGCTAAGGACAAAATACTTATCGATCGAAAGCGGTCCCTTCTTAAAGTAGGTCGCCTGGTTCAGTGGATCCTGACCACGCAAAACCTTATAGTTAACAGTTTGTTTAGCTTCATCGACCGTCACTTGGACTTCGGATTGGGCGCCCAAACCTATAATTCGAATCTCCGATGGAGAAACAAGATAGGCAGAAACGTTAACGTGAGGGATTTGAGCCATAGCCTGGGCGAGATCGCGAGTCGATCCGGGTTGGCAGTAAAAGGCTCCAAAACTCAGCATCTCAGGCACGTAGAAGGCAACGTCACGGGGGCCGGCAATGGTTGCCCGAACCTTCCAACCTTGTTTATTTAATGATTCTTCGTAGGGCACATCTTCGCCGTATAAAAATGAATTTCCGTGGTCACTAACCATGATGACTTCTAAATCTTGACCATACATTTCTTTGTAGCGCCGCTGTAGGCGTTCGGTGTGCTGATCAACCTTTTCAAGGTATTGCATGAGACGCTTCTCACCTAAGGTGTGAGTCATGATGTCTGAATTGATAATGATTGCAAAATAAGTGTCTCGCCCTCGAAACTTAAAAAAGTCTCGCTCTAAAGCTTCAAGCCAGTAATAGGCTGTGGTTTCGGTCCATATCAGCATGGACAAATGTTCCCACGCCCCATCTAACCGAAAATCCGACATCAAATCATATTTAGGATGACGCTTGAAATGGGATGTCAAACCACCGTCCTCGCGCCCTTGACCGTTTCGAGTCTTCACCGTGGGATCGAAATATGCCTTCGTGTAGCCCCTCTCGGGCGGCAAACCATAGAGCCGGCTCCAGTTTGGATCACTAATGCTCGGAAATGAGGCCACCATGGGGGCCACGGGATTAAACGTGCGAAAGTAGCCGCCGTCTTGCATTTTTTGAAATGTGCGCAGTGGAATTCCATCTAAGCCAAGCACCAGTGTTTTTGGAACTGGGCCATCAAGCATTGGTTCTTTGGTCGTACAAGAAGATAAAGACAAACTGGTACACATGATCAATGCAACATAAGAGATCTTATCGGAAAGTCTCATGAACCTTTATCGATCCACTTTCTGAACCCGATTTTCTCAGCCTTTTTGAGCTGTTGCGCTGGAATCCTAAATATATGGATTTGACCGTTGGCGGCTCCACAAACAGTCATTCGAATTTTCTTATCACTTTGAGTTCGACCATCGGCGGTTCGAATTCCCTGGACTAAGAGCTGACCTTCAGCGTCTTTTAATGTGAGCACTTTTCCGCCCCCACATTGAAGCTCACCGGTGGGTTTATAAACTTCAACTGTCGGTCCGGACAGAGAGTTTTCTTCGATTGGCGATGATTCTTGAACAGTTGATTTGGCAACAAGGTTTTCGCGGTCAAGTGGAACATTACTGCATGGGGTATTTGAACATCCGACTGTAAGCGCAGCAATAAGCCCCAGCATTACTTTTACCAATTGGCCCACTTAAGCATGTCCTCCTCAGAAGACCATTTCAAAGCCAATGTGAAGAGATTGGCTTGATTACTCATAGCGTAGATGGCACTGCGTTCAGAATCAATGGCTGGAGTGGCATAAATGCCCGTTCCGGTGCGAAAACTTGTAACAAATCGACCGGTTTGGGCAGAAAGTGCTACGAGATCGCCAAGACTTGTACCAAAAAGAATAAGTCCCTTATGTAACACTGGCTGGGTAGGGACTCCCCAATGTTCAGGATATTGATACTTCCATTTTTCAGCGCCGGTCATCTTGTTGAGCGCATAGACTTGCTGAGATTGCGAACCATAATAAAGAGTATCCCCTTCTAATAGAACTGACACGGCTCCCCCGTCATCGAGTCGCCAGGTCACTTGCCCATCTTTGCGGCTAAGGCAATAGAGCGCTCCATCATAGCTGGCAACCCAAATGGAATTTTCATCAACCACGGGAGTGGCATCGACATCGACGAACTTAATATTGGTGGTGAGTTTGCGCTCCCACAAAAGATTGCCATCTCGCGAATCAACGGCGGCCAAGTAGCCATCGCTAAATCCGATATAAAGTGTGCCTTTATAAATGGTAGGTCTTGATCCGCCTCGAATGCTCAGGGAGCTCACATCACCCCGATTGTAAATCCAAAGTTGTTTGCCGGTTTTTGAATCAAGGGCGTACAAAACATTATTGCCTGCTAAAAAGTAAACAACTCCGCCGTTCACTAATGCTGGGGCTAGATTTTCAGAGCGAGTTGGAAAACTCCAAAGAGTTTTTCCCGAGAGTTTATTAACGGCATAAAATTGGCCATCACCGGCTCCAAAAAACAGTGAGGTTCCTTCGATGGCAAATCCCGATTCAGCTCCATTTCGGATGGTCTTTCTCCAAAGCTCTTGCCCTGTGACCTTGTGATAAGCCACAACGCTATCAAAGGAGTTTCCTTGTAAGACAAATTCGCCATCAATCATCGGAGCCATTCGCTCAGTGCGCCGATAGCCCCAATTTTCTGATTTCAAGGTGCTTCTCACCCAATCGACTTCTAGCCGCGCCTTCTTAGCTTTCGGCGCCGTCGAGCATCCTGCAACCAAAAGCGAAAAGGCAATTGTATTGAGCAGAACTTTTTTGGTCATGAAGACTTTCCTTTAGAAAGCAGTCTTAGGTATCGCTTAGCAATACGAGCAGTTACCGGGTCTGAGTTTTTTGCATCCTCAGCGCGTTTGTAAATGGCCTCCGCCGTCGAAATTTGATTGAGCTTTTCATAACAGAGGGCTTGTTTGATCATGGCTTGGCCTGCAAGAGCCGAAGCACCTTTTAAGTTTTCAATTTTATGCCATTCTCCGATGGCTTGGCGACAATCGCCTTTTCCTTCAAAACCAATGGCAAGCAAATCACTCGACAAGGCTTTTGTGAGGGGATGCCCGGCCCAAGAAGAGGTTTTTTTCATGAGGTCGACGAGCAAATCATATTTTTGATACTGAGCGTACAGACGGCCAACTTCTAATGATGCGAATACCGAAGCTTGGGTCCGTGGAAATTGATCAATAACTTTTATGAGCTCACTAATGGCCGAGCCAAAATCTTTATCAAGATCGCCAGAGCGTGTTCTTATATTGGCAATGGCCTTGGGGTCTCGTGGTGCTTGGGGTTGAAATGCACTTTCGGCATCTAACAGGGCTTTTTGCGCCTTATAAAGGGCGGCTTGGCCCTGCTCTTCTTTTTGAGTTCGATAAATACTATACCCGGTCCATCCAAGGCCACCCACGATGAGGATTACAAATCCGGCCGTCAGAGCCTTTTTTTGTCGAAACAGAGCTTCTGACAAGCGCGTCATGGTTGAAACAAAGGCATCTGGGGATTTGAGTTGTTCTTTTGTGATTTTTTCCACGAATACAGCCCTTTCTTTGGCTATGGCCGATGACCTAAAACCAAAAACCTAGATAAGGGGTTTGAATCTGTCAACGAGATTGAGTATACGATGGTGTTTTCATTGTGAGCTCGTGTGGCGGAAGTGGTAGACGCACAGGACTTAAAATCCTGGGTCTCGCAAGGGACGTGCCAGTTCAATTCTGGCCACGAGCACCAACAGGCGTTTGTCGTTGACCGGTGGTAAATATTTGCGATAACGTTTCTTACACATGGCTAAGGCTAATATCGTAGGTGTTTGTGGAAGTTTACGACAGAACTCGTTGAATCGTGAGATTCTTAGATTAGGCCTAGATATGGTTAAGGCTAAGGGGCACGAAGCAGAGCTGCTTGATCTAAGATCATTTTCACTACCTCTTTTTAATGAAGACATTGCCGGTAGTGGTACGTTGCCTGAAAATGTCAGTTTGCTGAAGAATAAAGTGCGAAGCGCATCGGGGTTAATAATCGCGAGTCCTGAGTACAACGCCTCAATATCTAGTTCGCTTAAAAACGCTATTGATTGGATTTTCGTAAATGACAATCCATTTAAATATAAGGTTATCGGATTGATTGGTGTAAGTACAGTCTGGTGGGGCGCCTCACGAAGCCTTAGTCACGCACGAAGCATTTTCTCTCACATGGGAAGCTATGTAGTTCCAAGTCAATTAGCTTTGCCTTTTGCCGCTCAAAATTTTCTAAATGGCAAACTTTCTAAAGAATATCAAGATACCCTCGCCAACGTTGTCGATGAGCTGATTATGCTCTCAACGAAACTGGAACGCTAAGAATTCTTGTTGTTTTATGTTGCGTTTTGATCAGAACCTTGCTTGATAGAAAGTCTCAACTATAACCGTTTTAGGAGCCGTGCATGCCTTTGATTCTTATTCTGTTTTTGGCTATTTTTGGCTTGTTCAATGCTCAAGCGACGGAATTTGACGAGAATCTGTGTGGAATCCGTTATCCGAAAAAAGATTTAGGTGCGGTGGCCGTGCCAAGCACTCCATTTATGTCTGATCATGGCGGTATAATGGTTGCTCTTTATCCGCTAGTTTGCCGCGGCGGCGGCCCGATTGAAATCAAGCAAGAATTCACAGTAGGCACTACGGTAGTCCATGGCCACTCAAGTAGCGGGGCTCCGGTCGAATTGCCCATTTCCGGCGTGGGGCATCAAGTTATTTTTCGAAAAGCGCCGGTGGCCGCCAATGCTACGGGATCTAATTTAAGTCCTGGCGAATGTGCTTGGCGGGATCGCGCTCTTTCTGCAAGAGAGCCGGCTCAACTTGAATACGGCATTTCTAATAACTTTCGTGTTACCCTTAGTCTAACCCAGAAAAGAAACGCCGCTGGCGAGATTACCCAAAAGATTGAGGTCCCCCATCCCGTTGAAATTAACATGCTCATGCATTCATCGGCCCCGGTTTTCTTCTATCGAACGCGCACTTCCCCTGTTGCGGTGCCAATGTGTGAACTCCGAGGGATGGGACCGTATCCCGTGCCATACGCACAGATTCGGTATTGATTTCTATGATTTGACGGCTCTGTCCATGAGCTCTGTTGAAGCCTGACAATGATTGACCATATCGCCCTTCAAGTTAGCGACCTTAAAAAGAGCCAACATTTTTATGACAAGGCCTTGGCCGCTCTTGGATACAAGAGATTGATGGAAGTCCCCCAGGAGTACGAAAAAGGAGTTTTAGTTTTTGGGTGGGAAGATTCCAACCAAACTGATTTTTGGATTAGTGAGGGGCTGCGTAACGAGCCACGACTTCATATTGCTTTCAGAGCAGATAACCATGAACAAGTCGATGAATTCTATCGGGCCGCTCTTGCGGCTGGTGGCAAAGACAATGGTAAGCCTGGCCTACGACCCGAATATCACGAAAATTATTACGGCGCCTTCATCTTAGACCCTGATGGTCACAACGTAGAAGCCGTTTGTCACTCCCCTCAAAACGACTAGTGCAAATTTCTTAGAAATCCAACCGATGGTTATTGGTCGTAATGATTGACACGGCTTACTTGCGCTGAAAAACTCATAACCTATGGCTCTTAAGATTTTGTCCGCCCTGCTATTTATTGTTGGTCACTATGGGGCTCCTCTTGCTCTTGCCAAAGATCCCTCAAGAAAAGATCTCACCCCCCAACTGACCTCGGCCTCTCCGAGCCCCAAAAGTCCTATCCCCGTTAATCCAAAGACCTTAGCTAAACCGGACAACACCAAAAACCTGCGCTGGCAGCGCATTGCTGTCGGCCAAGAAAAAATCGACGGTGCTGAAATTTTTGATCTGCCCAAAAGTAGCGCGTTGAGACGAATGGGCCTACGACAAGGTGATGTCATCGTCAGAATCAATGGGGAAAAAGTCCCCGATGCCACGAGCTTCAAAAGAGCTTTGATGCTCAAAGATCAAGGGACTCTGGACTTAGAGGTATTACGAGATCAGCAGCGGGTGCAACTTCAGTACAAAATCAATTGGTGAGAAGAATATGGAATTGATAAAAGCGATTTCCAAAAAGAGTCTCTATTTGTGGACCCCAGTTTTTAAGAAAACTTGGCCTTGGCTAGTATTCTCCCTAGGGGTTTCGGCGCTTTTAGACGCCTTGGTCGGATTTATCGTGGGAGATGGCCAAAGCCCAGAGGCCAGCCAATTGAGACTTGGACTGATGATGATGAGCTTAGCCCTTCAGCTCCTTTTATCTGCCCTGGTTATGATCATCGTGAACAATGGCTGCCAAGCGGTTGAAATGAATCGGACTTCAAGCGTGCTGGAGCGCTTTACAGAGTTTTTCAAGTACATCGTTATTGAAACAGCGCGTGCTCTCCCCGTTATACTTTTAAGGTTTCTGCTACTCATCATTCCAGGGATCGTCGAAAGTATCCGGCTCTACTTTATTCCTTATATCGTGATGTTTGACGCTGAGTATCAGGCTGACAAAGTCGACGCCCTCGAGCGGTCGCGTGAAGTTGTGCGTGGGTATTTTTGGGTGACGTTGTTCGTCTTGATTTTGCTCATGGCCGCCAGTATGTTGGGGCGCTTTGCGATGATGAGACTATGGGATGTGGGTCTCTACGCCTTTAGCTTAGGGTTCTTTGGGGCCCTTTGCATTGAGTTATGGACTTACACAGCCGCCTACTCGTTTTACATAGAGCTTGCGGCGCGGAGGGGAAAAAATGGGAATTCGATTTCACTGTCGGGAACTTCTAAATCGTGAACGGGGCCTCACCTTTGATGATGTTTTAATCGTCCCCTCAAAATCAGAGGTCCGCTCCCGAAGAGTTCCGCAACTCGACACCCAGGTCACCAAGAAGCACAGACTTCAAATTCCAATTATCTCGGCCAACATGGATACCATCACCGAAAGTGAAATGGCCATTGCCATTGGGAAAATGGGTGGGTTGGGAATTCTGCACCGCTTTATGACCATCGAGGAACAGGTCTCCCATGTTCGTCGAGTCGTCGAAGCCCAAACGCTCTCCCCTATTTGCGCCAGCATTGGAGTTAATGCAGATTTTAAAGAGCGCGCACGGGCCCTAGTCGATGCCGGTGTGCAGATTTTGACCATTGATATTGCCCATGGGCATTCGGTTTCAATGATGGAAACCATTAAACATTTGAAGGACAGTTTTTCGGGAATCGAAGTCATTGCCGGAAATATTGCAACTCCCGAAGGGGCCCAGGACTTGATCGAAGCCGGAGCCGATGCCGTAAAAGTAGGAATTGGCCCTGGCAGTATGTGCACCACGCGCATCATTACCGGTTGTGGGGTGCCTCAACTGACGGCAATCGCCATGTGCCGCGAAGTGACGGAGCATTTTGGGGTTCCTCTCATTGCTGATGGCGGAATTAAAACCAGTGGCGATATTGTTAAAGCGCTCGCTGCCGGAGCTCAAACCGTTATGGTGGGTTCACTTCTTGCCGGGACCATCGAAACTCCGGGAGAAATAAAAAAGGGCTACAAAAGTTATCGCGGAATGGCATCAAAAGCCGCTCAAGTGAGCTGGCGCGGTGAGGTTCCAGAGGGAATGGCTCCAGAAGGTGAAAGCACTCAAGTGCCATGCAAAGGTCACGTTATAGATGTGGTTCATGAACTTTGTGGAGGGGTCCGCTCGGGAATGAGCTACATTAACGCCGTATCCATTGCGGAGATTTCAGAAAAAGCTCATTTTATTGAATTAACGTCAACGGGACTTCGAGAAAATCACGCCCACGGTGTAAAGCCGGTAAGTTTGAATATTTAAAGCGGCCCGCAGGGGGAGCCCAGATTCCTGTAGCGTTGGTGAAGAAAGTCTCTTTGTCTTCCTAAGTTTTGAGAGGCATGGTGAGCTCCCCCCCGCTGGGACCAAAACTGAGTGAGTTCCTGCGAAGACATGCCGAATAAAGCACGCCAAGTAGGGCAATAGTGCCTGTCCTGTAAAACCTCATCAATTCTAAATCTCCCTACGGACGGCGCATTGATTGATTGGCCTTTGGCAATGGATTTTGAAAAGGTGTCGAGAGTTCCGATCTCTCCAGCATTTCCGGCCATTCCCCCATCAATGAGATAGTAGTTGGAAAATATTTTTCTAACATCTTCAGAAGTTTTTGCCTTAGCCAAGGCCTGTCTTATCAAGGGTAAATTGGGCCTTCCGGTGATGGGATCTTTGAACTCTGGCCGAACCTGAGCTCCCATATTGCGCGGAGTTTTGAAATCCAAATCTGTCATGATGATTTGAGTTTTTTGATCGCGATCTTTGACCTTTGAAATGACGGCCGAAAAGCGATCATAATCGCCAGTCAAAGATCCTAAAATAAAACCTTCATCGACAGATTCTTTAAACGCGGGATCTAGGGCCAATGCTTTTCTTAAGTTGGGATCTTTAGCCAAACTCTCAATATCAACAAAATCCGGAATGGCATGCGAAAATACTCCACGTCCTAGGGTGGGATGAACAGCAATTTCAGATTTGGCCACGTGCTTTAGACCAAGTCGCCTTGATAACTCGCTTTGAGCCGCATCGGCGTTATTTAAATCTCCACGGCGCAGGTATTTGTTGGCTTCGAAAAAGGCATCGGGCTCGCCTCCATCGGGTTTAAAAAATCCCAGTAAGCGACCTTGTCTGCCTCCAGGTAGGCGCTCATAAATGACCCAGTTTTGGTTGGCCCCAACCCCTTCGCCCATTGGCACAGCCATAACTTGTCTCACTCCATTTACAGAATCCTCTGTCAATCTAAGACTCGTCGAATGAGCATGGGCGGCTGGATTTCGGCGGGCTTCATCCAAGAAGCTCATGGACTGCCTTGGGCGTCTAACAATTCCGTTAGGTGTTTCAATTTCAATCATGTCAGTACTCGGGTCGAATCGAAACCTGCCTTGAAATTCTTCTTTATCAGAGAATTTGATGAACCAGGGTTGTTCGCTAAACTCTCCGGGCTTGGTGATGGTCGCAAGATAAGAAGTGTCACGAACTCCAATTTGTGGAGCGTCAATGGGAGGGGGCGCATTAACCGTTGCTGTTCTCGGCCCCGGAGGTGGTTCTGTTCTCGGCCTTAACTTGCTCTCGACTAGGTCATCAAAATCGCCTTCTTCAAAGCCAGCGTCTCTAAGTGGCCCTTGCTTAACTCCTAACGCTTGTGCGACGAGGGCGGCATAGTCACAGCCGGGCTCCGGGGGACGAGATTGAAATCTTGCTGGCAATGCTTCTTTGGCAAAAATCCGCGGTCCGGCCCATGACCGATCAAAGGCTATTGCCAGATAAATGAGAACGGCCGCTTTAAATAAACCCATACAGCTACCTATCGGCCAAAAAGGCCATGGAATTAACGCACTTAGCCAGGACTTTTATCAGAGGCTCCTTCTTAATAAAGGGGGTTTTTAGATCGTATAAATTGGAT
>JADLCR010000002.1 GCA_020847095.1 Oligoflexia bacterium | reverse complement strand
TATGTTCTCCTTTCGATGATTTTTCGTGTGCCTTCGCTGAAAGCAGGCACCGAAAAATCGAGAAAGGGAAACAGATCGGCGAACGGTCTATCGGTTCTTCACGGAAAACAGTAATCGGATAACACTTGAATAAATAGCAAGACCTGCCCTTAAAGACGTAGGATCATCCGATCAAAGCTTTAGCCCGAATACATACATAGTACGCGCTTCGTCTACTTGTTCGACTCGCGCACCAACTATCAAACTTAATTTTTGATCTTATGAACTTGATTGGTAGGCCTGACTCCAAGGCCCCATCCATCATAGCGAATTAAAACAGTTCGATCTTGATAGCCTTCGACAATGACTCCAGTCATATTCATGTCCGTAATCACTCTATCTCCCGCCTTAAATCCATTGATGTGTGTGAGGACTTTTGAAATTATCTTGGTCGAACGATTTTCAACACCACCGATATCATATTGAAGATCCACCGATCCATCGGCATAACAGTTGACTATATTGGCCGTCGCGTAGGCTGTTTTAACTATAACGATTCTATCCCCTAAATTAAATCCATTGACACATGGAGCTTCAGGGACAAGACCCTTAAGAGATACTTCAGTGTAATGTTCACCGTTGTACTTAACGACCGCTGTACGATTGTAATCGTTAATTTCGACGATGATTCCACTTGTGTGATAGTAGGCAACAACACGATCACCAATCTGAAAATGATAGGCTTGCACAACTTGTGTCAAAGATAGAATAACTAATATGGGTAATAAAATATTTCTAAACATTAAAAACTCCTCCCAAATAGCGGCAGAATGAACATCATTAGAACGGCAACCTATCATTTAGATTTAAGGCCGGCAAGCTATAGAGGGATGCATTCCTTAGTTCGACAAGGTAATCTTTAATAGAGCAGGCACTTTTCAGGACAGTTGATCTTGTTTGTTAGATCTGAAGAGCGATTGGCGAAGACAATCCCATTTCGAACGAACTCCAAATCTGCAGCATTAGAAAAAGCGCCAGATATTAATACAACATCCCAAAAATCAAAAATCGCGCTTTAGTTCGGGGACGGTAAAGGTTTCCCCGCCAGAAATGGTTCCGCTGATTTCGCCGCTTGTGACTACGTAATCCTCGAAATTTAGCGTCCATACTACATCAATGACTCGCTCGGGAAAGTCTGCGCGAGGTAAAACGGATCCGCGTTTTGTACCAAAGAAACGTAATTTAACGGCTTCCGATCTCTGACCGACATCTTGTCGCTTTATAACTGTATAAAAATCTGTTGAACCGTCTTTGAGCTTAAAACCAACAGCTTCAGCGAGGCTGTTATCGGTAAATTCCAAATATCCAATACAGACCGACAAGATCTGTCCTTCCTCTGATAAGATATTATCCCCACAGATATGAGTGCTAAATCTTTTTGCGTCGGCGCCATGGGCCTGTGAAAGTGTCAAAAGAATAATCAAAATGGAAAATAGTTTCATGAGTTTCTCCTCAAAAAATTTAAATTCAGTATGATTCTAACGAAGTGGCTAAGTGCAGAGTTGAGGCCAAGGACTGCAAAATTCTTTCAATCAAAAAGATAGTTGAACCGAAAGTCCCACTGTTTTGGGGGCTAGAATAGGGAGAAAGGACCATTGGCTTTTTGGTGTAGTTTTTGTGAAGGTGCCCTCTGTGTGACGATTGGCGCGCAAGTTTTTGCCCACGGTAGAGCCAATGGCATATCCAAAAAAGGCGCCAGCTACTCCATCGGAAAACCAGTGCATTTGCCCTGAATCGAATGCTGAAACAGCGTAAAGCATGTAGGCCACCAGACTGTAACCGGTCCAGCGAAGCCAGGACTTTTCGGGATAATAATGCGCCAGCGCACTCATAACGGCCGTCACATGGGACACATGTCCTGAAGGCCATCCATAGGCAGTGGGGCCATTTCTCATCAATCCAAATTGCCACTGTTGAGATTGGTCTTGGGAGCTTAGGTTCCAGTCATTCGTCGGATGGGCGCGTCCTGTAGTGATCTTAAGAAAAATAACATATGTCACCGTAATGGCCGCCGATTGTAGGATTGCGACGGCAGCGCCTTGGGACAAGCTGTCTGCTTCCACCGAGTCAAAGTAAAGCGTCGAAGCCAGGCCAACGGCAACAAGCCCCGATCCTAAAATGGCCCCAGGAATAGCTCCTTCGTTTTTCGAATGACGGTAAGTATCCCGGACCTTAGCGTCGATACCGGTTCTCACAATAAATACAGTGGATCCAATGCCGGCTGCATGAAGGAGCAAATTGGATCCCATAAATGATTCGTCGATATTTGTTCCTAAGTTTTCGAGAAGACTGACTTTTGCCAAGCATGGCTCATGGGCGAAGCAATAAATGAATGATCCAGCAATAATTAGTCGATAAAATAATATCAAAGAATTCATTTCAAAATGAATCTTCTCTAGAAATAAGCCTCAGTGATGGACGTCACTTAACCTTGCCCTGACTTAAACGAAGGATCTCAAGCTTAGAAAACATATAGTTCTCGCCTTCTGCTCGGCGGTAGCGCGTGTAGATTTCCATCGACACTTCTTCTCCATTGAGGAATTTTTCTTTCTGCTCTTTTGATAGGCACTTTTCAAGGGGGACTTCAAAATGACTGACGCCGTAAAAGTCCCAGTACTCTGGCGTATCGGCCCGACGTGGTTGGTGAACTGGGCCAAAAGCAATGGGTCGCATCGAATCATAGAATTTGGAAAACATCCCACCTTTTTTGCAAACGACTTGAACGAGGCTGGTTGAACTTCGACGAAGTGGGATCCATCGATATTCTTTTTCAAATTTTTTACACTTAAACTCTCGATTGGACAAAGTGAGAAAAACCGATCCGAAGTCCGAAGGCTCGCTAACGTATTTCCCCTGATCCTGATCATATCGAGTGCGTTCGTGGATCCAATCGGCCCTTTCTATAGCCACATAAAATGACCAGCTGGAGCGATCCAAAAACTTTTCGCAGCGGGCGTACCCGTAAATAGGATAGCTGTCCGAAGGAATTTCTGGAGTTTGAGCCACGGCTAAATTAACAAAAAGCAAAATGGCACTTGAAATTATTTTTTTCATTTATCGTTCCCCTTTGTTAGTGGGTCGAATGACTTCCGGAGCCGACGACGGAGAAAATCGAACGAAAACACGTTCAATTCCCCACGACAGTCCATATTTTTTAATATGGGGTTCAAAATGATGGTCGGGTCGCTTCACTTCAGGATGACCTGTACGAATGATGTACGATTTCAAAATAGTTTGTCCTTCGAGAAATGCATCATACTCGTCTGCCAAGACGGTCTTAAGGTCATAAACTCCCTCGAAATGATGAATCTGCCTTCCGAGGGTTGGATCTTCAGTCGTTGAAATCGGGGCATAGAACCTGCGTTTCTCGCTCTTGCTGTTGGGTTTAAGTTCTGAAAACATCAGCACTCGTCTCTTGTTTGGATCAAACTCAGGGTGTTGTGAGGGAATTTGAAAATAAGTATCCTTAAACCGATTTCCGTTCGGAAGAATCACGCAATTGACAAAATGATAGTCTCCGCTAATTCGTACTTCCGGTCGGGATTGAGAGCTTGATCTCAAGTATTGAACCGAAAGGCTTGTGACTTTCCAAGCGTCGTGTGATTGATAAAATTGATCGGGGCAGTTTACGTAGCCATGAATAGGTGCGGGCCTTGGTTTATACTGCGCTTGAGACTGCGACGCCAGCAAAAATCCAATAAAAATTGTGTAAATAATCAAATTCGTCTCCCCCGCTAATAACATTCTTGACTTCGATCACGGTCGTCACAATGATGAAATCAACTCGAAATGGTATACAACACAACAGGCCTTTCAACAAGGGGAACGAGAGATGAAAAACATTGTTATTTTAGTGGCACTATTAGGCCTAAATTCCATGGCCCATGCTGGGCAGATCCGAATTGATCCGGCCTTTATGTATTTGTATGCGTCGGAGACGGATTCGGGAACTACCGCAACACGAACGACCATGCCCCTACATCTGACTGCCGGCTATCAATTTGATGGACCGATATTTGTTGGTGCGCTGGTAGCCACGGAATCAATTACTGTTAATTCTGGATCAAGCACTTCTAAGGACAGTTACATGTCCTATGGACCGACATTAGGGTTGGAAGCGGAGAATTTTTTTCTCCATTTTAGTTATATGATTGCGTCGGATCTTAGCCGTGAAAGTGGTGGATCGACGACGAAATATAAGAACGGTTCGGGATTCTATTCCTCACTTGGTTATCGCTTTACCTTAAGCCCAAGTCTTTCATTCGGACCACAGATTACCTATGCTAATCTGAAATTTACCAAACGAGCTCCACCTACGGGTGCTGAAGTGAACGCCGATCTCACAGAAACCTGGATTACTCCGATGTTGGCTTTAAGTTTTAGGTTCTAAGATAATTTTCATACGACATTTGAAAATTAATCATCAGAACTTAAGTCACTGACATTTTAAATTAATTTCAAGGGGCCTTGTGGCCCCTTGTTGTATTCTAGAAACGACCGCTTCCTTTGAATTTGGCATAAAACTTTCAGAAGGTGGCCTCTTATAAAGAGGAGAAATGTTATGAAACTACTTGGTTTAATTTTATTAACCACAATGGTTGCACTTGGCACTATTGAAGCTCAAGCCTGCCGGCCAAATCCTGGTACGATTCAAGGACCGATTTTTCTAGAGTCCCCTCAAGGTGGGCGCAAGTTTGCCTCTATTGAAGGGTACGTTGAAACCATGGGTTCTGGATCTATCACCGTCAAGGTGAATACCCGACGTGGAGAGCAGGTCAATTTTGTTGAATTGCAGGCCGTTGATAGAGCTGGTCGCCACTACTATTTGCCCCTCAATCTCGTTGAGGGCGAAACTTATTCCTACTCAACCAGTTTGGAATATTTGGTTCCAGGCGTGACCTATTATTTATCAGTAGAAATAAAAGCTCGTGCTGGTGAACGCAATTATTCGGCTACTGTGCAAGTTCCGGTAACTCGTGGCCCTTGCGGCGAACCAAAACAGATTCCGTAATTGCAACTAACGAGTTAAGTAGTCAAATCCTTCAACTAACAGTTTAGTTAGGCTGAACACGCCGTTCCCAGAATCCGGAAGGTTTTTGGGAACGGCCTTTGTAGACCAGCTTTGAAAAATGCTGCGATCGGGGGCTCCGATGGCCTCGTCTACAATGGTAATCCAAAACTGAGAATCAACAAAAAAAGTTTGGTCAGACGAGTCTTTATGAGAGTTTAAAATAACTCCAAAAGGGATTCCCAAACTTTGACAGAGATCACGGAATTTTCTTAAATCACGAATAAGATTGTCTTTGGTTGCAAACGGATGATTTCGATCTACATCGAGGTGGAAAAAATCTGGCTTCGATCCCTTTTGGACTAAAGTATTTAAAAAGGTCGCTAGCTGCGAAAACTTAAAGTGAGGGTAGGGCTCGATAGAACCTAAAGTGAGTCCTGGCAATGCGGCCCTTGTGTCTTTCATAAATTGGGCCGTTCTATTTGTGGTTTCGGCTTCACTTAATTTGCAAAATTCAACGCCGGCCAAAAGGGGCTCATCCATCGCGAGATGGTGCACGGCTCCCCCATTGGCAATGGCATTATCCACAAACAACTTTATATCTCTCAATGCAATGTTGCCTACGCAGTCCCACTCTTTAAGGGCGCCAACTTCGAGGGCCACTTCTTTTTTCCAGTTTTTGAGTTTGCGAAGAGCATCAACACCCACGACTTTGGTCAATTCTTCATTTGCCAGCTGCCACCCATAAAACTGATAAACTTTCATGCGCCCACGGGCCATTTCCCACATCTGTGGCTGGTTAAATAGCTCCAAGCGATCAACCGACTGCGGGGCAGAGGTAAACCATGCCTCGGTCACATTAGGCCGTGGTGTTGATGATGGAGACGGACTAGGTGATGGAGATGGGGTTGGAGTAATCCCACCACTGGGTGAGGGAATTGGTGACATGACTATTGTCGGGGCCGTTGAAGGTCCAGGGGAGATCTTGAGACTTGAAGGTTGAGGAGTTGTAAACTTACCCGAGGACGGAGCGCATCCAAGGACTATGACAAAAATAACCCAAAAAGCGACCTGAATGGTCTCCCGACTTTTACCCTTACTCACGCTTACCCCTTACCCTAAAGATTCGCGTTACCCTGATGTCCAGTATAATGCGGAGATCGCTCACAAATAAATCAAAGAATTATGTAAAATTATGTCATGAAGAAAATCTGGTCCGACATTCTGATTGTCTTGATATTGGCTTGGGGAGCGGTTTTGCCGCTATTTTGTTGGAATCATAATTTTCCTGTGGATTGGGCCAATCACCTTTGGATGATTGCCTACCAAGGAGAATACCTTTGGAATACAGGTGAATTGGCCCCAGTCATCAATTCCAGTCCATTTGTTGGTCTAGCTTATCCTATTTTTTATGCCCCTTTGTTGTATCCAGTGCTCGGCTTTTTTAGCGGGGCACTTTCAGCTAACACTGTGATGCGCGTTTTTCTTCTCGCCATTCTTTTGATCAAAGCCCTTGTTCTTTGGAAGGGGTTAGAAAAAATAAGGCTAAAGTGGTGGACTCGATTCGCGATCGCCATGCTACTGATGACGAGTACTTATGCCCTTACAAATTTATTTAATCGAGGGGCGCTGACCGAATTTATTGGCGCCGAAGTTTTGAGCCTTGGGGTATTTTCGATTTTATTTTTTGGCGACCTTTGGAGTAAGAGATTCAACTTTTTTGGATCTTTATTTGTATCCATTTGTCTCACTTTAATTGCGGGCACCCATAGCATTACATTTTTCTTCTCTGTTTTGATTTTGGGTACACTTTGGCTTCATTTGCTTGTAAAGGCCCAGGGATTTCGAACCGCTCTCGTTCATCTTTTTGGGGTTGGGAGTGTCGTTCTCCTTTCGGTGAGCCATTGGATTTATGCCCTTTCAGAATTCTGGGGTCGACTATTCATTAATAAAACTTCTGAGAACATTTTTCAGTTTCCTAAGGATATCGATCATATTTTAACTCGATTGATGCCGATTCCTTATGATGCCCGCGTCGATTTAATTAAAGATCCCGATCTTTCAAAAATCTCGACTCCCTACCTAGATAGCCAGATAAATGTTGGGCTTCTTATTGTTTTGATCACTGTTCTGTTTCAGATTTTTCGGGGCCAAAGAGATAAGCCCGTCTTGAAGGATAAGGTGATTCACTTGGGAGTTCTTCTTTTTCTGAGCTCTTTTGTGTTGTCTCTTAAAACTCCCATTTGGGATTTTTTGCCGACACCCTTTCATATCGTACAATTTGGCTATCGCTTTATTACTTATATTAATTTGGGATTAATCATTGCCTTGATTCGCATTGGTACGAGGGGAGCGTTAAGTCAGCTTGAATCAACCAAGATTTTCAAGGGGGGCTTGATTCTGAGTGTGATCTTGACCATTTTAAGTATCGGTCTTAAGCAGGTTCGTGGATTAACCATTGTTCATCCAATTCAAACTCAATCTCCCGTATGGGCCAGTCAGGGTGAATCGCTAACAACTCCTCCGCCAAATTTTTACGGGTACTATGGTTATGCCGTTTTAGAGGGGGAGCGGGAGATTAATTTAGAAAAGTTAAGTCAAGTTGGCGGAAAAAGAGGAGATGCATTTTTTAAGGTGAGCGTTGGAGAGCGCTTTGGATTTGTCGAACCCATTGAAATCTCAGTTCCGCCTCGTCATTTGGTTTTTACAAATGTATCTGTTTTTCCTTGGAATCAGATTTACTTGGACGGTCAGCGTGTTGGTTGGGATGATATTTTTTATTCTGACACAAGGGCGGTTTTAGAGGTGGCGCCGGGGGCTCATCGTCTTGAATATAGGTTTGTGGCGCCTGATCTTTGGTATTTCCTTCGTTGGGTTGCTTGGTTTTTCTTTTTTGCTCAATTGCTCATTTTTGTAGGTTTTATTTTTCGATTTAAGAAAAATCTCTGGATCGGTCCATAAGGTCGCGCTCAGCGTCGTTCATGCGCTGAATTTTAAGCGGTAATATATTGACGGCGTGCACGTTGCGCACTCCGGATCTAAACTCAAGATGTCCATTCACTTGAAGGAGCGGTTCGGTCACCGCCATGGGCAAATGCGCTTCATAAACAGAGGCTGGAACGATGACGTTAATAAATCCAAACTCATCTTCTAGGGTCATAAACATCGTACCACGAGCTGTGGGGGGTTTTTGCCTCACGGTGACTAATCCGCCAACTTGAACGGTGCTTCCGTGCTTAAGAAAGAAAATATCTTTTGAAGTGTGCAATTTTGAGGCTTTTAGGGTCGGGCGAAGAGCCTTCATGGGGTGCCAATCGATACTAAAACCTAACGCCTGATAATCATTTTGCACTTGTTCCCACGGATTCATCTTAGAAAATTTCTGCGTTTGGGCCTCACCATGATCGGCCAACAGTTCAAAGTCATGGGCATGACCTTTAAGTTTTGGTGACTTTAATACTTCCCATAGGGCGTCGCGGGGATTGGCTCGAAAGGTTCCAAAGGCGCCGGCCGCGGCGAGACGCAAAAGCGTGGGGCGAGAAACTCCAGATCGAATGATAAAATCTTCGATCGAGGAGTAGCCGTATCTTTGGCGATGAGCGATGAGACTTTCTAAATCTTTTTTTGGAACACCATAAAGAGCGCGTAGACCAACGCGAAGACAAGAGTCTTCAATTAGATTGTAGTCGTAAAGGGATAGATTCACATCGGGAGGCAAGATCTTAACGCCATGGCGCTGGGCATCGGCCAAGAGACTGCGCGGGGAGTAAAAGCCCATAGGTTGGGAGTTGAGAAGAGCGCAGGCAAAGACATCGGGGTAGTGGCATTTGATATAGCAAGAAACAGCTGTTAATAAGGCAAAAGAAGCTGCGTGAGATTCGGGAAATCCATAAGATCCAAACCCCTCAATGGTTTTGTAGATCTTTTCAGCATATTCATGAGTGAGACCGAACTGAAGCATTCCATAGAGAAGACGTTCTTTGAGAATATTCATGCGCTCACCTTTGCGCCATGCTGACGACATCACTCTTCGGAGTTCGTCTGATTCTCCGGGAGTGAAGCCGGCGACAACAACGGCCATTTTCATCACTTGTTCCTGAAAGATCGGCACACCCAAAGTCTTCTTGAGCACGGGCTCTAAAGCGGGGTGGGCGTAGGTGGGTTGCTCTAAGCCTTGTCGGCGTCGGATATAAGGATGTACCATGCCTCCTTGCAAAGGGCCGGGGCGTACGATTGCAACCTCCACAACATAATCGTAAAAGCATTTGGGTTTGATTCGAGGAAGCATTGACATTTGTGCGCGTGATTCAATTTGAAAAACGCCGACGGTATCGGAGCGTTGAACCATTTCAAAAGTTTTTTGATCTTCAAGGGGAATGGTGCTGAGTTCAAAGTCTTTGCCTTTATGATTTTTTAAAAGAGTTAAGCACTTTTTAAGGCAGGTGAGCATTCCCAGAGCTAGAACATCGATCTTCATTAAACCGAGAGCTTCAAGATCGTCTTTATTCCACTGAACCACGTAGCGCCCCTCCATGGTGGCCTTCTCCACGGGAACGGTTTCAATTAAAGGATCATGAGAGAGAACAAAACCTCCAGTATGAATCCCCAAGTGCCGAGGAAAGCCTTTAAGTCTCAAAGCTCCGTCTAAAATTTGCTGAAAAAGTGTTGGGGAAATTCCCCAGCTTGAAAGTTGAGTCTGACCTTCAAGTGTTGTGAGGCGAGAAAGTCCCTCACGCCCCATCCATTTAATCATTTTTCCAATTGTTTGGTGATCAAGGCCAAAGATCTTGGCTGTTTCTCGCAGCGCCATGCGTGATCGAAAGCAAATAACCTCACACACCATTGCCGCATGGGCGTCGCCATATTTTCTATAGATGTATTGAATAACTTCTTCACGGCGTTCGTGCTCAAAATCAACGTCAATGTCAGGGGGGTCGCCCCGTTCTCGCGAAATGAAGCGCTCGAATAAGAGATCCATTTGGACTGGGTCGATGGCCGTAATACCCAAAACATAACAAATGACTGAGTTGGCGGCTGAACCGCGCCCTTGAAACAAGATATTTTGCTCTTGAGCGAAGTGAATAATATCCCAGATCGTCAAAAAGTAATCTTCAAATTCCAACTCAAAAATCAAATTAAGTTCTTGAGTGATCTGGCCACGAACTTTTGCGGGGATCCGGCCTTTATATTTTTTAAGAGCTGATTCCCAAACGATTTTCTCAAAATAAGCCTTAGAGTCAGTTTCCCCTTCGGGAAGAGCTTCTTGAGGGTACCGATAGCGAAGCTCTTTAAAAGAGAACTTTATTCGTTGAGCAACATCGTAGGTGCGATACACCAGCTCGGGATGATCGGGCCAAAGTTTAAGCATTTCGTCGTGAGATTTTAGAAAAGCCTCGCTATTTAATGATAATTCCCTGCCGGCTTCTTGAATCTTAAGTCCTTTGGCGATGCAGGTCACAAGATCAAGCACCCGCTTTTGTGATGGGTGATGCATCAAAGGAAGATTGGTTGCAATAGCTTCAATTCCCAATTTTTTGGAAAGCTTAAGGCCATGTTGTGTCTGGCGCTCTGAAATCCAGTTCTGATGCCGATAAAGCCCCAGGTAAAGACGATCTAAAAAAGCATGCTGGAGCTGTTCAAGGTGATGCTGCTCAAAAGGCGGCAAAGCAAAAGCTAGACATTGAATGTCTGGAGCGAGAAGGTCTTGCAAACACAAAGCACTTTGACCCTTCGGAGCTCGCCTCTTCCCAAGAGTGATGAGACGACAAAGTTGCCCGTAGCCGACCTTATTCATAGGAACCAGTGCTACGGGCGAGCTATCCGTGAGCGTGAGCGTAGCCCCGATAAAAAATCTTTGATGACTGCGCTCAGATTCTTGAAAGGCTCGTCCCGCCCCATAAAATCCATCAATGTCGCATAGACCGACCGCAGGCATGCCGACTTTTAAAGACTGTAGAATATAGTCTTCAGGGTGGGAGGCGCCTTTAAGGAAGGAAAAATTTGATCGAGCTAAAAGCTCGATAAATCGCCGACCTTCTTTTTTAGTCAAAATACCCATGCAAAAAATACTTCTGAGTTTTTACTTCTTTAAAGACCCATACCAATTGAGATCCTTGGCGAGCGATGAAGTAATTGCGATCAATAGGAGAGTCGGACCACCATTCGGCTTCGATGCGTTCGGATCCTCGAAAAATATACTGCAACTCATCAACTTCTTTTTTGCTTAAAAGTTGCGGTATGGTGAGTAGCTTGGTGGGGCGTGGCCCATGGGGCAAAAAAGCGTTCTTTGCCTGAGGCTTTATTTTTATTTGGCTCAAGGTCCACCCATTTTCGGGAACATGAGAATTTTCTAGAACTGCGAAGCCCACAGAGTTGAGGCCAAGTTCAGTGCTTAGAGAGTTGATTACGGGAGTCACGCGTTCAAAATCATTTTCAAAATCATTCCATAAATGAAGCTGCAGAGACTGCCGGTCTGAGGCAAATGCCAAAACTGAAATCTCGGCCACAGGATTTTCAAAAGACCAGCCTTCAAGTTTACGAGTTAAAAGTTTTATCCACTGTTGAGCTTCAGAGGTTGGTATGCCTGGTTGAATCGTAATCACTTCATTTTTATTGGAGTATTGATGACGAACTTCAAGAGACATGCTCTGGGCCCAGCGCCCCGATCCTATTAATCGCCATTCAAGCCGTTTCAAAACTTCGTGTAAGGCTTCTGTAAGGTTGTTGAGATTGACGCATGAAAAATCAAAGGCATATGTCTCTTGCAGCACGGGCGCCGGTTCAAAAATATCGATGGGTTCATAGTCTTGACCTAAAAGGCGTCGTCGAAGCAGGCTTCCCAAGGCACCCCAGCGCTGGCTAATAGATGTCGCCGGAATATCCACAAAATCTTTCAGCGTTTTGAGTCCCAATGTTTCAAGAGTTTCAATGAGGGCCCTTATCTTTGATTTTTCTTCGGGTTCAAAGGGTTTGAGCCCTTCGCAATAAATCAAAAACTCGAGAGGCAGCTGTAAAAGTTGCGAGTCGGGCACCTGAGCTTGGGCGGTGATTTGAGCTTGGGCGGTGGAGTTGTGCAGCCCAAAACTTATCCCCAAGCACAAGTGCCGATCGATGTCGGTTAAGCGATTCAGAAGATCGGACTCACTTACAGAGCGCGGCCTCTTGGTGATATCTAAAAATAACCAATGAGGGTGCCGCAAATGAATCAAAGGAGTGAGGGCGAGGCAAGCCTCAGCCGCACTTTCCAAGGAGGCGGTACTGTTTGAAATGTTCAGACATAGGATGCGCTGTCTCATATTTATCAACAGAAATGGGATCGGGTTTTTGAACTCGTGCCTTTTCAATCACAAGACGATTAGGTTGCTGAAAGCTTACCTGTAGTTGGAAAAGCCAATGAGGAAAGTCAACAGGAAGGCGGTCAAAGAAAAATACCACGCTGGCTCCAGAAGAGCGGCTTAGGCTAGCGATTCTGTGGACGTCGGAGGGTTTTAGGGTGGAGGGTGACTGGCAGGCAATTAATCCAAAGGCGCGACTTTGGAGTATCTGCCCGAGAGACCACAAAACTTTTTTATCTTCATGGGCTCTAATAATCAGAAGCTTTTGAAGATCAACACCCAACTGGGCCAGCGCTGGTGGGTACAACTGTTTCTGTTTTTCAATAAAAGCACCAAAGCCAGACTCCTGACTCATGGCCGAAGCCCAAAGTCGCAGTCGTCCGGAACCTTGAGGGCCGATAAAAGCCGTCAAAGCATTTTTAGGTAAGCCATGCCAGGGGAGAGCCTCGTTAAGATTGGGCATTCCTGTGGGAATTCCTTTTTGAATCTCTTCGAGGTGGTCAGCAGAAATAAGCTGGGTGGCGAGTTCACTCATGGCTTACCTAAACTTTCTAATGAGCCCTACGACAACGCCATTAATAGAGACGCGTTCGGTGGGCACATAAATGGATTTCATTTCTGGATTTGCAGGGCGAAGCTCAACCGTGTCTCCCTTTTTGTAAAAACGCTTTACGGTGGCTTCCAGATCATCCACCAGTGCCACCACGGTTTGTCCGTTATGAGCCACAGACTGTTTTTGAACGACGATAATATCGCCGTCATGAATACCATCTTCGATCATGGATTGGCCGCGTACTTCGAGGGCGAATTTGTTAGCAGGGCCGCCTTGAACCATCCATTGAGGAACGTCGATGGAGTTGTCTGTTTGAATGGCTTCTATGGGACGCCCAGCAGCGACCCTTCCCACAAGAGGCAAACTAAAATCGCTACGCTCATCAGTATCCACAATCTCAAGGGCGCGCTTTTTGTTGCCCCAAGGGGAACGAACATAACCCTTGAGCTCCAGCTGCTTAAGGTATCGTTGGACAGAGAAGAACGAAGCAAAACCAAACCGACTCTTGATTTCTTCATAGGATGGCGCATGTCCTTTCTTTTTCCAGAAGTCCTTGATGAATTCCAAGATCATCATTTCTTTAGGGGTTAGAGGTGTGTTTCCCATGTTTTAAGCATATGTGTAAGTTATGTGTAAGTCAATGCGAAAAAATTAAACCCCTAAACCAGCCTCTCCGAATGAGGGGCCCAAGAAAGGCAACTCGCTGAAAGGATTACTTAAACTCAGGCTTAAAATAAATCAGAGGACAACCTACATTGGCTCCTTGATTGCTCAACCAGACTCTCAATGGGAAGTCTCACGATCATTAAAATTCTAAGAACGATTGCCGCCGCCCTGCTCTTAGTAGCCACAAGCAGTCAGGCGCAAGGTCAAGACAGGCCCTCAAACATCCATGCCTTGATTACTGAGCTAAGATCCACCCTTGGGCCTATCAATGCGATGGAATCCATCTACGAAGGGCAAATGTCAGAAACCACCTTTCAGCAAATGCTCAAAGTCAAACGCCGACAAATTGAAAGCGATCTAAAAGACACCGATGATTTGAATGACTCTCAGAAAAGAGCTGTGCTCCAAACGCATCTGGCATTGAGCACGCCCAAATGCCGCGTTCAAATCACGATAAGGCCCGATCGCGAATTAGAAGTTATAATCAGCGAAGATTATCCAGCCCAGGTCGACGATATGTACAAATACTCTGTTGCCTTTGACGTCAATGCGCGCCACTTCGAAAAGCCAAATGAAACAAAAGTCACTCTCCAAAAGTCCGGCACCAGTCTCTTAATCGAGCGCCACGAAGCGCGAGGTGGAAAAATGGTGTCAGGAAAGTCAAAGGTTCAGATTGAAAGACAAGACAAACTCATCTTTAGGGTTACGAATCAATTGAAGGTGCTTTTAAAATCGAAAACCGAATCACTCGAGTGTCACGTCAATCAATAGCACTACTTTAATAAGAAGCCGAGTCTTGGCTTTTTCTGAAGGCTTTGAGCCGAGGGCTTCCAAACAACCTCATCGGCAATTTCAAATCCGCAGGCGATGGCCATTTCAAGACCAATGACTTTTTCTAAAGGCGACGGAAACGAAACAATGACGAACCCGCCAAAAAGTCTCGTGAGATTAAAAGCATGGCGAAATATTTGATGGGGCTTAAAGCATTCAAGGCTTAATCCCCATTTAATTTGCGGGTAGGTCGTAACAAATGGATTCAAAAGCAAAATGCCATGGGCTGGCTGCTTCCAAGACAAAAAATCTTGAGGGTGAAAAAAACCGTTTTCGACGGCTTGCGCGTAATATCTCCCGTAATCCCAACGGGTTCTCAGATTGGAAAGTCTCCGATAGGGGTCTAGTTCTATACCGTGAAGCTCTGGAGTTTTATGACAACTCTTTACAAAACGTTGTAAGACCGGAGCCAGAAAAAAGTTTCTAGCTCCAACATCTAACAATCGAACGACGGGGCCGGAGTGAGAGCTTAAAAGATCAGGCCAAGAAAACTGAGATAAAAACTGTTCTAATTCTAGCTGCAACAACCGGTCCTCATCGGTCGCCCCTTTAGGAGCAGGGCCTGGAAGTAAGGACGCCGATACTTTACGCATCTGAAAGCTAAGAGAATTGAGTTTAGATCGAGCCTTCAAGAAATAATCCACTTAGTCCTCTCTTCAGCGTTGAGTTATATCCTCATTGTCGAATAAACATGACTTATGGCAAGACCAGTTTCTCATCATCATGTGGAATCCCATTTCGAGAGTCCTCAAGTCGTAAGAGATTTGGTGCTCGGTGTGTCTGATGGCCTTACGGTTCCGTTTGCCCTTGCGGCCGGGCTGTTTGGCGCTCAGGTGGGCACCTCCGTCATTGTGACGGCGGGATTGGCTGAGAGTGCCGCCGGCAGTATTGCCATGGGCCTCGGTGGTTACCTGGCCGCCCGTGGAGAACTTGAGCACTACAGGCGAGAACGGGCCCGGGAATTTAGAGAAATAAAAGAAATTCCCCACGTCGAAGAAGGTGAAATCTATGAAGTCTTCGAGGCCTACGGTCTTGAGCAAAAAGACGTAAAGTCCGTAGTCGATGCGCTTGTGAAGCATCCTGAAGCGTGGGTTGATTTTATGATGAGATTTGAACTAGGTCTTGAAAAGCCTGACGACCGAAGAGCTATCAAGGGGGCTGTGACTATTGGAGCCGCCTACATTATTGGCGGAATCATTCCCTTGTCTCCTTATATAGCATTTAACGACCTGACTCAGGCCTTGCAGTGGTCGATCATTCTAACAGGTCTAGCTTTGATTATTTTTGGATATATTAAGGGCAAGTATCTGAGTGGCGAACCTAAGCGAAGCGCTTTGCAAACGCTACTGGTCGGTGGGGCTGCAGCCGCCGTGGCCTTCTTTGTGGCCCGTTTGATCGGCGGCTCTTAAGCATCAATTATTATTGAATGGAACAAGTACCTATTTCTTGAGCGGGAATGGCCTGCTCGTTTGAAGGTCTTCCCAATCCAACTAATACGACTGACGGGTCGCCACACGGGATATCCACCACGGCGGTACTCGCACCGTCAGTGGCCAGAAATCGCACATGGTTAGAAATAAACCCCTTGTCCGTGAGTGCCGGTGGAAGGTGTTGCACTCGTGTGAGATTCAGGTGGCGTTTGTAAATGCCCCCTTTACCGGATTCGACCAAAAACCCTTCCCCGTTTTGGAGTGTCAGGCGGATGGGGTACTTCATTTTTTCGCCTTGATACTCACAAGTGAGTTTCATCTGCGTAAGCTCCGGCTTACCGAAGCAGCGCTGAAGAAAAGAGATTTGTGCATTGGCTTTGCTAGATAACAAACAGCTGAGTGCTGCTGCTATGACTAAGGACGTCCCCCTAAAAACCATCCACCCCCCTATCGATTTTTTAGTTGAAGGCCAAATTCCCCAACTCGGCCTTTACCTACCCTGGCGCATAGATAGTAAAAGCTTCAGTGTCTGTCAAAAGGAATTCGATAATTTTTTTATGGTGAATCGTGGCTGGGCACTTTCGGTGCGTAAGATGTTTACAGATTGACGCCCTTTCTTGTCCTATCCTGCAATAATTTCGATCTTAAATCTTCAGATCAATTTTAAGCGGTTTATATTCGATTTGGGTTGGCCCTGTGATTGCTTATGAGATTGAACCGCTAGGGTACATTAACGTGCTTAAGGAGAACAAAATGAAGCTTTTTACAATTCTTAGCGCGGCAGTCGTGGCTGTTTCAGTCAACGCTTTCGCTTTACAAGGTCAGCCGGCAAAGGGCGGACTCAAACTAACTGTAAAAGATAAAGCCGCTGAAGATGCTATGCGCGGTTACACGATCGAAAATTCAAGACCTCGTGGAGCCGATGGCCGAGTTCAAGAGAGCATCCAAGTTAGAAAACAAGAACTCTCAAAAGAGCTAGCTAAGCTTGATGGAACAACTCGAGATCTACTCTCAAGCACTGGTCTTTTTGACCATGCAAACGTTGATGTATTAGCCCGATTAAATTTGAGTGAAAATTCTCAACAGCTCGAAGCTGTGAAAATTTTGGCTAACGAGCTCAGAGCTGCTGGATTGACTGGCGCTGCGGGCTTGAAAGAAGTTAAAGACGGTGAGCTTCGCGGTAAAGCTGGACTTTACCGAGCCGCTGCAAAGCGTTTGGCTTACGCCCGCTTGGCTGACAAAGCAACCGCCGCTGAAATCGTTGCTGATTTAAAAGCTAAAGAAGCGGAATACACAGCCGCGGGGGCTCAGGTGTTGGAAAACTTCCGCCGCCTTCTCGATCGTCAAGGTGCTATTGCCCGTGACAATCCAACTATTTCTGGCAACCAAGATGTGTTGATGCTTTCTTCTGTTCGCGACATCTTGTTGGTGAACCATTTAGAAGCAACCGGCAATCAGGCCCTCGTTTCTGCTAACCGCCGAGAGGCTGTTGCAAAAATTGATAAAGGGGCTGTGGAGCGAATTGAAGCTGAAGCAACCCGATTGGCTCGAAGCCTTCGTGAAGGTCGTTGCTCAATCTAACCTTTATTACGAATTAAACCTTAAGCAGTTGAAAGGCCGGAGAAATCCGGCCTTTTTGTTTTTGTAGCCCTGCTGTCCAAGGCTTAGTCAGCTGGGTGACCAGGGTCGACCCCTTAGGCTCAAGGGGTTTAAACCCGGGTGAAGCTCTCCGCAGGCGCTCATAAAATAGCTATGACTGGCCCTTGGGTTGCAAACTCAAAATAGTGCGTTGGAGAGAATTAAAACATGACGGTTAAACGCCCATTAATATTGATCATTCTAATTTGGTCGCTGGTTTTAAATACGAGCTTGGTGCCGTTGGCTGTTGCTCAAACGCCAGAGGGCCCAAAGGCCCCGGCGCCCTATGGTTTAGAGCCCTCGGGGTATCAGCCTCCAACAAAAAGGCAGCAAGAGATTGCGCAAGATTTAGTCAAGGCTCTGGCACAGTTGGGCGGCCAGGTTCCGAGTCTTCAGGAAATTCAATTTTACGTTCAAGCTAACGAAAAAAACGCCCAAGAAATTATCACCATTAAACGCATTGTGGATCGCATCAAGGCCGATCCCAACATGTCAAAAGGTGATGCGCAAGAGCTCATGTATCTCCTTGAAACCAAGATCGTGGAGCTTAACAACGGCAATTTCAAAAACGGACTCATGCAAACTTTGGAGTTAGTTGGGGTCGAGCCATTTGAAAAGGCCGGTCTTTACGTGCCTGAAACTTTAAAGCGACGGCAACGAATCATGGAAATGCGTCCGTCGCTTGCGGAAATTCAAAAGCGTTACATTTTGCCCTCTGAAGCAAAGAAAGTTTTGGAAGGCGATCAGGCTATGAAAAACAAATTGACGGCCCGTGGTTTCACAGAAGCTCAGATTGGTTCATTCATGCATGGAGTAGTCGGCTTTTCGATGGGCCAGATCCTAGATGCCATGAGAAAGGCCATTATTAGCCGAAATCCGATGCAGTTTTTCGCATTCTTGCAGGCCCTCCAAAGCCTTCATATGTGGATTGACATGACCGTGTGGAGTTCGGTGAGTGCGGCAGCGGGAATACCCATTCAAAGTTTTATGAAGACCGGGCCCTCGGTTTTCGGAAATATGTCCATGGTTTTAGGTACTCTTGGCCAACACGTTTTTAACAAAGTGTATATGGGCAAAACTTTGACCGAGTGGAGTGCCGTCCACAATGCTTGTGATGGCGAAGGGATGGGAAACCTTACCCGAGAGGTGGGTAAGCTCAACTTTAAATTAGGCCAGCATTCTCTGGGAAAAGCAGATCGAAAGAAGCTTGAAGCGAGCCGAGCTGAACTCATTAATCTTATTAAGCCCCTAAAGGCGCAATGTGATCGATTCACAGAGAGTCTTTTTACCAAGCTTGATGAGATGTTTGTCGACATGATCACTTACGAAGAGCATGAGTTTAAAGAGCTTCTTAATCACACCACCGTCATGATGGCTGTCGTGCTTGGAGTTTATGCCATCAAGACATCTTTCACCTGGCATTTTATTGAGAAGAATAAAAAATTAATTGAAGATTCACTTTCGGCTCAAGAACAAATGACCATCAAAAATGTCTTCGGAAAATATTATAACGAACTTGGCGAAAGCTCGTCGAAAATGGGCGCGGTGAAGCCTTGGTATCAACAAAGAAAAGCCCTCAAAATGATCTTGCTTCAGCGCTCGAAAATTCAATCAAGTCTTGCGTGGGCCGCCTGGTTTGAAGGCAAGCTGCCTGGCTGGATGACCAATGCCATTAGAAAAATCAATCCCTATGCATTTATTCGTGATCCTATTGGTCAAATGCGAGCGGCTTCGCAAGTGGCGGAGATGGGTACCTTCCGAAGACTTTTTGTTGAAAAGGTTTTGAGGGGGCACCATGGCGCTTTAGCTCTCGGAGTGGGAACGATTGGGACCATTGAATTTTTATGGGAAATGGAATGGTTCGGGAATCGTGTGCGTGAATGGAGTTTTCATAGCCCCATAAATATTGAGTTCATGCATATCGGAAATATTAAAACCATGATCGATAAAGAAAAGAAGGCGATGCTTGAGTCGGCTCAACGCTACGTCAAAATGGGTGATCCGCTAGCCATTCGAGATTTCAATGCGGCGCTTAGGAAATATGGAGAAACCTGGGAAAACTATCGCCAAACGTTGATTTTGAATCGGTTTAATTTTGAATATGGAACATTCTTTCCGAGTCTACTTGAGCCACGGGAGCGTTTTTACAAAGAGGCAAGGTATTTGCGATGGCTTGCTCGTGGGGCATCGAAATCAGACCCTGATTATTTGTTGAGCAATATTGATCCCCATAAGTTTGCTAATGAAGATATCAATTGGCTCTTGGCAGATTTTTCTGAAGCCTCAAGCTTTGAGGCCGATGAGTTAGATTTGCTCAAAGTTTACAAAGTCAAAGGTAACGACCCGAGCCATCCTTTGTTTGGGGCTCAGCTCGGCAAAGCCTGGCATGTGCGTGACCCGAAGGCGCCAAAATTTCAAATGTCCGAAAGAGAAAGGGCAGAAATCGAACAGTTATTGGCTGCGGGCAAAGAGGGAATGGCCGCTGTTCAAGAAAGGGCCATTTCACCGGTTGCTCCTACTCCATCGGCAATAAGTGCTCCAAGTCCAAAGCCCCAACCTACGCCGAGTGAAAAAGAACTTAAAGAGGCGTTGGCTCAAGAGTTAAGCATGCGAGGTCTTTTGGCAAAACAAGGAATCAATCCGGCTAATCCTTCGATAGAAGCAGTCGACGTCTATCTCGATAAGCGCGAAAAAGATTTGACGCGAGAAGAAGAAGCCCTTTCAGAAAAATTTCGACGTTCCTTAAGAACAGTGGCCTACAACGTCTATTTTTACCAAGCTCCCCCAATTTTAGTTGGTTGGGCTGCGGATCTGCAAAAGATTCCGGTTCCATTTAACATTAAGGACTCGTTGATTGAAGAGTTGCGTGGACTTCGTGATATTTACCTCGAACTCGGTGCGATCTTGCCTCAAACGGCATTTACGCAAGTACTATTGGATGCAGCGCGGGCCTCGAAGAAAGAAAATGCCGACATTAAGCTCGCTTGGGAGACTCCTTATCTATTGTCCAGCATCAAAGATGCGGCAGGCACATTTTCGAAGAACCTCGTAGTCACTGATTTTAGGTTGACCCAGTTTGTGTCGATGCAAGATGACTTTTATTTTCAAGTCAACTCATTGGCCAATCTCGGAATCAAGTCACCCCCATTGGAAGATCTCACCAGAGAGAAAATCGGGTTGTTTACCCCAGATCAAAGAAGTCACTTTTTGAATCAGTATTTTGTGAATCAAGTTAATAAGGCACTCAAAGTGTTTGCAAGAGCGGAAGAGGACGTCAAAGCCATCTTGTCTCCAATCAAGGCGCCAAATCCTGAGAAAATGGTTGAAGAAATTAAGGCCGCAGAAGAAGAAAAAGCACGTCTTGAAAAAGGTGAGTACCCAGAGGGAGTCAGTTTTGAGTCTCTTAAGGGCCAGCGCAAATCTTACAGATTTCCGGTCATCGACAAGAGTAAATACGGAGTCGAGGCGAACAAAGGTGAAGGTGGATCATCTAACTCAACGAAGTCATCACCAGCTCCAACACCCACGACAACCCCAGTGCCGAGGTGGATATGGAATTAAAAAAACTCATAACCCTTTTATTGGCCACACTCATATTGACCATTGGTTCAATGGGGGCGGCGCAAATCCCGCCACCACCTGAGAGTCAGAATTCTAAGACTTTGACTCAAACATTTTTTGAATCTTGGGGAATGATGCAGCTGGCGCGATGGATGGCTCAAAAGACCGGAACCGATGTCGTCGCAAAGAAAGTTGTCCAGAAAATTGGAACCCAAACAGTGGCTCTGGGCACTCGGTTAGCACCGGCAGCTGAAACCGTCGCCCCATATGCTAAAGCCGCCGGAACAGCCGCTGCCCGTAGTTCAGTTTTTGTGTTTGCATTAATGCAAAACGGTGACGCAAGTCCCCGCGCAAGGCAAGAAAGTCTGAAGCTTGATGATTTGACACGACTTTATTTCATCAGATTGTGGGGCGGTTACTTACAAGACCCCGTACATGTTCCAAAAATTCGAAAGTACTTTTCTGAGGCCGTTTCAATTGTTAATTCGGCAATTGAAAGACAATGGGCAGCTGGCGATCGTACGATCAAAAAGAAAATCGGTCTTTCGCAAGTTTTTTTATCCCAACAACCAGTTAGCCAGGCCAGACTCAAAACCAATGGAGTTATTTGGAAAGAAGTTGAAGATATTGAGGCGTTTGAAATAACGGCGGACACCTTCATTGCCCAGAACTATTTGCTCATTAGTAAAGAGCAAGGGGGCGAGAATCAAATCGCTCTGGCAATGGCCCGTGAAATGGCGGTTCTGATAGGGAAAAGTTATTACAGCCGGCAGATTACGGCTGATTACCTCAAGCTTAAGTCCGAACTCGTCCCAACTGATGAGCGTCGAAAGAGAGAGCTACAGAACGGCTCGCTTGATGAGGGGCTTTGGGAAATAGCTATTAAAAATTGGGCGTCTAAATTCTTGCTTGTTTGGACCGAGCCGTTTCATTCACAAAAATTCATCATGCGCTGGTTTATGGAATCATACTTGCCAGCTCTGAAAATTCAGCAGCCGGTTTTGGGTTTTGATGTTACTTCGTCGGATTTCAAACAAGGCCTGCTTGGTTTTCGGCGACAGACACTTCCCGTATTTGAAAAAACTGAAAATGATCAAGTGGTAACTCGTTGTGGAATTGGTGGTGCGGAGCTTGATTCTCAAAAAGACAGCATTGCCTCACTCTTTAAGGATCCGATCGCTCCCTGCGAAAAACTATCTTATGAGCAAATTTTCGGTAAAGAAGCATATGAGCTGCTGCAGAAATATGTTCTTGAAAATAAGGCGCTCATCGAAAAATATCGCGTCACTGAAGTGAATTCAGCCAAGCAAAACCTGAACGAATATATTGTGAAACATGACTCAGGCGTTAAGAGATCCATGACCTTTGTGGCCGCGGCTTTATCGCTGGCAATTGACAGCTATGTTTTAAGTAAACTTAAATACGCCACCTGGCTAAAAAAGGGCGCCGTTGCGTTAGGGGTGGGGTATGCGGCAAACGAAACTTCTTTGTGGGGAATGGAAGCGCTCATTCCTGACGCCTACGCTGTCGAAGAAGGAAAGCTTGCCAATCCCATGGAGGGTCAGTTCATGACTGATGAAATGAATATCGTGGTTGCGATTCGCGCTGTTATGGACGCCTTAAAAATAGATCATGAAGGCGCATTAACCGATGAAGAGCGACAAGAGAAAAGCAAAACATTGGCAGTTCCAATTGATGAAATCAATGAGCAGGTTATTAGTCGCTTATTTATGAGCAAGGGCGGCAAGAAGTTTTTGGATGACCTTAAGCTTCAGTTAGAGGGACGCCACCAGGGAAAAGTCGAACTTCCTTGATTGTCTTTAAATCAAAAAATGCCATGAATAGGCGTTCAACTCCTAAGGCAATTCCATAACCTGGGGGCATTCCCCAATCTAAAGCGGCCAAGAATTCTTCGTCGACTGGAACGACTTCTTTATCCAATTTAACTTTTAGAGCGAGATCGGCTTCAAACCGCTTTCGCTGTTCAGTTGGGTCGTTAAGTTCGTTAAACGCATTGGCCAGCTCCAGGCCCTTCCAATAAATCTCGAATCGATCAGCCCAACCTTCAGGTGTTAGTCGGGCCAGAGCACATTGAGTTGGCGGGAAGTGGCGAACAATATAGGGAGCGTTTTGGGCCGCCAGCCAAGGTTCAATAAATTGAATGAAGAGTTTGTGGAACAAATCGTCAAACCCCTCACCTTTTTGAAAAGGAACTCCCTTTGACTCGCAAAGTTTAATGAGATCTTCAGCCGTCGTTGTGGGCTTTAGTTCAAAACCCAAGACGATGCTCCAAATGGATTCCATCCGCGCTACTTTTACTGGAGCCACTGGTACTTTGAGGCAATTTGAAAGATGAATGAAGAGATCTTTGATCTCAGAAATGAGATCTTCTGGTAATCGATAGGCTTTGTACCATTCCAGCATAAGAAACTCAGGCAAATGATGTTCTGTCTTTTCACCGTTACGAAAGCATTCCTTTAGTTCGAATACTTTTTCAAACCCCTGAGCGAGAGCCTTTTTCAAATGAAACTCTGGGCTGGTTGGCAGATAGAGGGCCTTTTTTTCCTTCCAAAGTTTGAACTCCGTCTTAAAAGGATCCAAGTACGGCTCAAGTCCGGGAGACGGTACAAGGGTAGGGGTTTGAACCTCGTGGTATCCCTCTCGAATGAAGAACTGTCTCAATACATTGATGAAGTGATTCCACCTTGGGAGGGTTTTAAATTGAGATTGTACGCGGTCTGACAAAAATGGGTTTGCGCTTTGGGGTAATGTTAAGACCGTGAGATCGACGATTTTATGAACGGGCTTATTGGGCATGACTCTGATTCCAACTATAGAGTTGATCGGAGCTTGTCCCCGAATTTCAGTCATTTTAAATCGAGCCGTTACCCCATCGGAGGTAAGTTCAATCTCGCCGTTTTCAGACTTAACAACTCTTCCCGCGGTCTTATAGGGTTGTGACTGCCGAAGCGCTTGAGAAAGGCTAACGGTGCTTTTCCATGGCGCATAGGTACCTGATGGCTGCAATTCCGAGCGGCGAATGGTGGTCTTAGTAGTGGTTGATTTATTTTGTAGCATGGGCGCACTTATAACATAGGGCGTCTTATCTAACCTAATGAAATCATTGAATTTTGAGGTATAGAAAAAATTCAAAATACCTACTAAATCTTTGACACGAAGCATCAAATACTGTACTATTGTCGTGGGTTTACGATTGTTTTACAGATAGAAGCGGATGTTCAGTAAATGAAAACTCTAGCTCTCTTGGCGCTTGTGATTTGGGGAAATTTTTCCCAAGCCAGGCCAACAAAACAGGTCCCCTTTAACATCACTGGCGGCGTCGATGCTTACCTTAAAGGCAGCGAGGTATCAGGTCTTGACCTCACAACCTTAGAAAAGCAGGTGAAGGGCGATCTCCTGTATTTACGCATTGTTCAGCCAGATCGTTTTAAAGATCGCAAAAAGGAATCGCTTGCGGAGTCGGAAACTTATCAAAGTTATATTTATGAAGTTGAGGATGCGATTCGAGAGCTCGCTGTAAAAAACACCGATTTGCGCCGTCGCGCAGGACTTGGCGCTAGTAAGGCTCCCACGCGGATTCAAATCTACGAAAGATTGATGCGAGGGACGGCGATCGATAAAGCGAGAAGAGTAGCAAAGAAAAAGATCTATGAGTTGTTTTTGGCCAACCGCAAGGCTGTGATGGAATCTCTGGCGGAGCTTGCCATTGATGACTCTAACGGCTACCGGTCAGAGCTGATTCGATACATCAACGAGCGATTAGTTCTAGATTTGCAACATTCACGCAAAGGTTACCTGTTTAAGTTTGGCGAATGGGGATATGTGGAGATCAGTTATAAGCTGGCCCAAGGTCGAAGTATCTTTTCGATTGATAATCGGCTCGATACAAATCGGTTAGAAAGTGGGGCCGAGCGTTTGAGAGCTGATGATGATTGGAGCCGCGAGCCGGTGACCAAGGGTCCAACAGAGAGTGCGCCAGACGAAGCCGAACCACTGGCTCCTTCACCTTTTGATGGTAATTTTGAAGAGTTCTAGGGGCTGATTAGCCTTCGGATCCTGAGCCACCTTTATTAGACTTTGGTGCGCCGTTAACTTCTTCTTTTAATTCTTTACCGACTTTAAAAAATGGAAGCTTCTTTTCTCCCACATGAATGACTTCGCCAGTGCGAGGGTTTCGGCCCTGGTAGGCGCCGTATTGGCGGTTCACAAAGCTTCCGAAGCCTCGGATTTCGATGCGGTCGTCTCTCATGAGCGACTCCACCATACAGTCAAAAATGGTATTCACAACGGTTTCTGCCTTAACGCGAGTAATGCCGGCTTTCTCGGAGATCTTGTTGATAAGATCTGCTTTGGTCATGTGAGTGCCTCCCAGGTTTCTGATTTAATGATACCGGTGAAGTCCCCCTATTCAATACAAATCTTTAGAAAGATGAGGTTTTTTGGGATTAATGCCCAGCATTAGCGATCAAAGGGCGTGGTCGTCGGAAACAATATGACAGTAGTACCGGTGACTCATGTATCCGACAATGGCGAGCCACAAAATGTACTGGTGCTGGACCTCGGAATCTCCGAAATTCCACTGTGTGAGCCCTCCAACGTGAAGCGCGATCTGAGCTCCCAAGGCGGCCAGAGCGAAAACGCGGTGCCAGTAATGGGTGCGCGGAATGGAGCCATAGAGCCGAATGGTGAGCAAAACAAAAGCTAATATGAAAAGCATGTAAGCGCCGAACCCTAAGATTCCGGTTGTCGAAAGCATCTCGAGATAATTGCTATGGGCGTGTCCTGACATGCCTTCGGCGATCCCCATTTTTTTATAATATTCTTGAGAAAGCGCCTCATTTTGCCGGTATCCGACTCCAAGCCATGGCGAATCTTGAAACATCTGAACGTTGGCCTGCCAAAGCTTTTTTCGCTCTTCGTTGCTGTGATAGTTTTGTGCGAAGACTGATAAAGCCCGCTCTTTAAATTCGGGTGAGACCTTCATCAAAATGCCGCTGACGATAGACAATAATAACAGGCTGAAAATAAAGAGTCTTCGACTGGCAAACAAAGCCATGATGGGAAGGGCTACGGCGAGCGCGATCCAAACGCCTCGACCATAAGTACAAATGATGCTCGTGAGAATGACCGCAAAAGACAGCCCAATTCCCAAATGCCAGTACCAGGGGCGCCTTTTTTGTAAAATCATAGCCGCCCAAGGGAGACAGAGAATCATCATATAACTATGACCAAACGTGAGATGGTGGCTGAAAAAACCAACGGTGGAATAGAGGTTTTTATCTCCCCAATTGATCGGCACTAAAGCCCGATTGTCTCCACGCCAAAGATCAATGCCAGTAAAGTGTTGCCAGATGCCGTATCCCGCGACCAGTGTTGCGCCGGCAACTAAGGTGAATAGTAGCCCGTTGAGATTTCTCAGTAGCTGCAGGCCGTAGGCTAAAAAGAATAATAAAATGAGATTTCTTAGACTCCCGAGAGCGGCAAAATAGGTGGCGTTGTCAGTGACCGCAGGACTTTGTCCTAAACCGATTGCCACAAAAATGATCAGTAAAAAAATCGGAACTTCTGCCCCAAGCGTGAACACTTCCACTGAGCGTTTCTTCGAAAATCGATCGGTTAAATAGTAAAGGGTAAACAAAAGTGCGATGGTCCAACTACTAATTTCCATGGCCGCCATCGACGAAGTTAAGGCCAATGCGTAAATAAAGAAAAGCCCGACAACGGATTTTAGACAGGCAGACTTAACTGATGAAAAAACTTGGTCTTTGCTCACGCTTTGTACTTTCCGCAAGTGATAAGTATCTTTTTGTATGCATTCATAGTTTCGTCAACCATTCGTTCATTATCAAACAATTTCAGAACCTTCTTTCGCGCTTTATCTCCGATGCTCCGCGTATCAACCTGGTGAGAAACGACTTGGATCAAGAGTCGAGAGAGCGAGCCGATTTCGGTTGGTCGAACTAAGAACCCGTCGGTCCCATTTTGAATGACATGAGGGCTGGTTCCCACATTGCTTGTGATAACGGTTTTGCAACAGGCCATTGCCTCTAATACGGATTGTTCGTAGCCCGAGGACCGTGAGTAGAGATTGACGAACACGTCGCTTGCATTAATCAGCTCGTTAAGCTGTTCGGGACTCACGTCTCCCAAAAAGTGCACTTTGCTGCCCAAAACCAGATTTAGGGCGTGAAGCTCAATTTCTTTGAACTTAGGCCCCTCTCCTATGACAACTAGCGCTGTTTTTGGCTTTTTAACGACGACACGTTCAAAGGCCGTCAGCAGATTCTTGGTTTCTTCCACGTGTAGCATGGGAGTGACCGTCAGGATCAGCTGCGTATCGGGTTCGATGCCCAGCTGCTGTAGGACTTGAGCCTTGGTTTGCCTTGGTTCAAAACGACTTCCATCCATACCCAAGGGAACAACAAAAGATTTTATAGAGGGGAGAAAGTAAAAGCGCTCTAGGATTTCTTGTTCGTCGGGCGAGGCCACGAAAATTCCGTTGGCGCGCTTTAAGCCGGTGTGAGCTTCACTGAAAAAGCTTTTCAAGAAACGGTAAACGATAGAAAAGCTCGCACTCAGGTAACTCAAAACAGTTTCTTCAGTTAGTCCCAGGATACCTAAAATCTGGTCAAGTTCGAGCACGCTGGCATCTAGAATGACTTGTGCCTGAAGGACTTTCTTGTGAAGGGCAATGTAAAGGCCTGAGTCGTCAACGCTATGAACAATGTCAAAGGGTTGTTGGAAGTGAAGTTCCTCAAATTTTTCGTAAACAGCTTCACGGCGCCCACCAATGGTATCGGAATAAAGCCCTCTTTCGAGGTAATGCACATCGACTCCGTTGTACTTCATTGATAGGCGATCTCGGGGGGATTCAGTCGTAATAACAGTTACCTTATGGCCGCGATCAGCCAGTCGTTGGGTCAAAACCCACAAAAAACCGTAAGGCGCCGCCCACTCAGACAAGGGGTACCGGTGGCTCGTAAAACAAATATTAAGCTGGGCTGGAAAGCTTCGCTTCATGCCTAGAAGCGTAATTGGTTTTTGGTACTCAAATCAATACTTTAACGTGACATATGCTATTTCCGTGATTATGAATGAGGGGTGAGTTGCTCAACCAAAGCGAGGCACTATGGCCAATCCAAATTTTCCATTTTTTGATCTCACCCGGCAGTACCAAGAAATAAAAGGCGAGGTCCTTGAGCGGGTTAATCAGATCTTTGAAAAACAGACTTTTATTTTGGGCCAAGAAGTTACGGATTTCGAACAAGAAATTGCCTCTTACATTGGGGTAAAGTTCGCTCTGACTTGCGGATCCGGCACCGATGCGCTTGTATTGGCCTTGAAGGCCATGGGAGTTGGCGCCGGGGACGAAGTGATTACCTCTCCGTTTAGCTTTTTTGCTTCAGCCAGTTCGATTTTGTTGGCCGGAGCAAAACCTGTTTTTGCCGACATCGATCTAGAGTCATTTAACCTAGATCCTTCTCAAATTGAATCAAAGATAACTTCTAAAACCAAGGCGATCATGCCCGTTCACCTTTTTGGTCAAACGGCCGAGATGGAGCCGTTGATGGCACTTAGCCGAAAAACTGGAATTCCCATTGTGGAAGATTTTGCTCAGAGTATCGGGGCAAAATATCACAATCTTCAATCGGGAGGCATGGGCCTCATGGGAGCCACAAGCTTTTATCCGACAAAGAATCTTGGTGGAGCCGGTGAAGGCGGATTGGTGACAACCAATGATTCACAACTTGCAGATAAAGTGAAATTATTGAGAGCCCACGGAATGAAAGTGCGTTACACGCACGATATTTTAGGTTGGAACTCTAGAATGGATGCTCTTCAGGTTGCCGTTTGCCGAGTGAAGCTTCGTCATCTTGATCGACTTGTCAGTCGACGCCAAGCGCTTGCAAGACAATATCAAGAGGCCCTTGGGCCCCTTGAAAAGAAGAATAAAATTCGTCTTCCCAAAACTCTAGGGGGACGGTTTCATGTTTGGAATCAGTTTACGGTACTGGTTGAAAATCGAGACCAAGTAAGAGCGGCGCTTGAGCAAAAGGGAATTCCCACGGATATTTTTTATCCAAAGACGATTCCAGCCCAACCCGTATTTAAGGCAATGGGCGGATATAACGAAAATGAATTTCCGATATCTCAGTTTGCCGCCTCTCGGGCCTTGGCGCTTCCGATATTTCCGGAGCTTCGGGACCAAGAACAACTGTCAGTGATTAAAGCCCTAGAAGAGATTTTGGCCTAGCGCCTAAGACTTCGGTGTAAAATCTATTTAACTCATTGATCTTCAGATCGTCGCCATTAAGGCTATTTATTTTTTGAGCGGCCCCTTGAAGCTCGGCGATCATTGTTTCAGATTTCAAGGCCGTGATGACTTGGCCAAGCTTAGCTTCATCTTTGTTCAATAAAAAACAGTTTTGCCCCGACACAAGCAGTCCATCAATGGCGGTGGAACATTCATGGTTGAATATCAGTATTTGCCCTTGTTTGAGATATCTTCGATAAATCTGATTCAATAATGGGTTTATTGGAAATTCGTTAAAAAAAACGGCGACTCCGTTTGCGGCCATAGCCCAGTTTTTGAACCCTCGAACCCAAGTCCAACTCACCTTGGAGCGCAAGTTCTGGCTTGATATCAATTCTTCAAGGCGCAGCCTTTGAATGGGAGAAAGTGACTCAACCTGGGCGATGAGCTGCAACTTCCATTGCGGGGCATCTTTGATAAATTTCAGTAAACTTAAAAAACTTTGTTCGGAGGTTTTGGAAAATTCTGGCGAGCAAAACCATGAAAGGGTTTTGTTTGAAATTTCAGCCGACTTGACATCATTTGAGATAGGAAGCGAAAAGACGAGGTCCGTTTTAAATGAGGACTTCAAGAGCGGAAATGCCAATCTGTTAATAATGTTCCTAGAATATTGAAGATCACTAGAAATGACTTTGGCGCCCGAGGCGACGGCACTTGGAATCACAAGCCCCATCAAAAATCCGACAAAGGCCCACTGCCGAGGCCCTCTTGTTGACTGCCAAACAATATGAATAATTTCGGGTTGATGAGCGGCATAAAATTTCGCCCATCGAATCGCAGTCTGGATGGGCTCATTGGAAAATATCTTGTGAATCAAAAAGCGATCCGCTGAATTAACAATTTCTTTGTCCGCCCAGGTGGCAACGTTGACTTGATGTCCTAAGGAACTTAAGCACTGAGCAAGGGTCAGGCTTGCAAGCGGAACGGGCGACTGATCATTGTCGGGAAATTCCATAGTGACAATGCAGACTTTGGCCATTGCACCCTCAAGTTTGGGGATTCTTCAAAATATGAATAAGGTGATCCAGAATCCGTCGATTGGCTTCTGGAATTTCAAGACGACGGAGCTCATCAGGGGCCACCCAAATGAGATCTTCGTGATAGAGAGTTTTTGGTTCGCCCTTCCAGAAGTGAACGTCATAAAACACCAAAAGAACTCCGCGCTCCCCATAAGAGTGGGTGTGAACCAATCTCAAAGGTCCTATTTCTGCTTCAATACCCACTTCCTCTTGAAGCTCGCGAGCAAGGGCTTCTTGGGGGAGTTCTCCTTGGTCAATTTTACCACCTGGAAACTCCCAAGCTCCGGCAAGACTTTCCCCAACCGGTCGGCGACCTAAAAGAATCTTTCCTTCTTTTCTCAGTAGACCGGTAACAACGGGAATCCAAATGCCTCTTTTTTTCAGTTTATTCATAACTCCCTGCAGAATAGGTCAGTTGCATGTACTTTGTCATCTTTTTCGATTACAGTCTGTCGCGATGAAATCGCAAAACGATTCGAGCGAAAATCTTCAGTTAAGCCTTGAAATCGGGTGGACCGTAACGGCGTTTTTGAAATCAGGAAACGTCATAAAAGGCACTGTCATTCACAAAACCGATCAAGGCGATTATCATATTTTGCAAAAGGAACCGGCAAACCCTCAGCTCCATATCGTGACCTTGAATCAAGTGGAGCGGGTGGAGGTGGGCTGGTGATTTATCTTTTTCTAACGGCGCTCATTTGGGGGCTCTCTTTTGCGCTGGCAAAGAAGGCGCTCTTGGTGCTGGGCCCATGGCAATTGGTTTTTATTCGGCTTTTGCTGGGTGGGATCACTGTTTGGCTCGTACAAAGGCGGCTCGTGACCCGTTACACGTTTGGCGGACCTGAGCGTCATTTAGTCTGGCTTCCTGGAATTCTCATTGGCGTTTTTGAATTCGCCTTAACATACATTTTATACACAGCCTCTTTGGCCTATTTGCCCAGCGGGCTCGTTGGAGCGCTGACTCTTTTAACGCCCATTTACATTTATATTTTGAGCCTTTTTGCCGGGCTTAACACTTGGGACCGGCGGGCCCTTGGCGCCGTAGTACTTTCGGTCGGGGGGGCCGCGATTTGCCTCCCCAAAGAGCTTTGGCAGGGCTTTGACAATCACGGTTGGACCGGATTTGTTTTAATCAATCTAAGTAATTTGTGTTTTGCCTTGGGAAATGTCCTTATTGATAAGTTTCAGTTGGAAAGGCGATGGGATGATGATCATACCTATCGCGGACTTTTTATTGGGGCGGCCGTTTGCCTCATTCCTGCGATTTTCCTCTCAGACACCTCCGCATTGACCAGCATGTCTCCAGAACAAATGCTGCTTCCCGGCTATCTTGGGATCGTTGCCACGGGCATTGGATTTTTCCTATGGAATAAAGGCGTATCGAGCACCTCAGCCCTTATGGCCGGGGTGATGGGAAATCTCAAGGGTCCGCTCGCGCTCGCTTGGGGTGCGGTCTTGCTCGCTGAAAACATCAATACAGCCATGATTATTGGCACGGCGTGTCTGTTTGTTTCGATTTTTCTCGTACCTCGTCGCAGAATTTACTCGACTTAATTGGCTCCACCCCCGAGAAATGTAAAAAATTTATAGGGGGTGGGGGATGCGGTCTATCTGCATGGCCCTTTCGATCTGGGTCGTTGTTCTGGGGAGAGTGACGGCTAAGGCAGACGAAGGGTTTTATCCGGTTAGCTCAGGAATTAACGCAACGTTAACGAAAGTGGCCGAGAGTACGTTCGGCATTTTTGTTATCAACCGCAATACAAGAAAAATTCACTTTCAAGCTTCATCAGTCTTTATCGGAAGAATGAATTCAAAAGGCAAAGAGGAGCTTGTGTTTATAACCAACGCCCACGTTGTCGATCAGCCTCATCAAGCAGGTCTCGGGTTGAATAACAACACTGTCGAATGGGTTATAACTCAAGATTCTCAAGTGGGCTTCAGTGGCTCCCTTGTGGCGCTTAAAGGAAAAAAACTCGTTAAGGAGTTGGTTCAACGGGTCGTTGCGATTGATCGTGTTCTCGATTTAGCGATTTTTACAGTCAAACGACCTAAATCAAATTGGGATGCTAAGCCCATAGATTGGAATCTAGCGGAGCCAATGATTGGAACTGATGTCCATAGCTTCGGGTACCCCAAATTCGATCGACGCAAGATTTGGACTAATGGCCCGCCAGGTTTTCCTGAGCAGCTCGTGATGTCTTCAGGAAAAGTTTTAAGTGTTCTACCTGAATTGCGACATTTAAAGGTTCGTACTCATATCTTGCACGATGCCGACAATTTGCCAGGAAATAGTGGAGGGCCGGTGGTGGACTCCCAAGCGCGCCTTATCGGACTTAACTTTGCCATCGGGAGATACAATGCGAACTTTCCGAAAAAGCCAAAAGGTGGCTTTATCTACGAAGCTTACAAATCAAGAGCGGTTCGAAGCACTCTGGCGTTAGATTTCGTAAATTCACAAGGGCTTGAGTTTTTGGAGTTCGGAAACGTATTCTTGCAAAGCACTTTGTAGGCTAAAAGCGGGAGTCCAGCCACTTGAAGCCAGGATTCCTGGTTTGGCCACAACCACTTCAGGTTCCTGATCTTCAATATCAGGCAACTGAATATCGTAATTTTTCACGCCCAACACCTGGGCCGCAATCTTAACTATTTCTAAGAGACCAGGTGCCTGACCGGTTCCAATGTTAATGGGGCCGTCAATTTGATTTTGAATGCAAAACCCTACGGCTCGGGCAATGTCTTTAGCATAGATAAAATCCCGCTTTCGCTTTTCGAATACGGTAATTTTCGGATGCTCCTTTTTGAGGCCTCCGATCACGGCCGGAACAAACCGAGTCTGAAACTCTCCAGGGCCGTACGGAAAGAATATTCGTCCCCAAGTGTACTTTCTTTGAAAGGCATGAGCGAGTCCGCCCAGGTGAAGATGAAGATCGTGCTTGGCTTGCGCGTACAGGGAGCTTGGTCGTAGCGGAGTTTGCAACTCATCCATTTCCGAAACGGACCAATCATATTCGAAGCAACTTCCAATTCCTAATATATGGGTGCCTCCATGTTGATAAAACTGCTTAAACAGCTCGAAGCTTTTTTGGGCCCACCCTCGGTTCTCTTCCGAGTTAAGGTACTTTCCGTGTTCAACATACCAAGCGGCATGAATCAAAACTTCGGGTTGCCAATTTCGGAGCCATTTCTGTGTGCTTTCGAAGTCGAAAAGATCGCCTTCTGCGAGAGTGAGTCCTAAGTTGGTAGCGCGACCCGGTCTTGAGATGGCAAAAACATCATGGCCGGTTTCAATAAGGTGCCTTGCAATTTGGCCCCCAATAAACCCGCCCGCTCCGGTTATTAAAATGCGCTTCTTGTTCATGATGATTTGAAATCAGCAAACTGCAGATCTTTTTCTGAAATATTTGCTGGAGTATGAGGCCACGGCACCTTAAAAGCTGGATCATCAAACCGAATTCCAGACTGAGCCGATGGTGCGTAGTGGTTATCGAGCTGGTAAGTTACAACTGTTTCGTCTTCGAGTGTCAAAAAGCCGTGAGCCATTCCTCTCGGAACATAAATGAGCTTTCGATCCTTTTCACCAAGCTCAAAACAAAAATATTTACCAAACGTGGGGCTTCCTTTTCTGATGTCAACAACCGCATCAAAAATTCGACCTTTGAAAACTTGAATTAACTTTGCCTCTGCGTGGGACCCTGTCTGAAAGTGCAGGCCACGCAAAGTCCATTTTTTGGGATTGTATGAAATAGCGCTTCGTACAAAATCAGCGGGAATTTCATTTTTGTTAAATATTTCTTTATTCCAAGCTTCTGTGAAAAAACCGCGGTCGTCCCAGAAAAGCTGGGGTTCGATGATAAATACGCCTGCAATTTCAGTTTTTGTTATCTTCATTTCTGAGCTTCGTACCAGGAAATGGTTTTTTTAAGTCCCTCACGTAACGTCCACTGGGCTTTGAATCCAAAAGCTTCCACGGCGCGTGAAGTGTCTAACTGGCGTTTGGGCTGTCCGTTTGGTTTAGATTTGTCCCAAATTATTTCGCCTTTATATCCGACTAGGTCTTTGACCGTTTCAGCCAAATAGCGAATGTTGGTTTCTTCCTGGGTTCCTAAATTGACTGGCTCAGGACCGTCAAAACCGAGCGTTGCTTCGATAAGCCCTCGGGCGCAGTCTTCTACAAATAAAAATTCGCGAGAAGGGGTGCCGTCGCCCCAAAGGGTCACGTTTGAAACCCCATTGACCTTGGCTTCAATGAATTTTCGAATCATAGCGGGAATGACATGCGACGATTCCAGGTCAAAATTGTCATGAGGGCCGTAGAGATTTACAGGAAGCAAATAAATGCCCCTTAGATTGTATTGAGAGCGATAACTTTGCAGGGCCACCAATAACATTTTTTTTGCCACGCCGTAAGGAGCGTTTGTTTCTTCAGGATAGCCATTCCAAAGGTCGTCTTCTTTAAAGGGAGTGGGAGTAAATTTGGGATAGGCACATACAGTACCCGCTACAACAAGTTTTTTGACCTTGGATTTGTAACACCCATGAATCACATTTAAACCCATCATGGAATTATCATAGATGAGCTCCGCCGGTAGTTTTTGGTTTAGTCCAATGCCACCCACCCTGGCCGCCAAGTGAATGACAAGATCCGCCTCCGCGACGGCTTTTTCAGCATGATCGGGACGGCGCAAATCAAGGTTTGCGCTTCTCGGAATCCGGATGCGCGATTTTTCAGCACCCCGATTCAACAGCTCTTGAACTACATGGCGTCCCAGAAATCCACTTCCTCCAGTGACGACAATGTTGAGTCCTTGAAAGTCGTTAAATGTTACGGGATTGCTCACGCTCCAGCGGTTCATGAATCCTCTCACTTAGTTTAATATATTTTTCAGGATCAAGTCCTTCGAGTCTTAGGTCTTCGATGACCATTAAGGTTACTAATTCCTTGAATGAGACGGTGGGGTTCCAGCCCAAAACCTTTTTGGCTTTGGTGGGATCACCGATCAAGAGATCCACTTCAGTTGGTCGAAAGTACTTTGGGTCGATTTTCACATAGTCTTCATAGTTTCGCCCTACAAGGCCAAAGGCGATCTCCAAAAATTCTCTCACTGAATGGGTTTCGCCAGTGGCTACGACATAATCATCAGGCGTTTGGTGCTGAAGCATTAACCACATCGCATGGACGTAGTCTTTTGCGTATCCCCAGTCTCTTTTGGCGTCGAGATTTCCAAGAAATAAATCGTTTTGTTTTCCGTTGAGAATCTTGGCAAGTGCTCGGGTGATTTTTCGAGTGACAAAAGTTTCTCCGCGGCGAGGGCTTTCGTGGTTAAACAAAATGCCATTGCAAGCGAAGAGATTGTACGCTTCCCGATAATTCACGGTTGTCCAATAGGCAAAAACCTTTGAACAGCCATAGGGGCTTCGAGGATAAAAGGGAGTGCTCTCTTTTTGAGGCACCTCGAGGACTTTGCCATACATTTCGGAAGAGGATGCCTGATAAAATTTTGTTTGAACTCCCGAATCGATAATCGCGTCTAAGAGTCTGATGGTTCCGACTCCGGTGACGTCGGCTGTGTACTCGGGCATATCGAAACTCACACGAACATGACTTTGGGCCCCTAGGTGATAAATTTCATCAGGTTGTACTTTCTTAAGGATTCGATTGAGGTTGGTTGAATCGCTTAAATCGCCGTAGTGGAGAAAAAGGCGTGTGTCTCTATTGTGAGGATCGCGATACAAGTGTTCAATCCGATCCGTATTGAAACTACTGGAGCGGCGAATAATTCCATGAACCTCGTACCCCTTTTCTAAGAGCAACTCGGTGAGATAGGAGCCGTCTTGCCCAGTGATGCCCGTAATGAGCGCTTTTTTTGGTGAAGCCATTGTTACTCCTTAAAGCTGACGCTCCCAATTCAGAGCATCGGTCACAATTTTTCTCAAACTTTGATATTTAGGTTCCCAGCCCAGTTTTTCTCGTATTTTGTCAGACTTCGCGACAAGTCTTGCCGGGTCTCCTGAGCGTCGTTTAGCGTTTCGAACTTCAAAGTCAACGCCTGAAACGGATTTGAGCTCGGCGATGACTTGCTTGACCGAATATCCCTCTCCGTAACCGACATTAAATATATCCGATGGCCCGCCCTTGGAGAGATAACGGAGCGCTTGAACATGGGCCTGGGATAAGTCTTCGACATGAATGAAATCACGAACGCAACTGCCGTCTTCTGTTGAGTAATCTGTTCCAAAAATTTCCACAAAGGGCCGTCTTTTTAAAGCAGCTTCGCAGCTCACCTTGATCAGGTGGGTGGATTTTTTGTTTCGCTGGCCTTGTCTTGATTGCGGATCGGCCCCTGCGACATTGAAATACCTCAAAGAAATATGGCGCATTCCCGAGGCCGCGCCAACTTCTCTTAGCATGGTTTCAACGGTGGCCTTTGTGGAGCCGTAGGGATTCATCGGCGCAATTTCTGATTGTTCTGAAATTTCTGATTGATTTCCGGTGCCGTAAACGGCGGCGGTGCTAGAAAATAAGAAGGATGTCACCCCAGATTTAAGGCAACCATCGAGAAGTCCCACGGTCTGACACACATTGTTTTCGTAGTATTTGAGCGGATTTTCTACGGACTCAGGGACGACAATGGAGGCAGCGAAATGGGCCACATTCTTAATTTCATGATCAGTTAAAATCTGACGCACGAGCTCAGGATTGCCGACGGAACCTTCAATGAATGTTGCTGGAGAAATGATATTTTCCTTCGATCCCGTAGAAAGGTTGTCGAGAACAAAAACTTCATATCCCGCGTCATGAAGGTGACGACAAACATGGGATCCGATATAGCCGGCTCCACCGGTTACAAGTACCTTAATCATGAAGGATTTTTGTACCTTAGAGAGCTTTACGAGGCAAGTTCCGTAATACTTCTTTGGCCGCCGCCAAAACAAACAGGGGGTTGGTTTTAAGGTACCTGGGGCCAAGACGTTTAGGCTCCTGAACGAGCCTCCAGGCCCATTCTAAGCCGTATTTTTGCCAAAATTGGGGTGCTCGGGCCTTTTGACCCGACAAAAAATCGAATGCCGCTCCCACGGCCAGCCAGACGACCCCTTTTGTTTGCGGGGCCTGGGTGAGCACGTAGTTTTCTTGTTTGGGAGCCCCCAGCCCCACCCACACGAATCGGGCTCTTGATTCTAGTACCCGTTGACGATGATCTTGGAGCTCATTTTGATCGAAATGACCTTTAAACGGAGGCGAAAAGTATTCGGCGTTCAAATGGGGAAATCGTAATTTAATTTTATCGAGCACCTGCTGAGTGGAGCCTAAGAAAAAGTGCTTTTCGTTGGGTGTGGCCCGAAAAAAATCAGTCATAAAATCGGCGCCAGAGTACCGGTTGGGATCCTTCATTCCACACATCCGAGCGGTCCAAACGAGAGGTACACCATCAAAAATGACCGCGCTGGCAGACTTCATTGATTCATAAAACGCCGGGTGAGTGGCGCATTCGGAAATTAAATGTGCGTTGCAAAAAATGACACTGCTTCCGCGAGATTTCTGCGTTAACGACTTTATATATTGTAGTTGAGATTGGTGATCGCCATAAATAAAGGGCAGCTTAAAAAGTTGCGTTTCCTTCATAAAAGCCCTGCGCTTTTCGCTAATTTTTCTAATGAAAAGTCAGGTGCTTCGAAAATCTTTTTGAAGTTTTCGTATCCCGCCGGGGATCCCAATTCGATAAACAATCTTTCGATCAAGAAAGGATTGGCCAAGCCCTGTTCACAACATTTCGTCATGTACGAGGCCAAATCAAATTTCTGTTCGTGAGAATTGGACTTAAAATGCTCCTTTGAAATAACGAGCATTCCAGAGTCGATATGATGCATTTCCGGGGTGGTCTTAAATTTATCGTAATGAAATCGCTGGTTGGTAAAGACAACGTTGCTCTTGTCACCTTGATTTCGGTTTTCAAGAATGACAATGGTCAGGGGTTTTTTTGAATCCTTATGACTTGTCATCAGCTTATTTAACGGCGCAAAAACAATGGTGTCCCCATAGGTCACAATAAAATCTTGATCGAGCATATGAAGGTGCTTTTTTACGGCGCCACCGGTACCAAGCAGTTCCGGGCCATCATAAACAAAAGCTAGCGACGGGTAGTTGGGGCTTCCGAGTTTTGTACGAAGATGGGCTTCGATAACTTCGCCACCGTGCCCAAGGGACAGGGCGACGCTGTTCATGCCAAGACATTTCAACCATTGCAGCTGCCAATCGATAAAAGTTTGATGGCCCACTGGTAAGAGGGCTTTAGGCTTGTTAACCGATACCGATTTCATTCGGGTGCCGAGGCCCCCGGCTAAAACTAAACACTGCATGGCAAGTTTAAGAATCCATTGGCGCGATAAGCTTCGCGCACCTGTTTGAGGGCGTAAAGGGCCGAGTCCAAATCTCCAAGTAGCGGACTGCCGGAAGTGATGTGATTGACGAGATTTTCTAAATCATGACTCCAAGACCGGTCTTCTGAATCAAACTCAAAGGTTTTTGATTCGGGTGGGCCCATTTCAGGAAGCATACGATAGTAAGTCAAAGTTTCTTTGCCGTAACTCTTCCCCAAGCCGCCAATTAAAATTTTTCCAGTGCGGCCATATATTTCTAAAGAAAAGGTATTTTTCCACTCTGAACAACTCACATGAAAAGTTGCCCATTTCTTGCCGTCCGAAAGTGTAAGGACCGCATTGTCGTCGACCTTGATTGGCCAATAGCTTGTGGTGACCATTGACGTGTGGTGCGGCAGCGGGCCAAGAAAGTAATAAATCAAATCAAGAAGGTGAACTCCTTGATCAATTAATTCTCCTCCACCCGAAATTTTCGCATTGGAACGCCATTCGTTTTCATATCCGAGACGGCCCCCGTGCCCATAGCGCCCTCGTAAAAACATGAGCTCTCCTAGAGCGCCTTCGTCGCAGAGTTCTTTGGCTTTCATTAGAGCCGGGTGAAACCGATGATTAAATCCAACCTTGACGGCGACCTTTGATTTTTTCGCAGCCTCTTTTAGCGCTACGAGTTCGTTTACTTGAATGGCGGCGGGTTTTTCCACAAGTACGTGCTTAAGGGCCTCAATGGCCTTTAACGCCAAGGGGGCCAATTGATTGTTTTGAGTTGCAATGATGACAATATCGCACCGTGAATTCTTGAGTAAGTCCTCTTCATTTTGAAAAGTTCTTGTATTGAGTTTTTTTGCGAGGCTGTTAGCGCGTTCGGCATCCGGGTCATAGACTCCAACAATTTCGTGAGGAGCAATCTGAAGACCGCGACGCTCGCCAATTAATCCACAACCAAGAATGGCCACTTTCATGGTCGATTTTTCCTATCTTCTGGAACAATTCTTCGCAGAGTATAAATATCCGTTCTCATAATTTCTTCTGCATTCTCGTGCATGGTTCCCCACGGATCCCATACGGCTGAAATAAGTCGTCCCGTGATTTGGCGCGCCTCATGGCTCAATAGATAGGCGGCGAGGTCCGATCCTTTTTGAGGGCTTGTGCCACCGGATTCTTTTTGTTTAAGCGCTTTTTCGTACATGTCGCGCCCGGCCTTTTCTGGTCCCGCTTGAAGCAGCTCTTCAGTTAGTTTTGTATTAACCGCTCCTGGTGCGACGGCGTTGACAGTAATTCCGTGTGGTTTGAGTTCTTGGGCAAGAGTTTCTCCGAATCGTACGACAGCCGCTTTTGCCGCGCAGTAATTCGAAAATTGGGGAAGCGGCTGCGTGGCTCCACCTCCAGACAGCAAGACAATAGAGCCTTGTTTTTTGAGTCGGATCAACTCACCGGCAAAAATCTGACAGGCCAAGGCGGTGCCATACAGGTTGATCTCAATTCCCTTTTTCCAATCGTCCCAAGAATTATCCACAAAAGACCCGATAGGGCCATAAATCCCGGCAGCGGTTACAAGGCCCCAAGGTTCGGCGCCGGGTTTGGCCATTTCAGTGAGAATCCACTTTCGTAAGTCTTGCTCGTCTGTCACATCAACTGGGGTCGTATGCATGGCCCCTTTGGTGAGGTCCTTGGTTTCTTGCAATTCTTTTTGTGAACGAGCACACCCGCTGACTTCAAAGCCAAGTCCGGTGAGTGTTACGGCAATGGTTTGCCCGATTCCACGACCGGCGCCGGTAATCAGCACGCGCTTTTTCATGTCAGATCCTTTGGTTTTCCGGGAATCACGACGCGATACCCGAGTTGGCCTATTTGGGATAAGAAATTTTTTGTATCTACGAGGAGAGGCACTTCCATGGTGTCTTTCAATTGAGTCCAATTAAGCTCCTTAAATTGTGGCCATTCCGTTATCAAAACCGCGCCATGCGATTTCTTCAACGCCTCCTCAGGCGATTGCATCAGTTCAAATGGCAAACCTTGTCGCTCTGCTGTTGTGAGTTCAGAAAGGTCAGCCATCGGATCTAGGGCTACGAGTTTTGCTCCTTCGCTTTTAAGAAGCTGGCCGAGTTCTAACGCCGGTGAACGGCGCACCGTGCTTGTTTGGGGCTTATAGGTCACTCCCAATAGCGTGATTCTCTTTCCTTTGAGGGAACCAAGTCGGCTTTCCAGCTGTCGTTTGATCCAGAGGTTACGCGCTTGGTTGATGGAGTAGAGTTCTTTAAAAAAACTGTGATTTTTATTCGGAGGAGTCAAATGACTAAGTGTTTTGACATCACGGGCGAGTGTCCCGCCTGAAAAGCCCATGCCCGGTCGCAAAAAGGCTTTTGGCCCGATTCGAGCGTCTTGTTTGAGGCTCGCTACAACTTCCCAAGCGTCAGCCCCTGTTTCCTCGCAAATTTCTGCCAACTCATTAGCAAAAACCACACTCACGGCGAGAAACGCGTTAAGAGCGTGTTTCGTCATCTCTGCGGTTTCGAGGCTCATGAGATTTACAGGGACGTCTGTAATTCCAGTCAATTTCAAAAAATCGTCGCGCAGTTTGTTTCGAATTGAATTGTCCTGAGAGTCGATTCCTAGCACCATGCGATCGGGCTTTAGAAAGCATGAAATGGCTTCGCCCAGTCTCAAGTTTTCAGGTTGGTAAATGACATGACCTTGCCAGTGCGGATTCGCCTTTGTTATCAGATTTCGAAATCGACGTGAGGTTCCAACCGGAAGTTGGCTTGTAAAATAAAATCGGCAATCATTTGAAAACCCTTGGTTCAATACGGTTTTAAATCCGTCTTCCACCGAATCGAGCAGTATTTCATCTTTGTCGTCTATGGGCGTGTCGTAGCAAAGAAAAATCCACTGAGCTTTTTGACTGACTGATTTTAAGTCAGACGCCCAAAAAAGGTTTTTTCCAAAGAGCTTCGTCGCCATATCGGTAAGCCCCGGCTCATGCAGGGGAGGGCTACCTTTTGACCACTGGCTTTTAACATTGTCATTTTGATCCCATAGGTAAACGTTTTGACCCGCATTTGCGGTACACACCCCAATGACTGATCCTAAATGCCATGTCCCAACGACGAGAACGGTTTGGCTCATGTTGAAACGACCTTTGCTCCCTCAAAATCAAACTTAAAACGCACCTCTTCCAAATTGAGTTTGCTCATCGCATTTCTTAGAAGGCTGTGGTCTTTTGTGTAAAACATTAAGAAGCCCCCAGCTCCGGCTCCGATCAATTTTCCGCCCAGTGCTCCGTTATCCATGGCAACATTATAGGCATTATCGATATCTGATTTGGTCATCGACTGGGATCTCTTCTTTTTATTTTCCCAATGGACGTGCATGAGTCTGGCGAATTCTTTCAAATCGCCTGATTCCAATGTTTTTCGAGACTGAATGCCGAGCTCTTTCGTGAAGTGAAGATTTTCAAGCATGTCTTTATCAAGGGACTCGGATTTTTTCTTTTGTTCACTGAGAACGGCTGAAGCACTTCGGCTGTAACCGGTAAAAAATAATAGAAGATCGTCTTCTAGAGAGTGCAAAGTCTCGGGGCTGATGTGAACCGGCTCAACGGTGACGGTGTCGTCTTTATTAAATTTAAAACAAGTAATGCCACCGTAGGCGGCGGCATATTGATCTTGCTTCCCGATTGGTGCCCCTAACTTGTTAATTTCAATATCACAAGCCTCTTCAGCTAATTCCTGTGTGAGCAAATGCTGACGCTTGTAAAAAGAAATTGCCTTAATCAGCGCGACGGTGAAGCTTCCCGATGATCCCAAGCCCGTGCCATCTGGAATGTCGGCCATACTGAGAATCTCTAATCGGGGATCAACTCCATGAAATCGCAAGACCTCTCGAATGATCGGATGTTTGATTTCTTCAAGGTGCGGTGTTCTTTCGATTTGGGAATATTTAATAATAAATTCATTTGGAAAGATTTTGTGAAGGGCGATGTGGATATATTTATCTATGGCTGCCGCAACCAATTCACCGCCGAATTTTCGATAGTAAGACGGTAGGTCAGTTCCGCCGCCTCCAAAAGTAATTCGAAGCGGTGCTCTTGTGAGAATCATTTAAGACCTTCTTTCTAGTAACCAAGAGTTTTCCAATAAATACTTTAAAGTGATTTCAACGCTTTCGCGAATGGTGCGGGTGGCCTTCCAACCTGTTTTTTTAAGCTTGGTGCAGTCTAGAAAAATAAAAGGGCTATCACCAATCCAGCCTCTTTTACCGCCGGTGTAGTCGCGAGTGGGCTGGACGTTCATTGTTTTACAGATCACATCAAGAGATTGATTAACAGTTAAGTATTCATCGGGGCCTAAGTTAAAAATATTAATTTTTTCATTTTGCGTCTTCATGATGTGGTCGATGGCACGGATGCAATCGCCGACATAGAGGTAAGCTTTTTGCTGATTGCCATCACCCAAGACTTCGATGGACTTGGAATTGGCCTTAATCTTCTTGGCGAAATCAAAGATGTGACCGTGGGTGTATCGTTCGCCTAAAATAGAGACAAATCGGAAAATGTATCCCTTGATGCCGTAACCTTCAGCATAAGATTGGATTAGTGCTTCACCAGCTAGTTTGCTTGCCGCATAAAGGCTTGTTTGAATCGGAAATGAACAGCTTTCGGGAGTCGGAAATACAGTGGGCTCGCCGTAAACTGAACCGGTGCTAGAGTAGGCAAATTGTTTAACGCCAGCTTGCCTTGAGGCTTCTAAAATATTGAATGTGCAAATGGTTCCTTGTTCTAAATCTTTGCGCGGGTGATTGAGCCCGAATCGCACGTCTGCATTTGCTGCCAAATGGACGACCGCATCGGGTTTGAATTCTTTTAAAATCTTTTCCGTGTTGGTGTAATTAAAAAGGTCCGATTGAAAGAGTTTAAAACCGGGATTCTTATTAGCGCCGACTAAAAATTCCGATTGGCCCGTTGAGAAATTGTCAATCCCTGCGACTTGAACTCCTTGGGCCAAATAATGGTCGGCGAGGTGACTTCCGATAAAACCCGCAACTCCGGTGATTAGAACCTTCAAAGTTGAAACCCGGCCCTGGTGGCATCGTCGTAAAACATTTTTACGGTTTCTAAAGAAAACTCTCCTAGGTTTTTTCCACGGAGGCTTAGTTTTTTGAGAATGTCGTCTGTGACAGTAATGATGTGGCAACCGCATTCATCAGCTTGGTAGACGTTGAGAACTTCGCGTGGAGAAGCCCAAAGGACTTTTGCCTTTGGTAAATCAGAAAACATTTTTACGGTTTCACTCATTAACGGGACGGGATCAAAACCAGCGTCGGCAATTCTTCCTGCAAAAACAGAAACAATGACATCATCATTTTTATTCATGATGGCTCGAAGTTCGGTGAGCTGTTCTTTTGTGAAAATGGCCGTCACATTGAGCTTTGTGCCTTCGGCCAACAATTCTTTTATCAACTGTGACGACGATTGACCTTTGGTATTTGAAATGGGAATTTTTACGTTAACGTTGCTTCCCCAGGACTTAATTTTTAATGCTTGTTTTTTCATTTCTGGAAAATCATCGGAGAAAACTTCGAAAGAGATGGGGAGGTCTTTGATGACTTCTAAAACAGATTTCGCAAAAGATTCGTAATCTCGGATGCCGGCCTTTGCCATCAGTGTTGGGTTTGTCGTGAAACCCTTGACAGCACCTTCTTTGTAGCGCCGTAGCATGTCGTCACGGTTGGCTCCGTCAGCATAAATGTGAATGCGCATCGGTTTTAAGCCCATGTAAAGTCTCCTATTTTTGTCTTTATATCTTTTAGCCGGAGTTACTTGGAGGTTGCAAGTCGCTTACGGCTTTGAGAGGCCTGAATCTTGTAGGTCCAAAGGATTCGACACATCGCAATAAGTTCCCCCACTAAAATGCGTCGGAGAGTGCGTTTGCTTTCCCTCAGGTCGGTCCAGACAACACCACATTCTTGAACCCGCATCTTAAGCAGGTTGGCGCGTAGAAGAATCTCCAAATCGTTCAGACCGTCGGGAGCCACAAGGTCACGGTAAAGAGTTTTTGCCACGTCGTTGCGATAAAATTTAAAACCACATTGAGTATCAGCATAGGCGCGCATTCTAAAGAAAATGACTCCACGTGCTAAATAACCAAGGACATGACCTAATATGTCTTTAAGCCAAAATTGCTCTCTCGTGACTTCTGAGCCCGAGGCCTTTCTCGAGCCAATGAAGATATCGGATTGGCCCGATTTGATGCTCGTAAAAGCCTTTAATATATAGCTCGGAGGCGTGGAGAGATCCACATCGAGAAAGCCAACCACCGGTGCTTGAGCGCGTTGAAACCCCGAAACAAGCGATCGCCCTTTTCCTAAGGGCGGGTGATTACGAATCACTTCGACATTTTGAAATGAAAGTTTGCTCTTTGACTTGGAAACAACTTCTGGAAGGTCGTCGGTTCCATCGTCAACGATAATGATTTCTGTTTGCTTTGCAAGGGCTCCAAGGGCGGTTTCAATTTCAACAAGGGCATGTGAAACGATGTCTCGCTCATTGTAAGTTGGAATTAATACGGAAAGTTCCAATGGATTCCCCATTGGTAATTTGATACTTCACAACCAGTGAACAAAGCCAATAAAAATTTGACTCGTGTTCTGGTCATCCACCGGCGGTATCGCCATCGCGGCGGTGAAGATGTCTTTTTGGATTCTACATTGTTGCCTGCGCTTCGGCAGCTTCAGATTAAATTCGACGTGATGGACTTTGCCTCACTCAATCCATTTGTTCGAATGGTGGATGCCCTTGAAGTTTTGTTTATGGCTTTGGGTATTGAGAGGCTTCGACCAAGTTTCCAAAAAGTTAAGCGCGTCGTCGACTCAGAGCGGTATAGCCATGTTATTTTCAATAATTTTATTCCGACCATATCTTTGGACCTGCCTCAGTTTTGTCAAACCAAGGAAATTAAGGTTGTTTCTTGGGTTCACAATGCTCGCCTGATCTGCGCTAACGGGCTGGTTTTTGATCGAAAAAGTGAATGTTTCGATTGTTGGACAAAAGGGAGTCATCGCAGCTTTTTCAAAAACTGCCAGCACGGCTGGGTACAATCACTTCTCTATGCCCTGATTTATAAAAATCGTCGTGTTGCAAAGAGAGTTCTGCCACATGTTGATGTCCTGGCTGCGGTCTCAACGTTTTCATTAAAAATGTTAGAAAAGGCATTAGGGGCCTTAAGTTTCAAAGGCAAGAGCGAGACTTTGTATTCGATTGCCTTTGATCGTGCGCCTCAAGAGGTTATGACCATGGGGTCTCAAGCCGACAAACCCTATGTCTTGTATTTGGGAAGGCTTTCTTATGAAAAAGGACCACTTAAAATGTTGGAGTGGGCCCAGCAGTTTCGCGAGTTTAACTTTGTAGTCGCTGGCGATGGACCCTTACGCCCTCAATTTGAAAAGGCCACACTTGAAAATTTGATTTACGTTGGTGTGGCCGATACTCAAAAAAAATGGAATTTAATTTCAGGAGCGTCGGCCATAGCGATCCCTTCGTTGGTTAAAGAAAACGCTCCCATGGTGATTTCTGAATCTCAATCCTGGGGAATACCGGTGATATATTCAGAAGGTGGCGGAGCCGAAGAATTAGTTGGCGCATTCAAGCGTAGCGGCTGCGTGGCCAGTGGATTTAATGGAAAATTGCCATCAGCCAAAATTGGAATTGGCATTGATCAATTGAGGCTGGAGTTTCTTAGCCGATTGACTGCGATTCTAGATGAGCAATGATTTGAGTCGCTTCGAGTAGCGACTGCACGACCCAGTCGGGCTCAGGCCTCTTCTCCGAATACCCGTAATCGATGAAAAAAGTTCTGCAGCCAGCAGCCTTACCGGCATCAATGTCCCGCCATCGATCTCCGACGACAAAAGATTTTCCAAGATCAATGCCGAGCTCGCGGCTGGCTTCTAAAATCATTCCGGGTAGGGGTTTTCGACATTGGCACTTGTCGCTGTCTGAGTGGTAGCAGGTTTTTATCGAATCAAGAGGCAGTTGGGCTTTGAGTAAGTTGTTGATGTTTTCGACTTCTTCTTGAGTTTGTTTTCCCCTCGAAACGTCCGGCTGGTTAGTAAAGACCACCGTTAAGAATCCCAGCGACTTTAGCTTTTCCAGTGCCTGGCTCACTCCTGGAATAATTCGAAGGGTGTCAATGGATTGTGGTGGGTAGGGTAATCCATCATGAACGATAGCTGCGTTGATGACTCCGTCCCGATCAAGAAAGACCGCCTTTTGTGACGTCATTTTTTGTCGATCGATTCCCATTTGTTTGCATTTTTCATGACCTGTGGATGAGCCACGAGCATATGCCAAACGACGGCTTGCCATGCCTCTGCATGGGGCGTGATGGTGTCCTGACTTTGGGTCGGGATGATGATGCAGGCATCGGAGACTTTCCCTGCATAGCCCCCATCTCGACCAACAATACTCATGATCCTAGCGCCCACTGATTTCGCAAAATCCATCGCGTGAACCAAATTGGCGCTTACGTTTTTTTCTTTATTTCCCCCGCCGACCGAAAAAATAAAAAGGGCATCTTTAGAGCTGAGTCTTGAAATTTTAAGCCAGTTTGTAAAAGCCGTCTCCCACCCGTCGTCATTAATTCTTGCCGTGAGTTCAGCCACATTATCAACGGGTGAGTAGCATTCGATTCCGGCAATCTTTCTGAAGTCATTGACGGCGTGGGTGCAATTGGCAGCACTTCCGCCAACTCCCAAAAAGAAAAGTCGCCCGTGACGCTCTTGTAGGTCGTTGAGAATGGAAACCATCTTGGCAATGGTGTCTAAGTTGATTGTAGTGGCGATTTTCTGAACCTCAGCGAAGTAACGACTTTCAAATGACGCAGCCATGTTTCCGGTCTCCCTTTTGAGCGGCTATCTTATGCCATAGGTAACAAAACGAGCAATTCCAAAAAAATTCGATTAATGGCATAAGAATAGTGTGAAGATACGCTGGGTGACAAGCTGGAACCGAAAATGCGGAATTGCCGATTATTCGAAGTCCCTTTTTCCTGAAGTCAAAAGACTTTGCGATCAAAAAGGGTGGCAAATCGAAGTCGTGTCTCTTGATGAGTTTCGAACTCCGGGACGGCTGCTCCGGCACTTGGTGAATGAACAGCCTGATCTCATCCATTTTCAACACGAGTATGGCCTTTTTGGTGGCAAAAACCCTCCGTTTTATATCTTTCCGCGGTTGAAGCGTGCTCTGGGCCGCCGCCTAAGAAATTGTCGAATGGTCGCCACAGCACATACCGTCATTGCCGAAGACTATCGGTATCCGCTCAACCGCTCAGCTTGGCAAATTCCGCTGCGAGCGGCGGTGAACGCTACTCTCCTTCCGTGGCTGGCGAGAATTTGGGGGCGAGCTACTTGGGGGGACTTGGCCAATGTTTATGTTCACTCGAGGCATCAAATGAACTTGATTAGATCCTCAGGGCAAGAGCGTGTTGAGACCATTGCTCACTTTGTTCCCGAATCAAAAATCAAATCAAGTGCTGCCGCTAACGGGCCGGTCGTAGTCTTTGGCTTCTTTACTCCCGATAAGGGACAGGACTTGGCGATTGAGGCCTGGGCGCGACTTCCGAAAGAGTTTCAGAATCGAAAACTCATATTGGCCGGAGGCGTGCGAACCCGAAAGGATAAGGCCTATTTCAAGACCTGTGTGCGTAAAATTAAACGCCTTGGTCTTGGAGATTCGGTAGAGATTACAGGTTTTATACCTATCGAAAAGGCTTCTGTTATCTTGGCAGAAGCATCATTGGTGTTGTCCCCGTTTAGAGAGACCACAGGCTCTGGTTCTTTGGCCATGGCGCTGTCAATGGGTTGCCCTGTTTTAACCTCTGATCACGCTATCAATGCCGAGCTTAACGAAAGGGTCGATGGAGCTGTTGAGCTGTTCAAGCGAGCCGATATTGAAAATCTCGTCCAAAGGCTCCAAGACCTAATGGGAGACCAAAACCGGCGCTTGGAGCTGAAGAATGCGGCACTCAAATACGCGAATCTCTACTCAATTCCGACAATTTCGCAGCGCATTGTAAATTCTTATGAGCGAGTTTTGGGGCAAAATTTACCCTTTGAGTTCGCCGGTCCAAAAAAGTAAATTAGATTTATGGGTTCAAGACCACGGTCCTTTTCGTTAATTTCCTTAACGGGGTTAATTCTTGTCGATTTTGTAGCTGTTTATTTGGGCTACATTTTGGCACGTGAAATTTACGACTTGGTTTTTGGTTTTCCTTCTCACTCCCTTGAAGAGTTCGCAGGTCTTGCTTTGATTCCAGCAGGATTATGTATTATTTCATTTGTGTTGGCCTCGGTCTATCGCTGCCAACCAGGGCCGTTAGGTTTAGATCAGTTGCGCCGATTGCTTTCAGCGTATTTTTGGAGTGAGTTAACGGCATTCAGCTTAACGTTCTTCACGAAAGCGCAGAACATCAGCCGTCTCACCGTTGTGTTCGGTTTTATTTTGAGCGGTGCTTTTTTGCTTATCGGACGTGCACT
>JADLCR010000001.1 GCA_020847095.1 Oligoflexia bacterium | reverse complement strand
ACCATTAGAGTTGATGGCACCGATTCGTTTTGCGTCGTAGGAAGTGATACTGAGGCCAAGATGATTGAATTTCATAGCTCTCATTGAACTGATATTGCCTGTCAGACCTGATCTATCAACTCCTCCAACGTCCCGGCCGTGGCCCGTAACCTTCGGGCCGACGACTTCGGCCGGGCTCCCTGATGGACAAGTCCCGAACCACAACCCCGCATTGGCCCCGCAACTCTTCCGGGGCCGCAACAAAAGCAAAAAAACCTTGATCCCGATCAATCTTAGTGTAACCGCTCATTTACCAATTCGATTTACCCGAGCAGCATGGACGAGTTTTTGCTGACAACTCGTGACTATACTCAACACGGCCCGCATTATCACAACTGGCCGATGATCTTCCAGTCTGGTTGCACGCTTGTAGGAGATACGTTATGACAACCTGGAGATTGGTTTTGTTTGTGGCCACAATCTTGGGATTTTGGCCCATCGAAAGATTCCTATATTACTCACAACCCAAAGGAGAATATTGGTTCACGTTGACGAATAGGCAGCGTCGGGAAATTGCGTCTCCGTTCATAAAAAATTGGAATTCTTTGGTCCCCGAAGATATGCGCGCTGAGGTACTCCAACATCGACATCGTATGAGTATCGCCGTCGCATGTCGAATTGGGTTTTGCGTTCTTTGGATTGGCCTTTATGCTCTCAAGTGGTTGAACATAATAACATGGTAGTTATACTTTGTCTTAAACCCATGCTTTCAACCCTTTGGCTTTGGCGGCGGACGAGTAAGGATCTGATTTTGTTTAACGGGGGCAATACAAACCTTTATGGCTACGTCATGAATGATCCGATCAACTTGATCGACCCATCTGGGCTATTGTTTGAAGACTACATTGGTAGAAGAACCACTCCTATTCCAGGCTTGGATGATCTTCATGACTTTTGTCAAAATCCTCCTCGAAACGAAAATATGTGCAGTAGGGGGTTTTAATGAGATACTGCATAGAACACGTCTGAGGGCTGTATGAAGTCGAATGTTTGGTTGGATGTTATTATAGTTATCGCATGGACAGTATTTTTTGGTTTGGCAGCGGCACACCTCAGCCCAGGTGACACCCTAGTAGAGGTAGTATCCGTGGTTTCTGGCGCGTCCTTTGGCCTCTTGGTGTCATGGAGCATTCGGTATTTAAGGATGCGCCTGAAGGATCATAAGTAGTGCCCATGCCAACAGTGCCAAACCAGTGCCATAAAAATTCAGAAAATCAGGAAAATTTGAACAAAACCGGGGTTCGGGTCTTTGCGCTCGGAAAAAAAGAGCAGCAAAGATGTCGGCGGGGTCGATGTACAATGACTTACACTCAGTGCGCGAGTAGGATTCCAGGAGAGGGTTTCTGAGGAAAGTGATGTTTAAAAAATATCTTGCTTTTGTATCTGGCTGGAATGGGTTAGTTACTTTTACCTTTTTAATTTTGGTTATTGGACAGCTCATTTCATTTCTAAATGCTGAATTGATGGGCTTTCTTTTTGTTACGTTTTATTTTGGAGTTTTCCCAATAGTCGCCATCTTTCTTCTCATCACAAATATCATTTTAATTGCTACTCAGGAACCGTCGAATCGATCAGCCGCTATGACTTTCTCGGGACTATTGTTAGCTTATTTGCTTGTTTTATGGCGATTCCCTCTTGTTGGATCATTTGCCTTCTTTATGTCTGATTATTCAAAAGTTGCCCCGTTAAGTCGTTGCGTGATTCTTCTGATAACTGGTGGTCTTTGGTTCATATCAAATCGGCAAATTTGTAAAAAATTGCCCATAGAACCCGTCGCCTAACCAGAATTCCGTGGCCGATTTGTGGCCGAAAATTCCTAAAAAGTTCTTAAAATCGGTAAAAAGCCCCAATGTGTCTTTGATGCCAACCGCGTAGCTGTCACAAAATCAGACTCGAACCTATTCCATGAATACACGGCAAATCTGCAAAAGCGTAACCGCTGCGTAATTCACGCCTAAAATCGAACCCCCGTTCGAAGTAAGATCCGCCGGTCGAAGGAGTCAAGCGATGACCGACCAGGCGGCCCAAATCATCAGCGAAGTGAATCAAATGCGTGAGCAGTATTTGTCCGAGGTGGGCGAAGACCGCCGGCGGGCGTGGCCGAAGTCAATCCGTGAACGCATTCTGCATCTTGATGCAATGGAAATGAATCGCAAAGAAATCGCCCGGCTTACCGGTGTGCCCTACGAGACGATCATGCAGTGGCGGTATTATCAGAAAAAAATGACCCAGTTCCACGCTTTGGAGGTCCGCAAAAATGCAACCGTGACGGTTGCATCAAGAAATTCAGGTCCAGAAGAAAATGCAACGGTCACGGTTACATCGCCAAGCGGGTACCGGGTTGAGGGCGTGCCTGACGCCGTCATTCGCGTTTTAAAGGGACTTGGGAGAGTTTGATGTTTCTGGATCGCAAGGGTTTAAGAATTTTTGTCTACCGTGAGCCCATCGACATGCGGTGCGGATTTGAAAAACTCCACAGTTATTGCGTGCACCAGATGAAGGCGATTATGGATCAGGGCCATGTTTACCTGTTCTTTGGCAAAAACCGCAGGCGGCTTAAAATTTTGGTTTATGACGGCAGTGGGCTGGTGTTGATCGCTAAACGCATGGAACGCGGGAACTTTATGTCGCACTCAGAACTTTTGGGAAGAAACGAGATCAGCCAGCAGGAGCTGCAATTGATCCTGCACGGGAGCATAATCCGAAGGCCTTTAGTGGATCGCTCGCTTACGGCTTCAATGCCGCAGCGGGAGTCATTTGCTTTACCTATTGGATCTCAGCCATCATCATAGGAAATGGATTTTAAGGAAAAAATGAAGCGGATCGTTCGGACTGAGAGTCCGGAAGTTATTGCGGCTCTGATGGCCGACATGGCCGAGCACATTGAGAGCCAGAAGAATGAAATTAAGCGTCTGCACGCCGAGCAGGCCGAACGAGATCAGAAAAGTTTTGCTATCGAAGAGAAGCTGAAGTTAATCCGGCGCTCCATTTACGGGCGGAAAGCCGAGAAAAGAATGGATGCAAGTGATCGCCCACGGACTCGGAGCCAGTCGGAGAATTTAATTTTTAGCCAGGCCATGTTCCCGACAAACGAAGTTAGGGACGAATCGGGCCAAACAATTAAGACTCGATGGGCCGACTTGGACGCCCAGGAGATCGAGGTATCGCTTCATGAAGCTGATTTCGAAGAGGAGGGCCGTGTTCGCGGCATCAGAAAACACCATTTGGAAAAGTGGTCTGATTTATGGGAGGAGATCCCGAACGCGTTTGAAACCGTCACTAAGATCGAAATTATTGATCGGCGCTACATCAAGAAGATCTTCAAGAAGAAAAAATATAAACTGAAGGAGCATTTTACCTGCCAGGTGGACGACAAGGATGTGATTTTAACCGCGCCCGTGCCAGGGCTTTTGCCGGGAATGAACTATACGACTGACTTCGTGGCATCAGTGGTGTCGGACAAATACATTAGCCACATCCCCTTGGAGCGGCAGGTTCGCCAGATGGGGTCCCTTGGGCTTAAGGGCATGCGCAACTCGACACTGTCGCGCCTGTGCGCTGTGGCGGCTTCAGCGCTTGAACCTATTCAGGAAGAAATTTTGTCGGAACTTTTGGAGAGCGACACGGCTCTTCACATCGATGAGACGCCCTGGGGCATTCAAAACAAGAGCGAGCGAGACGGGTTTATGTGGATCATATCGAATCGCTGCGGAAGCTACTACTTCTTCAAGCCGACCCGTTCGGCGAAAGTCTTAAAGGAGAAGTTGAAGGGCTACAGCGGGCCAGTCGTGACCGACGGCCTTGAGACATATAACGGAGTTTTGGATGAGGCAAAAATCCCGCATGCATACTGCTGGGCGCACGCCAGACGCGAGTTTTTCAAAATCGAGTCACATGACCCAACGGTTGCGCCCATTTTGGATAAGATCGACGAATTATTTGAGATCGAACGGCTTGCCAAGGACTTTGGGGAACTCAAGCGACTGCGCGAAACTAAAAGCGCCCGAGTTGTGCATGATCTGAAGCAAATGCTACTGGAGGAGTGTCCTAAATCAAGAGAGGAATCGCAAAAAAGGAAGGCCATACTGTACCTCAGTAAGCGCTGGCCGGGCTTTGAGTTATTTTTGACGGATACTCGAATCCCGCTGTCAAATAACGAGGCCGAGCGAACGATCCGTCATGCCGTAATGGGCAGGAAAAATTATTACGGCTCGGGCTCCCACACGGGAGCCGAGACGGCTGCGACTCTCTTCACGATTATCGAGTCGTGCAAGAAGAACGATCTTGATCCGCGGACGTACCTGTTAACGGTCCTTAACTGGCTGACAGAAAGCGATGAAATCGAGACCCCGATGCAACACGCACGGCGGATACGTCAATACCGCTAATTACGCAGGGGTTACGCAAAAGCAGGGTTTTAGACATGGATTACCTAATATGCAGATCTTTCTTTCAATTGAGGCGGTACCAGATGAGTATAGGGAAATAGTCCCAAGGCAATTTTTCCCATTTGTCCAAAAAAATTCTTATCAAATTTTGGCAACCATTAGAGTTATGGTACCGATTCGTTTAGCGTCGTAGGAAGTGATACTGATGCCAGGATGATCGGCCGTGGCCCGTCACCCTCGGCCCGACTGCCAGAAGGGCCGATGCCCGAGCCCGATCAAAGAGCACCTTCATCCCGCAGACTGCGGCACAGACAATAAGCACTGGCCGCGAGTCGATCGGTGAGTTTGCGGATTTCTTTAAGATCAAGAATTTCAATTAAGGTTTGAGTCTCGCGAATACTGCCGAGAGCAATCTCATAGAATCGCCGGCGATCGCGCTTAGACTCTCGAGAGCTGCCTTCGCTCAGGTTGAGCGCGATACTTAAAACCGCGCGGTCGAATTGATTTTTGTATGGCCCCTTGAGTTTAATTTGGCGGCAGAGTTTGGCGAGCTCAAGAGCGAGTTGGTAGGTTCTAAATTGTTGCATATCATTCTCCCGGTTT